>DAHUYK010000150.1 GCA_027315245.1 Vulcanimicrobiota bacterium | reverse complement strand
TACGTCCGGCGGCGGTGCAGCGGGTGGCTCGGCTGTCGGCGGCTCCGGCTCAGCCTGGGCGGGCTGTTCGGTCGAGGCAGCCGGGGGGATTACCGGCGCAGGCGCGGCGGCAGGAGGCGTGGCGGCAGTGTATTCCGCTTGCCCGGGTACCATTATCGTCGCCTTATGAACTCCGGCCATGAGCGCCGGCAGAACCTTCTCGAGAATCTGCGTCACGACCGACGTCTCGATGTTTTGTTGCACTGTCGCGGGCGATGGTGTACTTGGAGGTTCCTGCGCGACTGCAGGAAGAGGCGGCGCCATAGGCTCCGGCGACGGCGTTTGCGCGTCCGGTGATGCCGGCTCCGTTTGTGGCGTCGTGACCGCATTCGGCTCGTCTACCACTCGTTGCACTCTGCGAGGATTGCCGCGCTTGCGGTGGTACATGGCGCCGTCGGCTTGCCGCCATGCTTCGAAGAGTTCGCCGGCCTCAGAACGCACGGCGAAGCCGACGGTCGCTGGTGCGTTTGCGCGCAGCAGCGTCGACTCAATATGCTCGCGGATCCGCGCAGCAGCGTTTGCATCGCACTTCACGGCAAGAATCGAGAACTCGTCGCCCCCGACGCGTGCCACGACGTCGGTGCGTCGTACGCATCGTTCCAGAGCCGTTGCGGCATTCTTGATGAGCTCGTCGCCCTTCTCGTGGCCGAAGCGATCGTTCGTCGTTTTGAGACCGTCAAGATCAACGACGAACACGACCGCGTCGTACCCGTGACGCTTACACCGCTGGTCTTCCGTAGCGAGAAGCTGATCCCAGGCGCGGCGATTGTGCAATCCCGTGAGGGGATCGACCAAAGCGTCGGCCTGAGCCCGTTCCGTGCGGCGCGTCGCCTCTTCGAGCGTGAGTTCAGTCCGAACGACCGCAACGAGCATGGACGCGGCGTAGTCGAGTGCGGCTCGCGCCGGTGCGTCGCACGGCCCTGCGACCCCGTCACCGAGCGCGCAGAGGATCCCGAAGAGTTTTCCGTCGGCGTCGACGAGCGGCAGGCCGAACGGCGCAACACTCGATGGATCGACGCCGCCTTGGCGACGATCGATGCCGCCGTTCGCATTTACGGGAAGTTCCGCCCCGAGCAAATTGATCGTCGGGATATCTGAGAGGCGCCCCATGGAAAGTTGGCTCGACGGGAGGTAACGCTGGTAGTCGCCGATGCCGGCGACGACGCTGAGCGTACCGCTCTGGTTCTTAAAGAGAACCCAGGTTGCAATGCCGAGCGCGTCTGCCAGAAAGTGCATCGTGCGCTCCGATGCCTGCTCGTAACCGTTTGGTTCTTGCGGCGCGCTTGGCTGCTCAGGTTCGCGTGCGACCTGGGGCGGTGTCTGCGGCTGCGGGGGCGGCGCTGCCTCCGGCGGCGCCGTGTGCTGCTGGGGCGTAGGCGATGCCGCCGCAGGTACGGTGGCTTGTGCCGGCGGCTGCGCCGCATCGGCTCGCTGACCCTGAAACTTCCAAAACATCATAGAGCGTAGCGTTCCCTCTTATTAATTTTCGAGAATCCGTCTGCGCGGCGGTCCGCGCATTTCTCACCTGCCGGCGGTAAAGCGTCCGAGAATGCCGAGCAGGGTTTCATGAGACGCAGACTTCTGCACATGAAGAATGCGCGTGGATTCTCGAGGCTTCAATGCGCCGGGGGCGGTGCGCGCGTAGACGCAGACACCTAGCTTCGGCATGGAATCGATGAGAAACTGCAGCGCGCGTGTGCCGGCCTGGTCTATCGTGTCGGCGTCGAAGAAGAGCATCTGGGGCCCGGCCCGCACGACGTCGAGCGGATCCAAGGCGCTCTGCACGCGAACGATCGAACACCCGGACTCCTGCAAGAGCGCCAGGAGACTCGGGACGAATATCTGCTGCGGCTCGACGACGTACGTTCTCACGCGACGTCAGTCCTTGCGGTCGTGAGGGAAGCTCATGCTCTCCTGTAGCGTACGGGGCTCCGTCGATGCTCCACAGTGGCCAAGGGCCCTGCGCATGGGTCCTGAAGGTCATCACACGAGTCCCATCCGGATAGCATAGACGACTGCCTGCGCTCGCGCCGAGATGTTCAGCTTCGAGAGTATCCGGCTCACGTGATTTTTCACCGTCTTTTCCGACAGGCAGAGGCGTAGTCCGATCTCCCTGTTTGACAAGCCTTGGGCAATGAGGCGCACGACGTCCCCCTCGCGTTCCGACAGCTCGTCGTTCGCATAGCGTCCGTCCGAGAGGAGCTTCTTGCGTAGCAAGGAGCCGGCGACGCGCGGGTCCACGTAGCTCTCGCCGCCGGCGACCGTCTTGACCGCGCGAATCAGCTCGCTCGGCGAAACGTCTTTGGCGAGGTAGGCGTCGGCACCGGCGGCGACGCATCGCTGCATGACTTCGGGACGCAGCTGCGTCGAGAGCACGCAGACGCGAGCCTTTCCGAAGACCTGTCTGCAGCGTGCGATCTCGTCGCCGTAGTCGATCGACGGCCCGTTGAGATCGAGCACGATGAGGTCGGCCGCGACGCGCGGCGGGGAGGCCGGATCGACACGCGGCAGATCGCCGAGAACCTCGAATGTCGGCTCCGCGGCCAAGAGCTGACAGAGCGCTTTTCCGAAGAGCGCTTGTTCCTCGATGATGAAGATGCGAGTCTTCGTGGTCGTCAAAGGCATGCGTTTTCTCTCCAGGCCAAAAGGCCTATCTTCGGTAGATACGTTGCACCACGCCGTCGTGACCGGTTTAGTAGCGTGCGCCCAGCGTTTGGGTTCCTGGTTGGTTTATAACAAGCGTGCTCTCGCACAGATACCCTCCGGTCTGGGGGAAAAGCGCGACGGCACGGGTTTGCAACGGGACCATTAGCCCCTCGACGGAACCAATCTTTACGAACTCTTTCCCGGACTGCATTAGGTCGAGCGGTACCGCGCGCACGACTTCCGCTATGATGAACTCCAATGGGTGGCTTGAGATGAACCGCGGCACCGCGGCGCGCGACATCATCGCGTCGTTGCGATGCGTGGCGATCCACTTTCCCAAGGGAAGGCGGCTGCAAGCCGTTATCGATGCGTACGCGACGCTCATTCCCACGGATGCGTGGGCGTTCTCGTATCGCCGCAAGGAAGCGGTGATCGGCGAGTTTCTCTCCGGCGATCCGCACGTCGTTCCCGAACGCTTGGGAATGGTGCGCGCCGAGGTTGCGGCGCGACGCTCCTTGGTACCCCTCGCCGCCATCGGGCCGCCTGCAACGCGGACGGAACCCTATCGGCACGGGCTGACCGTCCATCTTGAGGATGACCGCGGCGGCGAAGGCGCGCTTTTGCTCCTGCGCGACGCGCATTCCGGCGAGTTTCTCATCGACGATTGCTTCGTGCTCACGGAAGCACGCGCCGAGGTGCTGCGCGCCATCGGCACGCAGGCGCACTTCGAAGGCGAGCTCACCGATCTCGAACGCGCGCGTTCGCGCAAGGCACCCGGCCTCGTGCTCCTGGACGATGCGCTGAACGTGGAGTATGTGAGCAAGGCAAACCGCCTTCGCAGAATCGAGCGATGGAGTTGCGCGGGGGGCAGGCTGCCCGCTGCGATCGAGCGCGCCGTCCGCGAGCTCACCGTCGGTTGGCGTGACGCCGATCAGCGCGTCGAGGCGGCCTTTATGCCCTCGCCGGATCTCATCGTGCGGGTCGTGCCGGTCGAGCGCGGACGCAAGTACGGTGTTACACTCGTGCTCGAGCCGTACGAGAGCCGTTCGCTGCTCGCCGACGCAGTGCGCCGGTTCCGGCTCACGAACCGCGAGCTCGAGGTCATCGCATTGCTCTTCTCCGGGCTCGGTACGCCAGCCATGGCGAAGCGGCTCTCTATCAGTGAAACGACCGTCAACGATCACGTGAAGCGTTTGCTCGCGAAGACGAACTCGGGAAATCGGACGGAGATGGCAGCGACGCTGCTCGGTTGGCGCGGGGGCACGCGGCTCGACGGGTGATGTTAGGAGCTGCTATGCGGCTCCGGAACGCTCCGCTTTCGTATAGTACGCCATTCGCTCGTTCGCCGTCTTCGCACGGTTGAGAACGTACCCGACCAGGCTGCAGGTTCCAGCGCGCGCGAGCCGCTCTAGCGCACGCGCGAGTTCCTTCGTGCGCGTTCCTCCCGAAGAGACGACGAGTACGGACGCATCGACGGCGCGCGCGGATTCGAGTGCGTCGTGAACGGGTGCAAGCGAGGGGGTGTCAATGATGATGCGTGCGTACTTTTGCCCGGCGGTCGCCAGCAATCGCCGCAAACGTCCCGCCTCCAAAGCGGCAACCGGGTCGCGCACGCCCATTCCAGCCGCGAGGACGTCGATGTTTGGATCAGCGGTATGCTGCACGGTCTGCTCCAGGGTATAGCCGCCCTCGAGGGCATCGCTCAAGCCGGGCGCCTGCGCAACATGCAGCATCCGGTGGATCGCGGGCCGGCGAAGATCCCCGTCGACGAGGAGTACCGGTCCGTGGCGATCCGCGAGGGCGAGAGCGAGGTTTGCTGCTATCGTCGACTTACCATCGCCCGGCGACGGGCTCAGGACGGCGATCGTGCGCGGAGGGTGAGCCGCCAAAAAGCGCATCGCGTCGATGATCTCGTCGTACGCCGCCTCAACACGCAAGCGGCGTTGCTCCTCATCCTCGTCTGAACGGCTGTCGGACGCGTCGTCGATGCGGCCGAGAACGGGAAGATCCGAAAGCGCCTGCACGTCGTGCTCGTCGGTGATGCGGTTGTCGAAGAGATCGAGAAGCACGATGACGAGAAATGCCGCGCCGAGCGCCAGGAGCACGACGGCCGCGAGGGCGAGCTTGAGGCTCGGCGTCTGCACTGCGTTTTGTGCCGACGCGGGCTGCGTGACCGTCAGATCGCTCAACGCCGTCGACTTTGCGACGGTCAACTCGTCGTACTTCTGAAGCATCGCGTAGTATGCGTCCTGGGCGAGCTTCGCGCGCCGCTGGAGCACCGAGAGGCGCGCAGTCGTGGAAGGAATCTGCCGAAACGAAGGAAGCATCGCGCGGCGTTCGGAGTCCATTGCGGCGATCGCTGCGACATCGGCCTGAACCTGCGCCTGCAGCTGCGCCGCTTCTTGGCGCAACTGGACGGCAACGGCGTTCGATTCGACGGCGTTCGACTGCGCAATCGTCCCGGGTAACGAAGCGATGCGCGACTGAAGATCGGCAATCTTACGCCGAAGCTGTACCATGACGGGGTGCCTGCTCGTAAAGCGCAGGGCGTCGTCGGAATACTGTACCTGCAGCAGCGCGAGTTCCTGGCGAAGTTCCTGCACGACCGGATTCGGCGCGGAGACGTCCTGCCCGGGAATCATTGAAGGCGTCTGCACGATCTCGCCTTGAATCGCAGAGAGCTGCGCCTGGGCCTGCCGGCGGTCGACTTCGGTCTGCGCGATCTTCTGATCGAGGACGTCGAGCGCGGTGGCAGCCTGGGTCGCCTGCGTCGTCGCGTCCGTCAGATGATGGGCTGACATAAAGGATGCGGCCGCAAAGTTCGTTTCGCGCACTTGTCGCTCGGCGCGCGGCAGCTGCGACGTGATGAAGGCGATTCCGGCATCGGCTTGCTGTGCGACGAGATCGCGTTCGCGCTGCACGAAGGCCGATGCCATATCGTTCGCGATAGCCGCAGCCGTGCCGGGATCGCGCCATGACGCGCGGAGGCTGAGCATCGGTGTGTCGTTAATCGGTGCTACCCGAATGTGGCCGAGCAAGGCCTCGGGCGTTACGTGGAGATCCAGACGCTGGACGACGCGCTGCGCGACCGGGGTCTCTTGCATGAGCTCGGCGTACGTCTGCGTCGACTGCAGCCCCGTCGCGATGACGAGCGCGTTGAGCACGGGCAGTGACGTTTGCTGCTGCGGGGAACTGCCGTCGCTGCCGATGTCCGTGGCGTCGCGATTGGGGTTGCCTGCGATGAGCCGCACTTCGGCCGTGTAACTACGCGGCAGAACGAGCAACGTCAACGTTCCGATGACTGCAAGCAGGACGGCGATGCGGACGAAGAGGCCGCCGTACCGGCGGAAAGGGCGTACGAAACGCGCGACGTGAACTTCACCGACCGTCGTCTCGTTGGGTGCGCGTTCCGCGAGCGTTAACGTGCTCATGGATTTCTTGTGAGCCTCCCTAACCTAGAAGTGGAGCACGGATCCGAGCAAGTAGAGGATCCCAGAGAAGATTCCCTCACCGATCGTTCGGCCGACCGCCTCCGGGACGAAGATCACGTCGCCAGGTTCAAGCGCAACGTCGTACCGTTCGTCGCCGCGCTCGAGCGCGGGATAGAGATTGACCCGGTACGTTCCGACGGTGCCGTTGGGGAAGTGACGCGTGAGCGCGATGCGGTTCAGGTCCGAGTTCGCGGTTCTGCTATCCCCGGCGAGGGCGATCGCCATCGAGATCCGATCGCCTTCGTGCATGACGATGACGCCCGGATGATCGACCGCTCCGAGGACCTGCACGGTAAACGTGAGCGGCCCGGGAACGTAGACGACGGCTCCTTGCTCGAGCGGCACGTCAAGCGAGACGTCGCCCTTGTCGAGCAGATTTTCGAGCGAGATCGTCGCCACGTCTCCGCCGCCCGGGGTCGCAATGCGTGCGTCCGGGTAGACGCCGTTGTCGATGTCGGCGACGCCGCCGGCGGCTGCGATCGCATCGAGCAGGCGCCCTTGAGAACGCAGCTCGTACTTTCCGGGTGTCTTGACGTCGCCGAGAACGGTGACCTCGAGAACGCCCTCTTTGACGATGGAGACGACAACCTGCGGATGGCGCATATACGCCGAGAGCCGTAACGCGATCGCGTGCGCAGCCTGCGCCGGAGACAGGCCGCCGATATCGAGTGTTCCGACGAGCGGCAGCTCGATCGTTCCGTCGTCGAGAACCGTGATGGTCTGCGCGAGCGTCGGGTCGTCGTCGATCGCGATGGCGATCTGGTCTCCGCCTTGAATGTGGTATGTATCGCTGATCGCGAACGGTGAAGCGGATTCGCTGTCTTGATCGACCTGAGCGCGTGCGACGGCGTGGCTTGCAGCCGCCAAACACGGAAGAAGGAGAGCGGCGAGTGCAAACGCGCGCAGACGTCTCATCCTCTCGACTGTAGCGCCGGCGCCTAGGGCGTGCAGAGTTCGCGGCTGCCCTATGAGGGCGGGACCAGCAGTCACTCTGTGAGCGTAATTCGCGGACGCGAGTCCCACAAATCTTGAGTCCTTTGACCCTGACGCACCGTGCCAGCGCCCAACGTCATGAGAATAAGCGCTGCCAGTCCCAGCCAGACGGGGATCTTCGATGCTTCGGCACCAAGACGGAGCGTCGCGTAGCGTGGATCCGAGCGCAGATAGGCGCCCCAGTTGTCGCTCGCGTCATTGCTGCGCGGGAGTGCGACCGGGGCTGGCGCGGCGTAGGTGGGCAGATGCAGGTGCTGCACGGCGAGCGGAAACGCGACGCACGCTGCGGCGAGTACGAAGCCGCCTAACGTATGCCGAAAATAGAGCGTCTCGCCTCTGGGAATGGCTCCGGCGAGCGCGCCGCCCGCGCAGAAGAGTGCGAGCGCGTCGATGACCGGGCGATGTTCTAACGCAATCGTAAACGGCGCCGCGGCGACCACGGCAATGACGAGTCGTCCGGTCCATGCAAGTGCGGGCGCTCCACGGCCGACGCAGAGAAAGGCCGCAGGGAGTGCCGCCACGAGCTGTATCTGGTGTACGAACGTTCCGGCGAAGAGGGCAGCCGCAGCCGGCACGTACGCGAGAGCCGCAACGCCGAGACGCCGCGACGCAGCGTTCGCTGCGACCACCCCCAGCGCGAGGGTGAGGAGGTACGAGAGCGATCCGGCAAGGAGCGCGATGCCGGAGGGCACGCCGAAGCGCGCCAGGACGTGCGAGAGCGAAAACTGATCGACGGTGAGGAGTTCCGCGTGAGCGTGCGCGGGCAGTACGATCGTGAGGTAGTGCAGCGCCGTTTGCGGCGTGACCGCGAGTACGGCTGCTGCCGCACAGAGGAGGCCTAATCCGACGAGCCAGCCGCGCGTCGCAGGACGGAGAACGAAGAGCGACAGCGCCACGGGTAGACCGAGGTGCGGCTCGATCGTCGCGACTGCCGCCCACAGTGCCGCAACCGTATCGTCGCCGCGCAGCAGCGCGGCGCCGCAGAGCACGACGGCGAGCGTCGCGACGATGGGAATCTGTCCGAAGACGATCGATGCGAGGCCTGCGCTGAGAAGCAACGAGCATGCGATGGCACCGCTCGGAAGCTGGGTGACGCGCGCCAGGCTCAACGATAGCCAGACGGCACATGCCAAGAGCACCGCGAACGCAATGACGGCAGCCACCGGGTACGGCAGCTCGGCGAGCAGTGCGAAGAGATCGAGCGCGTACGGCGGGAGCGGCGCGGGCGTAACGTACTGCTGCGGAAGATCGGAGCCGTGCGGCAACGCGTGCTCGCACGATCGTAGGGGCTCTACCGCGTAGGGATTCGCGTGCTCGAGCACGGCCTTTCCCCCGCAATAGAAGGCCGGGAAATCATTGCCGGCCACCGGAACGCCATAGCCGCGAACGATCCCGGCGAGCTGCTGTGCGAAGACAAGCGCCACGATCGCCCAAAGAACCCATGAGAACACCGCGCGACTTTTTGCGCCCATGGACGCATTGTACGCAGGTGTCGTCCCGAGGCCGCGACGGACCATCGGCGGTCCGAAACCAGCCCCGCGGACCCTATTGCATGGAGGCTTCAGTCCTGCCCGTGCGAATCCGGCACGCCTGGACGGCAGCGATCCTGCATCGCCGATTAAGGAGAAGAAGAAGCGTTCTGGGTAATCGTCATCGCCGCTGCGGCGATGGTCATGGCCGCCGTACGTCCACGTGGCACTCGCGAATGGACATGGGCGTGCGGCGGAGCGGCGATTCTCATCGTCGCGGGGGCCGAGCCATGGCACGCGGCCCTACGTGCTATAGGCTCGCAGTGGAACGTCCTGCTTTTCATCCTCGGCCTCATGGGCATCTCGGCGGCGGCGGAGGAGAGCGGGGCCTTCGCGCTCGTTGCGCGGTTCGTGCTGCGCTACGGAGCAGGGTCGCTTCGCCGTCTCTTCGTCGTCCTATTTTTCGCGGGCGCCCTGCTGACGGCGCTGCTCTCCAACGATGCGACGGCCATCGTGTTCACACCGGTGGTCTACCGCGCGATGCGAGACTGTGGAATCGATGCGATGCCATTCCTCTTCGGATGCATCTTCGTTGCCGACACCGCATCGTTCGGGCTGCCGTTTGCCAACCCGGCGAACGTTATCGTCCTGCCTCGTCCCGATATCGCCGCGTACCTGCAACATCTTGCAGTGCCGCAGCTCGCCGCAATAGGGATCAACTTGGTGCTCTTCCTCTTCATATTCCGGCGGCATCTGCGCGGCCGCTACACGCAGGCATGCGACGAAGAAGAAGGGCCTGCGCCGCCCACGGCTGCGCGAACGCTGTTGACGGCCTGTACGGTGGTCTGCGGCTACGTCGTTGCCCTTGCATGGCACCTCCCTCTCGGACCAGTCGCCTGTATCGGCGCCGTCGCGACCACCATTGCCGCGCGCGCTCCTGTTGGTCGTGTCGCTCGTCGCGTGAGCTGGAGCACGTTCGCACTCTTGGCAGCGCTCTTCGTCCTCGTCGACGCGATTGCACACGCGGGATTTTTCTCTTGGGCACTCGGCGGTCTCGACGGCGCGCTGGCACGCGGGAGACTCCAAGGTATTGCGCTGGCGGCCGTCGGAGCGGCCCTGCTCAGCGTCCTGCTCAATAACCTACCCGTCGCTGTGGGCGCGTCGTACGCCACGGCACACGCTTCGTGGCCGCACATCGCGTACGCGCTCCTCGCCGGCGTCGACCTCGGCCCGAACTTGACGACGACAGGGTCGCTGGCAACGATCCTGTGGATGGTAGCGCTGCGTCAGCGCGGCGTCGTCGTACGCCCGCTCGAGTACCTGAAGCTGGGGCTCGTCGTCGTTCCGCCGATGCTCGCGGTGACGATTCTGTGGCTCTGGCTGGTGCGTTAGTCCCGATCACCGGTTCCGCTAGCCCCATGCGCGCAGGGACGGCACCCGCGACAATTGCTTACGCATGCATGCGACGGAACGCCTTTCGATAGATGAGGCACTGCAATCCCTCGACGGGGAGAGCGCGCACGCAGCGAGGCTCTTCTCACGGCTGAAGAAGGTGGCACGGCTTCCCAACGGAGCGAGCGTCGCCGATATCGGCGCTGCGCAAGGGCTCTTTCTCATCGCGAGCGAGAGACTCGGATATACTGCGGTGGGTATCGAACCTTGGCATGATGCGCGAGAGACGGCTCGCGCGGTGGCCGCACGCGCCGGGAGAGCCGTCGCCCTCGTCGACGGAACCGCCGAGTGCGTGCCCCTGCCCGGCTGCTCGTTCGACGTCGTGCACGCGAAGAGCGTCATCGAACACGTCGACGACGCGCAGCGCGCTTTCTCAGAGGCGCACCGGCTCTTGCGTCCCGGCGGCGTCTTCTGGTTCTATACGGCGAGCAGCATCTGTCCCCGGCAGAGCGAGATCCGCGGGTTTCCGGCGTTCGGGTGGTACCCCGATGCGCTCAAGAGGCGCATCATGACGTGGGCCGCTGCACGCAGACCGGAACTCGTTGGGCACACGCTGCGTCCTGCGCTTCATTGGTTCACCCCGTGGAAGGCGCGCCGGATGCTGCGTGCGGCCGGCTTTACCCGTATCTACGATCGCTGGCAGCTTCGCACGGGTTCGGAAGCGGGCGGACTGCGCGGCGCGCTTCTCGCGCTCCTTTGCCGCAATGCGCTCGCACGACTAATCGCGGACGTGCTCGTTCCCGGCTGCGCCTATGCCGCGGTAAAGTAGGAACGCGACAGCGGGGGACGGGAGGAAGAGGCCCGGTCGTAGCACACGGGGTAAAGGCGCTTGAAGGGTTTTGCGGTTCGCCCGCTAATGCGACAAAACACATATTATGTCGCATAACAAGAAGCCCAGGCGGGGGGGCGCCAGCGACGCGGACGAGGCCGTCCTCGACGCGTTCGTGGCATATTTGACGCTCGAGCGTAACCGCAGTCCGCTCACCGTCGATGCCTATCTGCGCGACGAGCGGGACTTTGCGGCATGGCTCGGTCCGGGCAAACTGCTTGGCGCGACGATGTCGGACGTGCGCCGGTACGTCATGTATCTCGCCGGCGAACGCCGCGTCGACGCGCGCACGATCCGACGGCGGCTCTCGGCGCTGAAGACGTTCTACAAGTACCTCAAGTGGTCGGGACAACGCGCCGACAATCCGGCGGCCGACGTGCCGGGGCCGAGGATGTCGGACCGCAAGCCCGAGCACTTGCACGTCGCCGAAGTCGAGCGTCTGCTCCGGACGTCCGTCGCGGGGCGAAGTGATTTCCAGCGCCTGCGCGACCGCGCCATCCTGGAACTGCTCTACGCGACCGGGATCCGCCGCGCGGAGGTTGCATCGATCCGCATCCACGACGTCGACCTTGCCAACCGCACGATCGAAGTCACCGGCAAGGGCGACAAGAAGCGTACCGTCCTCATGAACAAGGCGGCGTCCCACGCTATTCAGGCGTACCTCGGCGTGCGTCCTCGGACCGACGATCAATCGCTCTTCGTAGGACGCCACGGACGCTGCCTCACGCCCAAGCATGTCTGGCGCATCTTCCGGGACATCTACGACGTAAGCGGCCTACAGAAGCACGCGACGCCGCACACGATGCGGCACTCGTTTGCGACGCACATGGTCGAGAACGACGCCAACCTGGAGACCGTGCGCGAGCTGCTCGGCCACGAACATCTTTCCACGACGGGCATCTACCTGAAGCTAGCCATGGAGCATAAGCGGCGCCAGTACGACGAAGCGCACCCTCGCGACCGCATGCTCGAAGGCGGCGAGCAGAGAAAGGGCCGCAAATGACCCGGCTCATGCTCCTTCTTCTCCTCGCGCAGCTCGCGGCATGCGGCGCGGGGCCGCCGTACGCCCGGACCATCGGCGTCCTACATGCGCACCAACGCATCACCGTTCACATCGCGGGCGGCACCGTGAACGCCTACGCTCCCCGTGCCGGCGAAGCCGCGGGCGCGTATACCGTCGATGCTTTCGCAGCTCCCCAGACGACGCCGGCGCCGCCGCGTGTCCGTCCGGTACGCGACGGTATCGAGATCGATGCGCCGGTCTTGAGTTCGTTGCTCGTGCGCGTCCCGCACGACGTGAATCTGACGATCGTCTCGCGCAGCGGTGACGTGAACGTGACCGACATCTCGGGAGACGTTCGCGTCTTCATGCAGACCGGCGACGCCGACCTCATGCTGCCCGGCTACGGACAGGCGTCGATCGCGCGTGCCGGTTCGATGAAGGTGCTCGTAGGTTCTGGCGACTGGCACGGTACGCTGCATTTTTTCAACGCGGACGGGCCCACGGACGTTTCGATCGACGAGAACGCGCGCTTCCGCGTGCACCTTCACACGGGCGACGGTACGATCTTCACCGACTTTCCGTTGCGCGGGTCGGCGCAAGGCGTGAGCGAGACGATCGACGGCGTCGTGAACGGCGGCGCATCGCGCGGCGTCGATATCGTCGCCAGCCGCGGCATCGTGCGCCTGCTTAGCCTCGCCCCGCAGTACTAAACGGTGAGTCACGAACGCGAGAGCGGGCGGCCCTGGGATGCATCGTATCAGGACGGCCCCGCGCCGTGGGATATTGGCCAGCCGCAGCCCGCAATCGTGCGCATAGCCTCCGGGGGCGGATTTCGCGGATCCGTCCTCGACGCCGGCTGCGGAACCGGCGAGCACGCGCTTCTCCTTGCGTCGCTTGGACTGCTGGTTCTCGGCATCGACGTCGCGCCGACCGCGATAGCGATCGCGCGCGCGAAGACCACGCAGCGCGGTATCTGCAATGCAGAGTTCGTCTGCACAGATGCGCTTTCGCTCCACAGCCTCGGGCGTGAGTTCGAGAGCGTTGTGGACTGCGGGCTCTTCCACACGTTCGATGCCGACGAACGCCCACGATACGTCGCTAGCCTGGCGTCGGTAACGCGGAGCGGAGCTCGCCTCCACATTCTCTGCTTCAGCGATGAAGGCCCCGAAGAGGTGCCGCACCCGATCAGCCGCGACGCGTTGAACAGCGCCTTTGGCGTAGGCACAGGATGGAAGATTCTTTCCATCGTCCGGGAACGGCTCCAGACGCGCATCCATAACGACGGCGCGCCCGCGTGGCTTGCGACCGCCGAACGCGCGTAGGTCAGCGGTCGCGGAGCAGCGCTTCCTTCGCCTTGACCAAGCGCATCATCGTGTCGTTGTACGGCGTCGGCACGCCGGCGCGACGACCGAAGGCCACGATCGCACCGTTGATGTGATCGATCTCGCTCGGATGGCCCGAGGCTAGATCGAACGCCATCGACGCCCTTGCGTCGGCACCGACGGAGATGACCTCGGCGACGTACTGCCAGGGGTTGACGAAGGGAAGCTTGATCTTCAACGCCGCTGCCACCGCAGCTGCTTCTTCTGCCAAGGCCTCGCCGAGATGCGCGGCATTGGGCTCTTTGAGGATCGTGCCGGCATCGCAATCGAGAAGCGCCGAGAGCGCGTTGATCGCGCAGTTCGCGACGAGCTTGCCCCAAAGATGCGGCCGGATGTCGTTCACGACCGCTGCCTGAAGGCCGTTCTTCGTCAGAAGGTCGGTCACCATGCGCGAGGTCGATGGCGACGCCGAACCGACGATCGTGTTCCCGCGGCCGGACGTATGCACGCGCCCCGGCGCCGTCGTCACCGCCGATTCCGTCGTAATGCCGACGATCACGGGTACCGCGCCGCCGAGTGCCGTCCGTATCGCGTCTTCGTTGCCGACGCCGTTCTGAAGGCTCACGACGGGCGTCACCGGATCGAGCTGCCCCGTGAAGGGGCGCAAAGCGCGCAGCGTATCGACCGCCTTGACGAAGAGAAAGATAACGTTCGAGCCATAAAGCTCTGCCGGACGCCGCGCAACGGCGACGCGTCGCGCCGCTTGATCGTCGACGCCCAAACCCTTCTGCTCGATGGTCCCGAGCGTGGCCATATTCGCGTCGAGCATCGTCACGTCGCACATGCCCGCAAGGTGGAAGCCGAAGAGCGTGCCCATCGCCCCGGCGCCGATGATGCCGACCTTCGTCTTCATCAATAGTGGAACTGGATGCCGTAGTCGGTACGGCGTTCGGGCTGGTTGATGTCGCGTTCGCCGAAGAAGAGCTGCGCCCACGGCGTCAGATGGACGTTTCCGTAGAGATCGAGCGTCGGATTTCGAGGGTCGTAGTAGCGTGCCTCGATGCCCGTGCCGTTGACCTCATATTCACCGAGGACGCCGAGACGCGAGTAGAGCAGTCCGCCCCCGACCCGAAAGTTCGGCAGCACGGTGTGAATCGCCGCAAGGTTCCACGTCGTCTCGTGGCCGACGTCGTTCGCGCCGACGAACACGCTCGTGGTAGCGTTCGGCAAGAGAAGCGCGTTGACGTCGGTCTGCGGTCCGCGGTCGGCTGTGAGCAGCGGCGTCGAGCAGCACGCGTGCTCGCGGTCGAGGTAGCCGACGCGCAGCTGCAGCTCCACGAGCTGGCGCGCGACGCCCGCAAGTGCGTTGCCGATGGCGAGACGCTGCGGCCGCGTCATCGGCGTCGGTGAAGGCACCGGCGCCGGAGGAGCAGACGTGTTCGGCGGAGGCGTCGCACCGGCGTCGACCCCGAAAACGTGGCTCCTTCCGCCGAGTCTTCCGAGTAGCGACGCTGCTCGCTGCAGCGTCGCGTCGAGATTCGCGATCGTGTCGCGCATCTGCGCCTGCGTCGCCGGATCGGACGTGATCGTGCGCAAGTCGGCGGTGAGCAGTGCGAGCGTGTGCGTCGTCTGGGCGATGTTCTCGGTCGTCGCCATGACGTTTGCGCGCAAATGCGGGTCCGTCGCCACCGCTTCGACGGCCGTCAGCGAACGACTGAGTTGCATCGAAGCAGCATCGAGTTGTACGAGCATGCGGCTCAGCCGAGGCGCGTCGAGGTTTGCCGTCGAGTTGAGCGTCTGCGCCATCTCTGCGATGCTGCGGCCCGCGCTGCCGAGCGACGCGTTGAGCGAATGCGTCAGGCTGTCCACGTCGGCGAGCGTCGTTTGCAGCGATGCAAGCAACGCGGGCTCGCGCTCCTGAAGCATCGAGAGGATTCGGTCGAGCCGACGGGTCTCGCCCTCTCCCTGTTCGAGCAACGCCTGGAACGTGGCGACGGACTGTCCGTGCGGCTGCTGTGCAACCGGCGGTATGCCGGGCGCAATGGTCGGATACGGCAGCGGGCCGCGGTGCGGCGGAACGATCTGCAGGCTCGCGGCACCCGTGAAGGGCGTGTTAACGAGGAAGCGCGACCCTTGCGGAATGCCGACGCTCTTGTGAATCGAACAGACGACGTCGACGGTATCGTCTGGCAGAAGCACGATCCGCTCGACGGTCCCCACTTGCAGGCCGCTCATGTAAACGCCGTAGCCGTTCTGCAGCCCCGAGGCGGAATCGAAGTGGACCGCCAGCTCGTACCCAGCACGCGACCCGAGGTTCTGCAGCTCGTAGAACACGACGAAGAGCAGCCCGATCGCGACGATCGCGAAGAGTCCGACGGCAGCCTGCCTACTCACGTTGTCCTACTACCATGCCCTTAGCCTCGTTCCCTCATGAGCGCTCAAATGGGGATCGGCCCCGCTTCTTCTCCTGCGAGAAACTGCTGTACGATGGGATTCTGTGACTTGCGTACGTCGTCGCAGGGCCCGTATGCGATGATCGCTCCCTCGAAGAGCATTGCCATATAATCGGCCATCATGTAGATCGACGGTAAGTCGTGCGACGTCACGACCGCGGTGCCGCTCGAGCGCTCCCGCAAACGCATGATCGTCTTCGTGATCATGTGCACCGAGATGGGATCGAGGCCGGTCGTCGGTTCGTCATAAAGAATGAGCTCCGGATCGGTGACGATCGCGCGGGCGAAGCCGGCGCGCTTGAGCATACCGCCGGAGAGCTCCGCTGGCAGGTTGTCGTACGCATACTGCAGGCCGACGGCGTCGAGTGCTTTGTCGACGACCTTTGCGATGGCAGCGCCGGCCATGCGAGTATTCTCAACGAGCGGCAGCGACACGTTCTGACCGAGCGTCAAGCTGTCGAGCAGCGCTGCAAACTGAAACGATAGACTGATCGACCGGCGAATCTTGTTGAGCTCCCGCTCACTCGTGTGGCAGACGTCTTGATCGCGCACGTAAACGTGGCCCGTGCTCGGCTTGATGAGGCCGTCGATGAGTCGCAGAATCGTCGATTTGCCGGCACCCGAGAGCCCGACGATGCAGGTGATCGCGCCCTCGACGATGTCGAGCGAGCAGTTCTTGAGCACGACCCGCTCGCCGAACGCAAGGGAGACGTCTTCGAGCCGGGCGATGACGCGCTCAGGCACTGGCGCCGTAGAAGATGAGCGAGAGGGCAAAGTTTGCAATGAAGATGAGAATCATCGAGATGACGACTGCGCCCGTCGTCGACTTGCCGACGCCCGCGGCGCCCCCGCGCGTCCGTAAGCCCTGGAACGATCCGACGAGGGCGATGATAGCCGCAAAAACGAGCGTCTTCACCAATCCCTTGTCGAGATCCATCATCGAGATGCCCGTTCTCGCGGATTGCATGAAATCCGCATAGGCGATGTGCGCGTACGTCTTGGCGACCCATGCTCCGCCGAGAATCGAGATGACGTCGGCGAAGATGGTGAGCAACGGCAGCATCACGATGAGCGCTAGGAGCCGTGGCACGACGAGGTACCGCGCGGGTTCGATCCCCATCGAGCGCAGCGCTTCGATCTGCTCCGTCACGACCATCGACCCGATCTCGGCCGCGATCGCCGAGCCGGCGCGCCCGGCCACGACGATACCGGTGAGCATGGGGCCGAGTTCGCGTGCGGAGGCGTAGGCGACGGCGGTCCCGACGATGTTGCCGAAACCGTACTGCACCGCCTGGACCGCCGATTCGAGCGAAATGACCATTCCGGTGAAGAGCGACGTGAGCAGAACGATCGCCAGCGACTGGTACCCGAGCAGATACGCCTGCGCGACGGTTTCCCCAAAGCGTATCCGCGCGCGCAGGAGGAACGACAACGAGCTGGCGGTGAGATCGGTGAGGCCACCGGCGTACTCGAAGAATGCGCTCGTCCGCTCGCCAACGCGCTCGAGCACGTTCATCGCTGCGGGTGCTCCTCGATCCTGTCGAGCTGCTCGAGCACGCCTTGGGTCGCCTCGATCCGCTTCGTCGCCACGCCACGCTCGGCCGACAAGTTGAAGAGGATTTGATTTGCGTCGGCCATGCGCTTGTCCACGTTCCGTAGGTGCACTCGCGCCTCACGCTCGAAGCCGACGAAGTACCGGCGCACCGCGTCGAGATAGGCGATGCGTGCCGGCTCGTCGACGCGGCGCTCGCGCAACGCTCGTGCCGCAGCGGCTTGGGCAAGGCGCATCTTGCGATCGGTGATATGAAACTTTGCGACGCTCTCGACAAGCGCTGCAAAACGCTCGTCAGGCACGAACGTGTTCCGGAAGTCCCGCCGCTGCGAGCGCCTCTCGCTGCACCGCAAAGAGCTGCTGTAGCCCCCTCTCCGCCAGCCCCAAAAGCGCATCCAGGTCGCGCCGGTCGAACGGCGTCGCCTCCGCCGTTCCTTGCAGCTCAACGTAACGACCGGCATCCGTGCAGAAAACGTTCATGTCGACGTGGGCTCGTCTATCTTCTTCATAGGCGAGGTCGAGCAGCGCGTTCCCCTCGACGATGCCGACGCTCGTTGCCGCAACGGCCGCCTGCAAGGGCCACGCGGAAGGCGTCCGCTGGTCGAAGAGCTTGCGGAGTGCGAGCGCGAGCGCAACGTACGCGCCCGTAACGGACGCGGTACGCGTTCCTCCGTCTGCCTGCAGGACGTCGCAATCGACCCACACCGAGCGCTCACCGAGCTTCGCCGTGTCGGTCACGGCACGCAGCGCCCGGCCGACGATCCGCTGAATCTCGTGTGTGCGCCCGCCGACACGCCCCCGTGCCGATTCACGCTGCGTACGCTCCTGCGTGGCGCGCGGAAGCATCGCGTATTCGGCGGTGATCCAACCGACACCGCGTCCGCGCAGCCACTGCGGCACCTTCTCCTCGATGGTGGCCGCACAGAGCACGCGCGTGTCGCCGACGCAGATGAGCGCGCTTCCCTCGGCGAACTTCAGCGTCCCGGTCTCGATCGTCACCGGACGCAGCTCGTCGGGGCGCCGTCCGTCGCCGCGCACCATCACTCGACGGTGA
This sequence comes from Vulcanimicrobiota bacterium, assembly GCA_027315245.1. GTDB lineage: Bacteria > Vulcanimicrobiota > Vulcanimicrobiia > Vulcanimicrobiales > Vulcanimicrobiaceae > Tyrphobacter. Next base: position 2,257 of record DAHUYK010000150.1, on the reverse strand, counting down.
CGGTCTTGGCAAGGTTGCGCGGCTGGTCCACGTCCTTGCCCTCGATGTCGGCGATGTGGTAGGCGAAGAGCTGCAGCGGGATGACGTTAACGATCGGCGCGATGACTTCGTCGACCGCCGGCACCCAGAAGACGTGATCGGCGATGGCGGCCGCTTCGTCGTCGCCGCTGTTCGCAACGACGATCACCGGAGCTTCGCGTGCCTTGGACTCCATGATGTTCGAAAGCATCTTCTCTCGCACCCGGTCCTGCGTCATGATGCCGACGACGGGCGTCGTACGGTCGAGGAGCGCGATCGGCCCGTGCTTCATCTCCCCCGCCGCGTATCCCTCAGCGTGAATGTATGAAATCTCCTTGAGTTTGAGCGCGCCCTCGAGTGCGGTCGGAAAGTTCAGGTAGCGTCCGATGAAGAGGGCGCCGCGCATGGCGCAGTAGCGCTGCGCTACTTTACGAATCTCGTCGGACGTGTTGAGTACGACGTCGACGGCAGCCGGCAGCACGCGCATCCCGAGCGCGATCGCGCGGAGCCGCGCGATCTCGGCCGAGCCACGCAAGCGTGCAAGGGTGAGCGCGAGCAGAACGAGCGCCGTCGCCTGTGCGACGTAGGTCTTCGTCGCGGCGACGCCGATCTCAGGTCCGCTGCGTGTGTAGAGCGTTCCTTGAGCGAGGCGTGTCAGGTGCGAGCCGAGCACGTTGCAGATGCCCAGAATCGGGCTTCCGGCTTGTCGTGCGATGCGGACGGCTTCCACCGTATCGGCTGTCTCGCCCGACTGCGACATCGCGATGACGAGCGTTGCCGGATCGACGACGGGATCGCCGTAGCGAAACTCGCTCGCCAGCTCCATCTCCACCGGCAGCCGCGCGAGGGAACGCAGGAGGTACATACCGACCATCCCGGCATAGAACGCCGTGCCGCAGCCCGTGATCGCCACCTTGCGGATGTTTCCCAAGCACTCGCGCGTGATGCCGTCGAGTTCGCCGAGCAGATCGATGTCCCCGTTCTCGGCGATGCGTCCTGCGAGCGTCTCTTTGATCGCACTGGGCTGCTCGAAGATCTCTTTGAGCATGAAGTGCTTGAAGCCGCTCTTCTGCGCCGAGCGCGCATCCCAGAGAATTTGGACGACTTCGCGCTCCACGGGCTTACCGTCATAGTCGGTGATGCGCCAGCCGTCGCGCCCGACGACGGCGATCTCACTCTCCTGCACGATCACTTCCTTACGCGTGTACGGCAAGATTGCCGGCGTGTCGGACGCGACGTACATCTCCTCGTCACCGATGCCAAGCACGAGCGGGCTCGCGCCGTTCCGCGCGAAGATGAGGTGCGCGGGATCGTCGGTCGAGATGACGCCCACGGCGTAGGCGCCGCGTACGTCGCGCAGCGTGCGCCGCAGCGCCTCCTCGATATCGCCGTCGAAATGCATCTCGATGAGGTGTGCGAGTACCTCGGTGTCCGTCTCGCTGCGAAAGACGTGCCCGAGTTCGAGCAGCCGTGCGCGCAGCGATGAATAGTTCTCGATGATACCGTTATGAACGACGGCGAGGCGGCCGTGGCAGTCCATGTGCGGGTGCGCGTTCATGTCGGACGGACGGCCGTGCGTCGCCCAGCGCGTGTGACCGATGCCGACCGGTCCCGACAAGCGTTCCCCATCGCGCAGGCGCTCGGCGAGCCTGGCGAGCTTGCCCTCCGCCTTCGAGTCGCAGAGCCTGCCCCGCTCGTCGATGACGGCGATGCCGGCGCTGTCGTAGCCGCGGTACTCCAAGCGCTGCAGCGCATCGAGAATGATCGGGACGCTATCCTTCGCGCCGATGTAGCCGACTATGCCGCACATGGTCGCTGACCCGCAGACGGTGCTGCGCTGCACGCCGCCCTCTTGCGCGCCGCAGTCCCGTCGTTCGCAGCCCCGAGAGCCTCCGACTTTTTCGCAAAAGCCATGGACGACGAACTCCTTTGGCGTTGCGAAAAAGCGGAGGAGCAGGAGCAATCATGGACGATTGCGACGAGCGTCTCGAGGGGCGCTAACGACGGGACCGCGGCGCGCAACGTTTACTTGATGCCTTCCTTCGTGCGATGGTACTCGATCTTGCCTTCAGCGATCTCGTCGAGTGCGATCGAGACGGGCTTGTTGGGATTGATCGAATCCTTGTCGACGAGCGGCTCGCTGGCGTAGTACTCGCGCCGGTCCATCGGCGGCATCTGCTGGATGCGGATCCAGTTGTTCAACTGGCGAGCGCGTTTCGTTACGATGTTGACGAGGCTG
>DAHUYK010000101.1 GCA_027315245.1 Vulcanimicrobiota bacterium | reverse complement strand
CAGCGCATACGCCTGATCTTTCTCGTGGGCGTTGCGAAAGAGGTGCGGGCCGTCGTCGCGGTGCTCCACACGCGCATAGTGTCCGGTCGCGACGAAGGCCGCATCCAAACTGCGCGCGTAGCGAGCGAGCGTGCCGAGCTTGACGGTGTTGTTGCAAGCGACGCATGGATTCGGCGTGCGGCCGCCGGCATAGTCGCGGGCGAAACGCTCGACGACTCCGCGCTGAAACGCTTGCGTGAAGTCCAAGACGTAGTGCGGAACCCCGAGCGCGGCAGCGCTCGCTCGCGCATCCTCAAAGTCGTCGACGCCGCAGCAGCTTTTTGCATGCGCCGGCCGCGTGGGCTCGTACATCTTCATCGTGACGCCCACGACGTCGTAGCCCGCTTCGACGAGGAGGCCGGCGGCAACGGCGGAATCGACGCCGCCGCTCATTGCGGCGACGACACGTGCCTTGCTGCGCGGCGACCAGGATACCATCGCACAGAGTATAACAGAAAGATCGATGCCGGCGCTGGGTCAGCGATTTCGAGCCGCGCGGGAAGCGCGGGGCCTCACCCTCCCAGAAGTCGCAGAGCAAGTTCGCATCCGCTCCGTCTATCTGAAGGCGATCGAAGATGAGGACTGGAGCGCGATCGGAGCGTCCGTCTACATCCGCGGCTTCCTTCGTACGTACGCACGGTTCCTCGGGCTCGATGCCGAGGCGACGGTCGCGGAGTTTAACCTGGGAGAGGGCGAGCGCGCTGCCATCGTCCGTGCGCGCGGCGACATCGCCGACGTCGATCGCCCCGGCGGAAGCCGGCGCTTGCAACTTTCGCCATTGATATGGATTGCATCGCTCGTTGCGATTCTGCTCGTCGCCTTCGTCGTGTACAACGAGCTCACGCTGCCCAAAGCCCCCGCGCCCATCGGGTTCGCGAGCACGCCTTCTCCCTCGGTCACGGCCTCGGCTAGCCCCACCGCGGTCGCGCTCGCGTCGCCGGCCACGGTGCCGAGCGGCGGCTCGGACCTCGTTTTACGGCTCACCGGACTGTCCTGGGTACGCGTCACGGTCGACGGAACCGTCGTCGCGGAGGGCATGCTCTCCGCCGGCGCGGCGAAAGCGTTTTCGGGGAGGAAGGTCACGGTGCTCGTCGGAAACGCGGGGGCCGTCGACTTGACGGTCGGCGGCGTCGACAAAGGGAAGATGGGCGCCGACGGTCAGGTCGTAGAACAGACCTTCACTTTTCCAGCCGTAAGCAACGGGTAGCACGATATATGCCGTCCGAATCTTCGTTCGACATCGTGTCGCGTATCGACGGGCAAGAGTTAGAGAACGCCCTCAATCAGGCGCGCCGCGAGATCGAGAACCGCTTTGACTTCAAGAACTCCAAGACGACGATCGAGAACGATCCAAAATCGATCACGATCGTCTCCGACGACGAGCTGAAGATGAGAAACGTCGTCGATATCGTGCAGTCCAAGGCCGTGAAGCGCGGCATCGACATCAAGGCGTTCGCCATCGGTGCGATCGAGCCGGCAGCGGGCGGCACCGTGCGCCGCGTCATTACGCTGCGCACGGGAATACCCAAAGACCAAGCCCGAGAGCTCGTCGAGAAGATCAAAAGCCTCAAGCTCAAAGTGAACGCACAGATCCAAGACGAACAAGTACGCGTCACGGCGAAGAGCAAAGACGATCTCCAGCTCGTCATCGGCGCGGTCAAAGCCATGGATTTCGAACTGCCGGTGCAGTTCGTCAACTATCGCTGAACGTGCCGTCCGTCTCGATTCTCAGCCTGGGCTGCGCGAAGAACCTCGTCGATAGCGAGGTCATGCTCGCGAAACTCGGCATCGCCGGTTGGACGATCGAAGGAGACGAGTCACGCGCGGACGCCGTCATCGTGAACACCTGTGCCTTTATCGACCCCGCGAAGGAAGAATCAACGCAACGGATTCTGGAACGCGCGCAGCGCAAGCGTGAAGGACAGGCGCTCATCGTCGCCGGGTGCCTCGCACAGCGTTACGGCGAGCAGCTCGTGCAGCTCGTTCCTGAAATCGACGGGATCGTCGGCACGGGCGCGTACGCTGCGATTCCCGAAATTTTGGAGCGCGTTCGTGCGGGAGAGCGCGCGCTGCGCACGGATCTCATCGAGGAGCCCGAACACGGCTTCCTCCCGCGCCTCGTGACGACGCCCGCCGCAACGGCGTACCTGAAGATCGCCGAAGGCTGCGACCACCCGTGCACGTTCTGCATCATCCCGCAGTTGCGGGGCTCTTTTCGCAGCCGTAGCGAGGAGTCGATTCTTCGTGAGGCACGAGCGCTCGCCGAGGGCGGCGTCAAGGAGCTCGTTCTCATCGCGCAGGACACGTCGATGTGGGGCCGTGACCGGGGCTCGAGGCGTGGTGGCTTGGCGCACCTGCTCTCACGTCTGCACGACGTCGACGGACTGGAGTGGATTCGCCTGCTCTACCTCTATCCCGCAACCGTCGACGCAGAGCTCATCGACGCCGTCGCGACCTTGCCGAAGGTCTGCAAGTACATGGACATGCCGCTGCAGCACGCACATCCGGAAGTGTTGCGGGCGATGCTGCGACCCGGCAGCGGCGAGCGCTACTTGGAGATCGTGCACGAGTTTCGCGAACG
>DAHUYK010000099.1 GCA_027315245.1 Vulcanimicrobiota bacterium | reverse complement strand
GGCATGACAAACGCGTTCGCTACGCTCGGCATGACAAACGCGTTCGCTACGCTCGGCATGACAAACGCGTTCGCTACGCTCGGCATGACAAATGCGTTCGCGATCATGATGCTGCGAGCTCCACGGCCTTTGCGGCGCCTTCGTCCATCGTTTCGACCGGTGTCATGCCGGCGGCAGCAAGAATCGCTCGGCCTTCCCTTTCGTTCGTGCCCGTCAGGCGAATGACGAGCGGCACTTTGCGCGATTGCGTCTCTTGCAGCGCCGTGACGATGCCGCGCGCGACTTCGTCGCCGCGCGTGATGCCGCCGAAGATATTGATGAAGAACACCTTCGCGCCGGTATGGTTCATGACAAGCTCGTAGCAGTTGCGCACGCGCTCGGCGTTCGCGCCGCCGCCGACGTCCAAAAAGTTCGCAATCTTTCCTCCCGCACTCGTGACGGCATCCATCGTTGCCATCGCGAGGCCCGCGCCGTTCGCCATCGTCCCGACGGTGCCGTCGAAGCGGCGAAAGTTACGGATGCCCACGCCGGCCTTCGCGGCGAGCGTCTCGTCTTCATCGAGCGGCAGCACCTTCTGCCACTCCGCAAACTCGGGATGCCGGAAGAGCGCGTCATCGTCGAGTTCCACCTTCGCGTCCGATGCAATCACCTTGCCGTCGGTCGTGAGCGCGAGGGGATTGATCTCGACGAGCTTCGCGCCATAGCGAAAAAACAGTTCGTAGAGCGCGCCGGCGATCGCGGGAAGCGCGCGACGGTATCCCGCGTCGAGATCTGCAGCGAAGGCCAGCTCTCGCCCTATGAACGCCGAATAGCCGACGGCGGTGTCGACGAAGTGCTTCGCGATCGATTCCGGATGTTTCTCGGCGACTTCTTCGACATCCATCCCCCCGAAGCGGCTCACCATCATGACCGGTCGCTTGTGCGCGCGGTCGATGGTGATCGCACAGTACGCCTCTTTTGCAATCTGCAGGCGCTCTTCGACGAGCACCGAGTGGATCGGCTCGCCGCTGGGGTTTTGGCGGTTCGGCGGCATTGGCGTCGCCATGATTTCGCGGGTTACGACGCGCGCTTCATCGCCGTCGCTCGCGAACTGAATCTTGCCGGCCTTGCCGCGGCCGCCCATGAGGACCTGCGCCTTGACGACCCATTGGCCGGGATGCTTCTCGATGAACGCGGCGGCGTCTTCAGCGTTCGTGCAGTGCTGCGAGCGGGGAACCGGAATCCCGGCGCGCCGGAAGAGCTCTTTCCCCTGATACTCCATGAGGTTCATGCCGGGGCGGCATGTTCCGCTAACGCGCTCCGGGGACCTCGCAGGACTCGAATGCGATATCGTAGATGCCGAGGTTCGCGCTCTGCGGCATAAGTCGCAGCTCGTGTTGCGGCGCGTACTGCGCGTTCATGATGACGTCGTATGCGCGCGGCGCGTTGACGTCGACGTACGAGTTGCCGTTCGCATCGTATTTGACGTCGGGGCCGGCATCGTCGTGCGGAACCGGCTTGCCGTCCTGCGTCACACCGACGCGAATCGGATTCCCGTTGAGTGGGCGCATGACGACTTCGACTTGAATCGCGTGGTAGCGCAACGCAAAGTAGCCGTTGCTGCCGTCGGATATTGCCGCATCGGGCTTCACATGCCACAAACCTTGCAGATAGACCGCGCCATCGATGGGGTTGCCGCCGGGATCGGTATAGAACTGCGCCTGAGAAGCGTTGCCGCGTGGCGCGTCGGCGATGCGCGTGTGATACATGACGATCTCCGCCGTCTTGGGATAGCAGACTGCGCCCGGCTTGTCGTAACTATCTTGCGGCAAAAGCGCCATCGGCGCCGGCAGATCGAGGCTCGGCTGCGTCACTTTCAGGATGAGTTGGATCTTGTGCTCGGTGTCCTGGTACCCTCCCTCGCCTTCGAAGCTCTCGATGAGCTGCCCATTGGGCGCAAAGAGAAACTCGTGCGGCCACTCGCTGTTGTGGTAGCGATTCCAAATCGCGTTGTTCGCGTCGATGACGATCGGCCACGTGATTCCAAGACGACGCGCAGCGGCTTCGACGTTTGCTTTTTCGCCGGAGAAACCGAACTCCGGCGTCTGCACGCTCACGATCTCGAAGCCGTACTTGTGATAACGCTTGTACCACTCGCGCAAGTACGGAAGCGTCCGCAGACAGTTGATGCACGTGTACTCAAAAAAGTCGACGAGCACGGTTTTGCCGCGCAGGTCGGCCGGCGTCAGCGGGGGGCTGTTCACCCATCCCGTCGCGCCGTCGAAACTCGGGATGCCGATGCTGTTGACGGCGGGCTGGGCGCGCAGGGCCAGGGGCAGCACGACAGCGAGCGCCAAGGCAAGCAGCGCGGTGACGGCGACCACGCGAGACGAGCGATGCATAGCCTTCATATTCTACCTGACGGCTGGGAAGCCGTCTGGTACAAATGAATGCCCTCCTCCGTGGCGCTGCCGTGCCAGCGTGTCATCCCGAGCGTAGCGAACGCAGTGAGCGTAGTCGAGGGACGGCATCCTGTCATCCCGAGCGTAGCGAACGCAGTGAGCGTAGTCGAGGGACGGCATCCTGTCATCCCGAGCGTAGCGAACGCAGTGAGCGTAGTCGAGGGACGGCATCCGTCGCTGTGCTCGGCGCGACAGCGCGTTGTCCCTCGACTGCGCGCCTTCGGCGCTACGCTCGGGATGACAAAGTGGCGCGGTGCTACGCTCGGGATGACAAGGCGGCGCTACTCGAGTCTTCCGAGCAGCGAGCGGCCGATGATGACCTGTTGGATCTCCGACGTTCCTTCGTAGATTTCGGTGATCTTCGCGTCGCGATAATAGCGCTCGATCGGGAACTCGGTCGTGTAGCCGTAGCCGCCATGAATTTGGAGCGCCTCCGAGGCATGCGTGCGCGCCGCAGTCGAGGCGAAGAACTTCGCTTTGCTGGCCGCAACCGCGAACGCCTCTCCGGCATCGGCAAGCGCCGCTGCTTCGTGCGCGAGCAAGCGCGCCGCGTCGAGATCGGTTGCCATGCGCGCGATCTTGAACGACACGCCTTCGAACGCACCGATGGTCTTCCCAAACGCGCGGCGCTCGGTCGCGAAGGTCACCGATGCGTCGAGACACGCTGCAAGAATGCCTGCGGCTTGCGCCGCGATTCCGATACGGCCGCCCGCGAGCGCGCGCATCGCGCCGAAAAAGCCGCTCCCGTCCTCGCCGAGCAGCGCGCTACGTGGAACGCGCGCACGCTCGAAGGCGAGATCGCAGGTATCGCTCGTGCGGACACCGAGTTTCTCGGTTACGCGTTCGACGCGTACGCCTTCGCCGTGCGGATCCACGAGAAACGCGCTCACGCCCTTGGCGCCAGGACCGCCGGTGCGAAACATCGCCATCATGACCGCCGCAAAGCGCCCGCTCGTGCACCATTGCTTGCGTCCGTCGAGACGATAGCCGTCGCCGTCGCGAACAGCCGTCGCTCGTATATTCGCCGCGTCGGAGCCGGCGTCCGATTCGGTGAGCGCGAAGCCCGCGATCGCATCCTGCGCAGCCAGGCGCGGCAGCCACCTCTGCTTCTGCTCTTCGCTTCCGAGTTGGTCGATCGCAGCGCAGATCATCGAATGCACCGAGAGCGTCACGGCGCTCCCCGCGTCGACCCGCGCGATCTCTTCAACCGCGAGCGCGTAGGCCGCATAGCCGGCGCCGCTGCCGCCGTAGCGTTCGGGCACGAGGATACCCATGAGTCCCGCGTCGTTCATCGTCGTAAAGAGCTTGCGCGGAAACGCGTGTTCCCGATCCCACGTCGCGACGTGCGGCGCGATCTCTTTGCGCGCGATCTCTGCCGCAAGCGCGCGGATCGTCTTCTGTTCCGCGGTCAGTTGCAACGCTTATGCGTACTCGTAAAAGCCGCGGCCGCTCTTACGCCCGAGGCGTCCCGCCGCAACGTACTGCACGAGCAGCGGACACGGGCGGTACTTCGAGTCGCCGAAACCATCGTGCAGCACCTGCATGATCGCAAGGCACGTGTCCAGGCCGATGAAATCGGCGAGCGTCAGCGGCCCCATCGGATGGTTCATGCCGAGCTTCATCACGGTGTCGATCGCCTCGGCCGACGCGACGCCTTCGTAGAGCGCATAAATCGCCTCGTTGATCATCGGCAGCAGCACGCGGTTCGCGATGAAGCCGGGAAAGTCGCGCACCTCGACGGGCGTCTTGTCGAGCTGTTCGGCAAGCCCGCGCACCGCTGCGAACGTTTCCTGCGACGTCTCAAGCCCGCGAATGACCTCGACGAGTGGCATCGCCGGCACGGGGTTCATGAAATGCATGCCGATGACGCGCTGCGGCCGGCTCGTCGCGGCGGCGAGCGTCGTGATCGAGATCGACGACGTATTGCTCGCAAGGATCGCGTGCGGCGGCATCACCGCGTCGAGGGTCGCGAAGAGATCGAGCTTCGTCTCAACGTGCTCGGTGGCCGCTTCGATCGCGATATCGGCTTGCAGATTCGAAAGCTCCGGCGTCCCGCGAATCAATCCGAGCGCGTCGTTGCGTTCCATTTCGGTCATGCGCGATTTCTCGACCGCGCGGTCGAGGTTCTTGCGAATCGCGCTGATGCCGCGCTCGATAAACGTCCCGTCGCGGTCGTTGAGGAGTACCGTGTGGCCGTGCTGCGCGGCGATTTGCGCGATGCCCGAGCCCATCTGCCCGGCGCCGACGATGAGTATCTCCATACGCAGCGTGTTATTCCGCTCGAATGAGGAGCGCGTCGCCCTGACCGCCGCCCGAGCAGATCGCGGCGATGCCGAGCCCCCCGCCGCGCTGACGCAGTTGATTGATGACCGTTGCGGTGATGCGCGCGCCCGATGCACCGATCGGATGGCCCATTGCCACCGCGCCGCCAAAGCGATTGATCGCTTCGACGTCGAGCCCAAGGTTGCGCGCCGACGTGATCGCGACCGACGCGAAGGCTTCGTTGATCTCCCAGACGTGGACGTCGCGCGCGTTCAGGCCATGTTTGTCCATGAGCCGCTGCGCAGCCATCGCGGGCGTGAGCGCAATGTACGGCGAGTCCCACGCGGCGGTCGCGTGATCGACGATCGTCGCGAGTGGCTCGAAGCCGCGCTCCTTCGCGAAGCGCGCGTCGGCGAGCACAAGCGCCGCGGCGCCGTCGTTGACGCCCGGTGCGTTACCGGCGGTGATCGTCCCGTCGCGCTCCAGCGGTTTGAGCTTGCCGAGCGCCTCGACGCTCGCGTCGGGCCGTACGGCTTCATCGCGATCGACGAGGACGCTCGGAGTGTCGCCCGTGACGAACGGCGCGTACGATGCGTAGTCGAGCGTAAAGCGCTCCGAGGGCGTGTGCTCCCAGACGCTTGCGCCGCCGCCGACCGTCGACGGAACGCGCACCTCGCCGCGCCGCGGCAAGCGATCGACGACGAGCTTGCCTTTCGCCTTCGTCGCGACGCGCAGCGGCACGATCTCGTTGCCGAAGGCGCCGGATTCGTGCGCTGCGTGCGCGCGACGATGACTTTCGTATGCGAACACATCTTGTTCGTCGCGTGCCATTCGCAGTTCGCCGGCGACGACCGAGCCCTGCGCAGCCATCGTCATCGGAAAGTACTGGTCCCACAACCCGTCGTAGATCATCGCATCGACGAGTGCACCGTCGCCGAAACGATAGCCGAAGCG
>DAHUYK010000088.1 GCA_027315245.1 Vulcanimicrobiota bacterium | reverse complement strand
GATCGGCGACCACCGGATGGTCGAGAACGAGAAGATTACGCGCCGGCACGCCCTTAGTTTTGTACGGAAGTATGACGCGGCCTTCTCTTTGGCGGTTCGGATCCAGGATTCCAGCGCTCCAGCCATTACTTCAGCGACTGCGTCGACAGGCTAACCGGGCCCGCCGGGCCCGTGACCCCGAGAGCGATGCGCTTGCCAAGGACGCGTTCTGCGCTCACATTCTTGACCGAAGAGTCGAGGCGTTGCACAAGGTCGAAGGCTGGCGCTGCCGAGGCGTTGAAAAGTAGCGCTTGAGAGCGTGCGTTCGTTCCGCAACCATTTTGAGTACGTGGGAGAACCATCATGCCAAGTGGCGTTCGGATTCCCATCTATACCGTTGTCGACGTGTGGCGTGGCCTTGCTGTGGGCGCGCGAAGCTTCACAAGCAAAGCTCGCGCAGATGAGTACCTTGGGGAACTCCGGAGATCGAAGGACCTCATGGAGGATGACGCCGAGTTGTTTGAGAGCAGCCTTTCCATAGCGCTTCGTCCGTCGACTCGTAGCTAGGGGCTGCACCCAGTTCGCCTGCCCCGCGAAAGGCCACGCAGCCATTTCAGGAGGATGCGATGCAGCGTGTGACCACGTGGAAGACGCTCGTGCGCGAGGCGATTGAACGGCTGCCGCGGACGTTTACGCTCCGCGACATCCTGAACCAACGCGACTATTTTGCGAAGCACTATCCAAATAATCGCTTCATCGATGCGAAGATTCGGCAGAGCCTGCAGATATTGCGGGATCAAGGCTTCATTCGCTTTGCGAAGCCGGGAGTCTACGAGCGCACCAGTGCCGAACAGCCGGCGTTCAGCCCGTTCTTCGATCCCTCCGTCGCGGACGGGTTCGTGAGCAGATCGCAGATCGCGCGCGTCACGGTCGAGACCTGGGCCGAACAGAACCTCTACTGCTTGAACTGCGACGCGGACGAGCTTGGCGCGTTGCCTCCGAATACGCAGGTCGCAGACCTCGAGTGTCTGCGCTGCCAGAGCCGCTACCAGCTCAAGAGCAAAAACGGGCGTTTCGGCGACATCGTCGTCGGCGCGGCCTACGAACCACTGATGGAGGCAATGAAAAAGCGTGAAGTTCCTGATTATGTTCTGGTAGAGTACGATACCCGATTCAGCATCGTCGTCTTCGCCAGCGCGATCCCCGGACGCCATATCGCCGAAGATTGTGTCATCCCTCGAAAAGCGCTCGGCGCAGCCGCACGGCGTGCGGGTTGGCGCGGCTGCAACCTGAACCTCGGCAGGCTCAAGGCGTACCGCGTCTCCATCGTCGAGCCCGCCGGCCGCAACCCTCTCGATGTGCGCGGGGACTGGAAGAGAATCGACTAGGGAGTTCGGAGTCTTCGCATGACAGTGCTTCGTATGCATCGAGCCCAAAGGCGGCCGCAATCTTCTCGATCGCGTTCGATGCAAGCTCGCACTCGAGCGCCAGACCGTGGTCATCGCCGTAATCTTGCAGGTCGTGAGCAACGCAGGCAGCTAGGCGGTTCAACTCGGCCTGGGAGAGTGCAGACATGCGCGTCCTCTTTCGGGCCGGTTGCGCCCCTCCTCGCTTCCTTAGCGCTTCCCCTTAGGGAACCTCATGTTTTCCGGTCAGCTCCTGCACTCTGGCGCGTAAGATTGAAATCTTTGCTCGCTCTCCGACGTCGGCCAAGCCTTCGTTGATAATGCGTGCAACCTCGCGGCATTCGTCGACGGCGAAGCCGCGCGCCGTGATCGCGGGCGTTCCCAAGCGAATGCCGCTGGCGACCATCGGCTTCTGCTGATCGAAGGGAATCGCGTTCTTGTTGACGGTGATGCCGATCTCGTCGAGGTAGGCCTCAACGGCCTTGCCCGTTAGGCCTTTGACCGAGACGTCGACGAGCATGAGGTGCGTGTCGGTGCCGCCGCCGACGAGCCGCAGTCCGGCGCGGACGAACTCTTGCGCCATCGCCTTCGCGTTGTCGAGCACCTGCTGTTGGTACTGCTTGAACTCCGGCTGGAGCGCTTCTCCGAACGCGACCGCCTTCGCGGCGATCATATGCATGAGCGGACCGCCCTGGATCCCCGGGAAGACGCTCTTGTCGATCGCCTGCGCCCAGTTTTCCTTGCAGAGCACGATGCCGCCGCGAGGCCCGCGCAGGGTTTTGTGCGTCGTCGAGGTGACGAAGTCTGCGAGCGGAACCGGCGAGGGATGCAGGCCCACCGCGACGAGCCCGGCGATGTGAGCCATGTCGACGAACAGCGTCGCGCCGATCTCGTCCGCGATCTCACGAAACGGTGCGAACTCAAGGGTTCGTGGATAGGCGCTCGCACCTGCAACGATCATCTTCGGTTTGTGCTCGCGCGCGAGCCGTCGCATCTCGTCGAAATCGACGAGTTCGTTCTCTCTGCGTACGCCGTATGCCAGCGCATTGTAGAGCTTTCCTGAAAAACTCACCTTCGTGCCGTGGGTAAGATGGCCGCCGTGCGCGAGCGACATTCCGAGCACCGTGTCGCCCGGCTGCAGATGCGCCATGAACACCGCCATGTTCGCCTGCGCGCCCGCGTGCGGCTGGACGTTTGCGTGATCCGCACCGAAGATACGCTTGAGGCGATCGATCGCAAGCGTCTCTGCCACGTCGACGAACTCGCAACCGCCGTAATAGCGCCTGCCGGGGTAGCCTTCGGCATACTTGTTCGTCATGACGCAGGCCATCGCTTCGCGCACGGCGCGGCTAGCGTAGTTCTCCGACGCGATGAGCTCCAGGTTCTCGCGCTGGCGCCGTTCCTCGCCCGCAATCGCGGCGTAGACCTCCGGGTCTTGAACTTCGATCCGGCTTGCTGCGAGCGTGTCCATCTACAGCATCTCCTTCGGCGTCTCGGCGCCGCTCACCGTCCCCCGCTCGATGTCGCGCAGCGTGCGGCTGCGCTGCGCATCGCCGAACTCGAAGAGCTGCTCCACGCGGTGGGCGTGCCGTCCGCCGTCGAAGGGGGTAGCGAGAAAAACCTGCACGAGACGTTCCAGCATCTCCCAACCGGTTAGCCGTTCGGATACCGCAAGCACGTTCGCATCGTTGTGGCGCCGTGCGAGCTCGGCCGAGAGCGGCTCGGCCACGGGCGCGCAGCGAACGCCGGGAACTTTGTTCGCGGCCATCGCAATACCGAGGCTCGAACCGCAGACGACGATGCCGCGCTCCGCCTGGCCGCTCGCGACCGCTTCGCCGACGGCGTAACCGTACTGCGGATAATCGACCGGCGTTGCATCGTGCGTTCCGTAATCCATGATCTCGTGACCGCTATCGCGCAGCATCCGCGCGATGCGGTCTTTGTCTACGAAGCCGGCGTGATCGGCGCCGAGTGCAATCTTCATGGGCGCAAGGGCTCCCTCTAGTGCGGTCGAACGTCGAGCCGATGAGGCTGGCGTGCGCAAGCGGCGCGTTCGACCGTGCGATCGCGCGTGGCGACCTGACACAACTCGAGTTCGTCGATGCGTGCGCTCGCGAGCTCGCCTGCGACGGTGTCGTTCTCGACGTGCGCCATTTTCCGCGCGCGGACGAAGACTACCTCGCGCAACTCAAAAAGATGACGACCGATCTCGGCCTCACGATCGCTGCATATGCGGACGACACGTTCTTCGTCGCAAGCGCCGACGGAATGGCCAAAGCGGTGGAACGCGCGCTGCTCCTCGGCGCGCCCCTGCTTGCGGCCCCCCTCGGCCGCGACACGGCGCTCTCATGGAGCGCACAGCTCACGCGTGTCAACTGCGCGACGACGCTTGCAAAGACGGCGAACGTGACGCTCGCGGTACGAAACGCGCCGCGCTCGTACGCGGCGACCGGTTACGACTGCAAGCGCCTCTGCAAAGAAGGCGACTCCGCTTGGCTGCGCATGGGGCTCGAGCCCGCGGCGCTCGATGCGGCCAGCGATCCGGCAGCGCTCGTCAACTGGAGCGTGCTGCTCTGGTGCGACGCGGCGCAGCCGGCGACGGCCGATCGTACGGACGCATTCCGAGCGTTCCGAGGCTTTCTCGCTCTCGACCGGCGCGACGGCGCGGCGACGCTCGAGAGCATGCGCGCCGCAATTACGCAGCGCAAGCAGTTCTATAGCGCCGCCTAATTCGCTCGTTCTCACTCGACCACGCCGCCGTCTGCCACGCTGGTTATGCGAACCTGCTCTCGCAGGTGGGTGCGGCCCGGGCGCCGGCTTGGTGAGACGAACGCTCACGCCGTCGTATCCGGAGCTGATGCTCCCGGGGTTACTTGTAGGTCCGGCACGCAGCGCGGTGCGCGCACGGCCCAGTCGAGCCCCTTGAGCGTACCACCCCGCGTCAAGACTTGACAGCCTAGTCACGCCGGCGGCGTCGCGTGATAGAACTGCATGATAGCTCCCTGCACGTCCGCCACGATCCGCCACGGCTCGCTCACCCTCCCAAGAGGCGCTGAACGCGCATACGAGACCGCAAAAAGGTACCTGCAGCACGACGGCGCGGAACGGCGGCTCTTTGCCCGTTTGGAGCATGCGCGATCGCGGCACTTCGCACTGCGCACGAACGCGCGTAACGATGACTCGTTCGACCCGGCGAACAACACCATCGATTGGGATCCGCACAGTGCGATGCGCACGTCGGGCGGTGGATGGCAATCGCCTGCACTGGGTCTCGGACACGAAGTCGACCATGCCGTCGAAGCGCCGCGCCGCGAAGCCGCGCTCAACGCACGAAGGAGCCGGCGGTTCGACACCGCCGAAGAGCGGCGCGTCATCCTCGGATCCGAACGCCGCGCGGCGCGTACGCTGGGTGAAGCCGCGCGCAACGACCACTGGGGACGCTGTTTTCGCGTCGCGTCACCGACCGCGCATCGAGCGCCGCGGGCGTCCCACACCGGCGAAGCGAAGCACCTCGTATGCTAGGAGAGCACTTCGAACGGGAAATACGCGAACAACCCGACGTGTGGCGCACGATCGCCGCGTCGTCGCAGGCACGCGTGCTCGGCGACGCGCTCCAGGGGCGCGACGTCCTCTTCGTCGGAAGTGGAAGTTCCCTCTACATGGCGCAACTCGGAGCGCTCGCGTTGCGAAAGCGCGGCATCAGCGCGCACGCGCTTGCGTCCACGGAAGTACCGTTCGACCACGCAGCGTACAAAGCGTGCACCGTCGTCGCGTGCTCGCAGAGCGGGCGTTCTGATGACCTGCTGCACGCTCTCGACTTGCTCGCACCGCGCAACCTCGTTGCGCTCACGAACACGAAAGCCTCGCCGCTCGGAGAACGCGCGAGCCTCGTCGTCGACGTCGGTGCAGGTTCCGAGCGTGCGGTTCCTGCGAGCAAGAGCGTCACCGCCACGGCGGCGATCCTTTTGTGGACGGCAAGCCTCCTCGGCGCGCAGCGCGCTCGCGGCGGCGCCGATTTGGAAGCGGTCGCTACGAGCGTCGAGCGATGGCTCGACGGCGGCACCGCGGTCGTGCGAGACGCCGGCGCTGCCATCGCCCGCAAACGCAGCGTCGTCGTGCTCGGCACCGGCTACGGATTGCCGGTTGCACACGAGTTTGCACTCAAAATGAAAGAGGCGAGTTACGTACACGCTGAGGGCTTCTCCGCTGGAGAGTTTCGTCATGGAAGCGCAGCGATTCTCGACGACGCATATGCGGTGATCGCGGTAATCGACGATGCCTCACGTCACGTCGTGTCACGGCCGTTACGCACGGCCGGCGCGGTGCGCAGCCTACGCTACGTCGTCGGCGGCTCTCTCGAGGGCATCGCACAGCTCGGCCCGGCTGCGGACGGCGAGTTTGCAGTGCTCTCATGGCTCGTTGCTGCCCAGGCAATCGCGCTCGAGACGGGACGCGCACGAGGCGTCGACAGCGACGTGCCGCGCGGGCAATCAAAGGTTTTGGAGTCGTAGCCGCAGGAACGACGGAGCATGCGCTCCTTCGCGCTTGGACTGCTCTGTTGTTGTCTCGTCGCATCGTGCACGCGCCCTGGCGCACCCGTAACGGGGCAACGCAATCCGTGGACGATTCCAGGCGTGCTGCGCATCGGCGCAAAGGAGGAGCCCGACAGCCTGAACCTCATGTTCGGCCATACGCTCGCGACCGATCAAGTCGACTGCCTGCTCTTCTCCTTCATCCTGCGCACTGACGACAACGGCAACCTCATCCCCGATCTCGCGACCGAAGTGCCGACCACGCGCAACGGCGGCATCAGCGCCGACGGCAAGACGATCACGATTCATCTGCGGCACGGCGTGAAATGGTCCGACGGCGCGCCGCTCACGGCCGCGGACTGGCTTTTCACGTACCATGCCGTGCTCAATCCGCGTAACGACACGAAGACGAACTACGGCTGGGACGTCATCGCGTCCGCGAGCGCGCCGAACCCCTACACGATCATCATGCACCTCAAGCGCCCTAGCGTGGAGGCGCTCGAGATCTTGACGATGGGCGGCGACGCCTATCCGCCGCTTCCGGCGCATCTGCTCGCAAAACTTCCCGACATCAACCATGCACCGTTCAACAGCTCGCCGATCTCGAGCGGTCCATTCATTCTCAAGCAGTGGAATCACGAGAGCTCGCTCATCTTCGTGCCCAATCCGCTCTACTTCCGCGGGCCGCCGAACCTCAAGGAAATCATCTGGAAGATCATTCCCGATCCGACGACCCTGCTCGAGCAACTGCGCACCCACGAGATCGACGTCTATCCGAGCGTCGACTCCGACGAGGTGCCGTACCTGCGCTCGATCGCGGGGATCCGCGTCGTCTCGCGGCTCGTTGCGAACTGGCGGCACCTCGGCATGAACATGCGCAAGCCGCAGTTGTCCGACGTGCGGGTTCGGACGGCGATTGCGCAGGCCGTCGATTGGAAACGCATCCTCGATACCGTGTACCATGGGTACGGCGTCCCCGCGGTCTCCGACATTTTTCCCCAGTCGTGGGCTGCACCAAATCTTCCGCCGTATCGCTACGACCCCGCGGCCGCACGGCGTCTGCTCGCGGCTGCCGGCTGGCGCATGGGCAGCGACGGAGTGCTGCACAAGGGATCGCTCGCGATGCGTCTCACGCTCTCCAGCGTGACGAACAACGCAGAAGACGAGCACGCGGAGTTGGTATTGCAATCCGATCTGCGACCGCTGGGCTTCGCTCTGGAGATCCGCAACTATCCTCCGAACATTCTCTTCGCGCAGAACGGCCCGATCTACGGCGGCTCGTACGATCTCGAGTGGTCGGTCGAAACGAACGGCGCGGATCCCGACGACTCCGGCTCATGGAACTCGCGCTTCATCCCGCCGAACGGCGCCGACACGTCGTGGCTGCACGACCCGGTCGTCGACGAGACGAGCGAAGCCGCCGCAAGCACCTTCGACCTGCACGCACGCAAAGCGCTCTACCAGCGCGAAGAGGCTCGACTGCGCGAGCTTAACCCTGCAATCTTCGTCTATTGGGAGCGCGCGTACGTCGCCATGAACACGGACGTGCGCAACTACAAGCCTGCCGCGTTCATCGCCGACGAGTGGAACGCTTGGCAATGGAGCATTTAGCGGACATCGAGCGCCGCGTCGTCGCGTGCCGCCGCTGCCCCGAGCTGCGCGCGTACTGCGCCCGCGTCGCGCGGGAGAAGCGCCGCGCGTACGCCGATGAGACGTACTGGGGAAAACCGGTTCCGGCGTTCGGCGACGAGCGCGCGCGCGTCATGCTCGTCGGCCTCGCACCCGGCGCTCACGGCAGCAACCGCACCGGGCGGCCGTTCACCGGAGACGCGTCGGGCGATTTTCTCTATCCTGCGCTTTACCGCGCGGGCTTCGCTTCGCAGCCCAAGGCGACGCACCGCGGTGACGCGGTGCGCCTTAGCGATTGCCTCATCACCGCTGCGATGCGCTGCGCGCCACCGCACAACAAGCCGACGCCACGACAACTGCGGAACTGTTCCTCGTATCTCCTTGCGGAGTTCGACGCATTGCCGAGGCTGCACGTCATCGTCGCCCTCGGCAAAATCGGCTTCGACGCCGCGCTCCGCGTCCTGCGCGAACGCGACTTCGACTTTCCTGCCGGGCGCCCGAGCTTTGCGCACGGCGCAGCGACGATCGCGCGTTGCAAACGCCGCGAGCTCTTGCTGCTCGCATCCTACCACCCCAGCCGGCAGAACACGAACACCGGCAAGCTGACCCAGCCGATGTTCGACGCCGTCTTCACCCGCGCGCGGGAGGCGTTACCGTAAGGCGGAGTTCGCGCAGCTGCTTCTCCGAGGCCGGCGCAGGCGCGTCCATCATGAGGTCGCGCGCGGTCTGCGTCTTCGGAAACGCGATGACCTCGTGCAAATTCTCCTCGCCGCATGCGAGCATCGCGATGCGGTCGATGCCCAGCGCCATGCCGCCGTGCGGCGGAGCGCCGTATTCCAGCGCCCGGATGAAAAATCCGAACTGATCTTCGATCTGCTCCGGCGTCATGCCGAGCATCTCGAAGATACGGCGCTGCCTTCCGGCCTCGTGGATACGGATCGATCCGGATCCGAGCTCGTAGCCGTTGAGCACCATGTCGTAGTGCTGCGCGCGCATAGCCCGTGGATCGCGTTCGATCATCTCCCATTCGCCGCGCGCC
The DNA here is from genome assembly GCA_027315245.1 of Vulcanimicrobiota bacterium. GTDB lineage: Bacteria > Vulcanimicrobiota > Vulcanimicrobiia > Vulcanimicrobiales > Vulcanimicrobiaceae > Tyrphobacter. Next base: position 10,695 of record DAHUYK010000088.1, on the reverse strand, counting down.
GGCTCCGTGAACGGATGGTGCGCCGGCACGGGTTTGCCGGTCTCCGCGTCGATCTCGAGATACGGAAAGTCAGTAATCCAGCAGAATGCGTACGCGTCCTCACGGCGCAGACCAGCGCGCCGTCCGATCTCGACGCGCATCTTGCCGGCAACGGAGAGCGTCGCGTCGCGCTCGCCGGCGAAGAGCAGCAGGGCGTCGCCGCGCTCCGCGGCGATGCATTGCGCGATCTCCCGAGCATGGCGTTCTTCGATGAACTTCTGCGCGGAAGATTTGATGCCGTCCTCGCCGAGTGCGATCCAAACCATGCCTTTGGCGCCGGCGCGCTTCGCCTCTTCGGTGAGGGCGTCGAACTCGCGGCGCGAGAGAGCGCCTCCGCCCGGATAGCGCAGAGCGACGACTGCGCCGCCGCTCTCGATCGCACTCTTGAAAACGACGAAGTCCGTCGACGCGAAGATCTCGTTCACGACGGCGAGCTCCAAGCCGAAGCGTGTGTCCGGTTTGTCGGTGCCGTATCGCTCCAAGGACTGCGTGTACGTGAGGTGCACAAATGCAGGAAGATCGACGTCGAGCACGCGCTTCCAGACGTAACGCATGCTCGACTCCATCGTCTCCAGGACCTCGTCTTGCGTGCAGAAGCTCATCTCAACGTCGAGCTGCGTGAACTCGGGCTGACGATCGGCGCGCAGATCTTCGTCACGTAGGCATCGCGCAATCTGCATGTAGCGTCCGAAGCCGGCGATCATACATATCTGCTTGAGAATCTGCGGCGACTGAGGGAGCGCGTAGAAGCTGCCGGGATAGAGACGGCTCGGCACGAGATAATCGCGTGCTCCTTCCGGCGTACCCTTGATGAGCAGCGGGGTCTCGATCTCGATGAAGTCGCGCTCGTCGAAAAAGTCGCGTATTGCTTTGACGATCCGGTGACGAATCGTGAGATTGCGCTGCATGCGCGCTCTGCGCAGATCCAAATAGCGGTACTGTAAGCGCAAACTCTCGTCGGGCCGCTCTTCGACGTTGATCTGAAACGGAGGAACGAGCGACCGATTGAGCACCTCCAACTCCTCGACTGCCAGTTCCACCGCACCGGTCGCGAGGCGTTCGTTGCCGGTTCCGGCCGGCCGGTCGCGCACGGCCCCCCGAACGCAGACGACGTCTTCGTTGCGCAGGTGTTCCGCCTCGCGAAACGCGGCACGCGCAGGATCGAAGACGATCTGCGTGATTCCGTCGCGGTCGCGCAGGTCGACGAAGATCAGCCCGCCGTGGTCTCGCCGCCGGTGCACCCAACCGCAAAGCTCTGCGTGCTTTCCCGCATCGCTCGCTCGCAGTGAGCCGCACGAGGGCCGCTTCATCGTAACGCCTCCTTAATTCCGCCGACGTAGTAGTACTGCTCGATGAGTCGCCGCGCGAACGTGCTTTCCTTCGATTTCGCATCGAAATAGCCCAGCACCAGCGGCAATTTCGAAAGCACCGCGTGCGCGCCGCGGGAGAGCGGCGTCATACCCAAGAGAAGCATGACGCGCGCGTTTGGGTGTTTGCGGTAGAAGCGCACGCTCGAGTGCCCTGCCAGCCGCATCTTCTCGCGCTGATCTTCATGCGAGACGTCCTGCCAATGGTAGTTCACCGCCGAAGGCTCGTAAAGAATGGAAACGCCGGCGCGTTCCAAGCGATATCCCAGTTCCAAGTCTTCGTGACCGTAACCGGTAAAGGACTCGTCGAAGCATCCGGCGTCCACGAGATCCTGCCGCCGCACCGACGCGTTGCCTGTGAGAAAATACAGCCACGAAAGGCGCTTGCGCGCCGGAGGATGGAGAAACCCCCGCCGCTCCGGATGGTCGCGCTTGTCGAGATACTCGTCGAAGCTGCGCACCTGGACCTCGAGCCCGACGACGGCGACCCTGTTGCGAGCGGCGTGCCGCTCCAGGTGCCGGCGCAGCAAGTCGGGCGACGCGATGATGTCTGCATCGTTGAAGAGGACGATCTCGCCACACGCTGCCGCAATCCCGACGTTGCGCGCCATGGCGCGGCCGGTGTACGAGCCCGGGAGGTGACGAAGGTTCGGATGCTCCTGCGCAGTGGCAACGAGGAACTCCGCCGTGCCATCCGTCGAGTTCGAGTCGCAAATAACGACCTCGAAGCACTTGGCATCGATATCCTGCGCGAGAAGGGACGGCACGACTTCGCGCAACGTCTCGAGACGATTGAACGTGGGGACGACGACGGAGAGCTTAGGCATGAATCAGTTTGGTGACGCCCCCCACGATGCGATCGCGGAAGCGCGCCAGGTCACGGGGGTCATCGGAGCCGGGCTTTCGGACGAGGACGTTCGGCACACCGTACGGCGCCCATTCTTGACTGTTGAGCTCGAAGTACCGGTGTTCGAATGCCACGACCGTTGGCCTGCGCATTGCGGAAGCAACGTGCGTGGCAGCGGTATCGACCGTCACGATGCAGGCAGCGCGCTCAAACACCGCCGCCCATGTGAAGAACGGCACGTCCCGCACGACCGTACAGCCGCCGTTCGGCCGTGCGAGCGCCTCGGCGTAGTCGAGGCTCTCCGGCGGACAGGTCACCACGACGGGGTGACCGAGCTGCGCGAGCGTACGCAGGAGCGTCTGCGTCGATTCCGGCGTGCTGCCATCCGAAAACCAGCGCAGTCCCAAATGCACGACGATCGGGCGTTCCGGCAGCCACTGGACTGCGCTGCGGTCGCCGTCGCGAACGTCGAGCCGCAGGCGCGTGATCCGTGCGCGTGCACCCGCGAGGGCCACGAGGTCGAGCAGTTGGTCCACTTCGTGGCGGACACGCCGGCTCGGATCGCCCTCCGAGAGCGCGGGGTCGGCCTCCGAGAGCATCATCGTGTTCACGTACAGCGGCGCAGTGAGCCGCGCGATCCATCGCCGGCGGTACGTGTATCCGATACGCCGCGCGGCGTGCGTGGCACCGACGAGCCGCAGATCGACCTGCCGCGGCGCCAATGCGATGGCGAGATCGTAAGAGCGCAGCATTCTCCCCAGCCTGCCGGCTTGATGTGGACGATCGAGCGCGACGAGCTCGTCCACGTCGCCGTTACGCTCCATGACGATGCGATTGTACGCGCCCGTCACCATCGTGACGTGCGCTTGCGGAAAAGACGCGCGCACCGACGCGATTGCCGGCGTCGAAAGGATGAGATCGCCGATGCGATCGGTGCGGGTCAGGAGAATGCGCACCGGCGTCAGCCCTTGGGCACCGTCCGGCGCGCGCGCTCGAGTTCTTCGAAGTAGCGCTCGCGCGCGAGGCGCCGAGCGGCGCGCAGCTCCGCATCGGTGAGCGGACGGTCGCCGGCCAGGCGTTCGATCTCACATTTCCAGCGTTCGACGGCACCGCTTTTGCGCACCAAGGCGTGCAGTGCGCGCGCAACGCCGAAATCTCCCGTCGCCAGGAAGGTGCGCCAGTGCGGATGCAGCGTTTCCAGTTGCACGGCGGTGCGCGCCTGCGCGCGGGCCTGGCGCATCATTCCCGCGAGGTTCTCGGTACGCGGCCGGGGCTTGTAGTGGTAGACGAGCGCGCGCGGATTGAATGTCGCGCGCACGCCCAAGAATCGCAGTCGCAGACCGACGTCGATGTCCTCCCATCCGTATTCGGAGAAACCTTCGTTGAAGCCGCCGACGCGTGCAAGCGTCTGGAGCGGAACGGAAACGTTCGTCGTCCAGAAGTAGTTGCCGCTATAATGACGCAGCGACCACACCGGGGGCGGCAGATCGTCGAAGCTTTCGACGTTGACCGCACCGCCGCGGACGATGTTCAAAGCATGGCGACGATGCGACCGAAGGTGCTCCTCGACGAAGTTCGGCAACGGCAAGACGTCGTCGTCGATGAAGATGATGCGCTCGCCGCGCGCGCGGGCAATCCCGGCATTGCGCGCGCTGGCCAAGCCCGCGTTCTCTTGGTCAACGACGACGAACCGGCACGTCGCGCGCTGCCGCGCGCAATCGATCACCGCGGCCGTGTCGTCGGTCGATCCGTCGTTGACGAGCACGATCTCGTAGCTTTCATCGTCTACGGTCTGCTCGAAGCACGCATCCAATACCCGTTCCAAGAGACGCGCACGGTTGTACGTACAGAGTTGAATCGTCGCATCCATTACGTCACGCCTCCTCCTCGCGGCGTCACGGCTCGCTCGATGCGATAGACGAGTTCGTCGACGACGATCGCGAGCAGCGCCGCAGGTACGGCTCCCAAGAGCAAGAGGCGCGGGTTGTTGAGCGTTAGGCCGGTCAAGATGAAGTCGCCGAGCCCCCCGGCGCCGATGAGTGCTGCGATCGTCGCCGTGCCGACAGCGATCACTGCCGAGGTCCGCACGCCGGCGAGAATGAAGGGGAGCGCGATTGGAATTTGCACCCAGCCGAGGACTTGTCGTTCCGAAAGGCCGATCCCGTGCGCCGCGTCGAGCACATCGGCGGGAATCTGGCGTAAGCCCGCTCGCGTGTTTGCGACGACCGGCAGCAGGCCGTAGAGTACGAGCGCGACGATCGCGGGAAAGGCTCCGATGCCGAAGAGGGGGATCATCAGCGCGAGCAGCGCGATGCTCGGCACCGTCTGCAGCGTCCCGACGATCTTCATGATGCCCAGACCGATGCGGGGTGCCGCGGCCGCAAATACGCCGAGCGGCACGCCAATGAGAATTGTAAAGAAAACCGTGATACCTGTAAGCTCGATGTGTCGCACAAGCGCATCCAATACGCGCATCGTCATCGGCTCAGGCGCGCGAGCGCGCCGTACGTGCATGTGCGTCGCGAGAAACGATGCGGCGACGTCGCCCGGCGATCGGTGGCCGACGTCCACCTCCTCGTTGAGACGCGTCATCATTCGCCCGTCGATCGTCCCGGTCAACCTGCGCAGGACGCCGCGGAGCGCGGGCGCAGCGGCGAGCGTCGCATCCCGCACGAGATAGAGCGCTCGATACTGAGGAAAGAAGTGCCGATCGTCGGCGAGCTTCACGAATCCGTAGCGCAAGAGCTGCCCGTCGGTCGAGTACGCATCCGTGACGTCGATCGTCCCGCGCGCCAGCGCCTGATACGCGAGGCTCTTCTCCACGTCGACCGCGTTAACAGCCGTCAATCCGTAGGTTAGTTCCAAACCGGGAAGCCCGTCGCTGCGATGCATGAACTCAGGGGTCACGCCCCAGCGCAGGTTCGGGTGAGCGGCGAGGTCGGAGATCGTGCGTACGTGCAGCCGCCGCGCTTCGCTCGCGCGCATGGCGAGCACGTACGTATTGTTGAAGCCAAGTTCGCCGGAGACGAAGAGGTGATAGCGGCGCTCCATCTCCGCGCGGATCTTCGCATAGCCGAACTGCTCGTGCAGCATCGCCGCATCGATGGTGCCCGTATACTCCGGATACACGTCGACCGCGCCGGAACGCAGCGCTCCGAAGACGAGCAGCGTGCCGCCCAGATCCTCTTTACGTATCACGGTATACGGCGTCTGCGCTTCGACGAGCTGCGCCAGTATCTCGGCGAGGATCTGTCCCTCCGTATCCTGTTTGGAGGCAACGACGATCGCCGGTGCGGCCGCAGCAGCCGGGGTCGGATGCACGGCAACGAGCAGCAGCGCTGCCGCAATCCACATCCGCCGCACCTTCACGACACGCCTTCCACGGAGCGGCGCCGCAGGAATCGAGCGATATCCTCGCTTGCGGGACTCTGCCGAAGCCCTTGCGGCGTATCGACTTGCACGATGCGTCCGTCGTCGAAGACCACGATGCGGTCGCCGAGGTAGAGCGCCTCCTCGACGTCGTGCGTCACGAAGATCATCGTCTTGCGCAGTTGGCGATGCAGGCGTACGAACTCGTCCTGCAGATCCATGCGCGATAGGGGGTCGACGGCGCCGAACGGTTCGTCGAGCAGCATGATCGGCGGATCGGCATACAAGGCGCGCGCGATGCCAACGCGCTGCAACTGGCCACCCGACAGTTCGGATGGATAACGCTCCTGCAGGTTTCGCAAGCCCACGGTTGCGAGGACCGCATCGGCACGGGCCATGCGCGTCCGTGGCGCGTCGCCACGGGCGCGCCCGACGATCGCGACGTTTTGGGCCACGGTCATGTGCCCGAAGAGTCCACCCGATTGAATCACATAGCCGATTCCGCGGCGCAGACTCGGCTTATCTGCGCCGGTCACGCTGCGTCCTTCGATCGTCACGCGGCCCGAGTCCGGAACGACCAGGCCGTTGACGCAGCGTAGGAACGTCGTCTTTCCACTTCCGCTGCGCCCGATGACGACGAGCAGTTCTCCGGCGGTCACGTTGAGGCTGACGTCCGCCAGCGCAACGTGCCGGCCGAAGCGCTTCGTCACGCCTTGGAATGAAATGAGCATCGATTCGCTCACGAAAGGAGTCCGACCGTCGTCGCCACGATGCGCGCGACGTCGAGGCGTGCGATGCAGGCGTAGTCCGCACAGCGTTCCTTCGTGTCGCCGGAATGACAACGGTACGAAGCACGCACGACCGCCGTCCTCTTTCCCAGAGGCGCCCAACGTTCCGGAAAGTCACTTTGGAATGGAAAGACGCCCACGGTTGGCGCGCCGGCCGCTGCAGCGACGTGCATCGCCCCGGTCGTGATGCCGACGTACGCGCGCGCCAGGGCCGCCAGCGCACCGAACGCGCCGATGCTCGTCTCGCCGGCAACCGCGATCGCGCCAACGCTCGCAGCTATGTCGCGGTCCCGCGCGCCGCCCGTGACGACGACGGGAATGCCGAAGCGTTCACGTAGTGCGTCGTACAGCGCGCGCCACCCCGTCGTAGGCCACGCTCGTGCGCAAGCGATTGCATTCGTAGGATGGAGAATGAGAAACCGCTCGCTCTCGAGGCCGTGCCGCTGCATGAGCGAACGCGCCTGTTCCGTGTCGCCCTGCGTCGGCACGAATCGCGGCACGGCGTCGGCGGTGTCGCAGCCGAGCGCACGAGCGTAGTCGAGGAGCACTTGCGTCCAGTGAGACGTCACGTCGCCGCGCTCGCTGCGCACGACGACACGGCTCGTGAAACTGTTCGAATAGAGTCTGCGTGCCTGCCCGACGCGGACCGGGATGCCTGCCCGTTTGATCGTGCGTGCGATGCGGGCGGTCGCCCACGTCACGACCGCGGCATCGTACCGGCGGGACGCGATCGAGCTGCAGAGCGATGCCTCGTCTCCACCGTCGGCGACGAGCACGTCGTCGACGTCGGGCACGCGCTCGAGCGTGGAACGATGTTCTGCGAGCGTGAGGGCATCGACGCGTGCGAAGCGCCGGCGAAGCGCGCGCGCCACGACCGACGCCAGGAGCGAGTCGCCCACGCCCCCGCCGGCACACGCGACGAGTGCGGCGGGCGCAGCGTCATTCGCCGAGCGCACGGAGAAGCTCGCGCACGTAGATCCCGTCGAGAAGCTGTGCTCGTGCTATGGTACGCAGCGGCCTCGGAACCCACGGCGAGCACGCTGCACCGGCATAGAGTGTGAGCAGTGAATCCGGCAGCAGATGCTTGCCCCGCCACACGTTGACGGGGTGCAACCCCGCAGCGAGCCGGGCACGCGGCGATGGTTGCTTACGCAGAAAGCGAACGGCCATCCGCGCCTTTTCCACCGCTTTGCGGCTCTCGACCGCAAGCGTGTTCTCGAGCGGCGGCTTCACGTGCCACAGGTACGCATCTCGAGCGAAGCGCCGGCGCATGCCCGCCGCGCGTAAGCGCACGCCCAGCTCCGTGTCCTCCCACCCGTAGAGATCGAAGTCCTCGTCGAATCCGCCGACCGCGTCGAACGATTCGCGCGGCAACGAGACGTTGCACGTGCAAAAGAAGGCACGCGAGAAGTTGGCGAGCGTCGGCGAGGGGCGGGCGTCGTAGGACGGCACGTTGACGATCGGACCGCTCACGACGAGGCCGGCGCGATCGTGCGCGTGCGCATGCGCCGCGACCCACCCGCCGGGAGCCTGGACGTCGTCATCGCAGAAGAGAATAAGCCGTCCCTGCGCGCCGCGGACGCCTGCGTTGCGCGCCTTGCCGCGATTCGGCCTTGGTTCGTACCGATACCGTACCGCCATGCTTTTTCGCGCGAAAAACGACTCGGCAACGACGCGCGTTGCGTCGCTCGATCCGTTGTCGACGACGATGACTTCGAATGCGGGCGCACCCTGCTGCTGCTCCAACGAACGCAGGGCGCGCTGCAGGTACGGTGCCCGATCCTTCGTCGCGATCACGATCGAAAGGCTCACCCTGTTGCCAGAGAGCGCGCCATGCGCTCTGCAGCTCCCGCATGCGGTGCGTACAGAGCGCGAAGCCGTACCGCGCTCTCTTCTAGCCAGGCGCGATCCTCGAGGCTCTCAAGGGTGACGCGCGCTACCCGGCCCGGCGTCAGGGTCCCGTGCAGTTCTCGAACGACCATCTCGCCGAGATCGATATTCGGCTGAGTATGCAGCGGGTGCCTGCGCGACAGCGCCACCGCCACACGCCGCTTGAGGACCCTTCCCAGGAGCGGCAGGCGGTCGAGGTAGGTCAATGGACCATTGATCGTCGCCAACTCCGCCGCGTTGAGCGGCGTAATGGCGATCGTCGGAACGCCGAGCGCGGCCAACTCGATGCATTTCGTGCCCGGGAGCGTCACTGCGAGGCGTGCGCGGCGCGCGGCGGCAAGAGGATTGCGCAACACCGGAACGCGGACCGTGTCGTCGAGCGTTGCAATATACGAACGTCCCCCTTCGACGAGAAATCGCCCGCGCTTGGACCAGACGCGCGGATCTCCTCCGCGCTCCACGGCGCTGCGCAGCTGCTCGTCGCTCGTGAACGGTGACGCGCCCAACGCTATCGGCAGCTCCGGGCGTTCACGCAGCATGCGAATCGCCATCGTGAAGAAGAACGGGACGAGATGCTCGACTTCGTACGAGCGCGAACCCGGCATGACGAGAATGCCGTCGACCGGCGACCCTGGCTCGGGCTGCTCGAGCGACTGCATGAAGGCTCCGTCGACGGCGAGGTTGCCCACGATCTCGATGCTCTCGGGAGCGCATCCCCACGCTTGCAGCTGTTCCGCGTTGTGCTCGTCGATGGCAAACGCCCGAGCGAAGACACGCCGGTACGCACGCCGAGAGAACTTGTATGTCGACGCGGCGCCGCCGAAGCGCCGGTGCAGGCGCGCAGCATGCATGAGGTCGCCGCCGAGGTACTGCACGGCATCGGCCGACGCCGGAACGCCCTGAACGCTGCGTCCGAATGCGACGGCTATGTACGAGGACGGCTCGTACACGTGCGCCTGCGGAAAGCGGGAGCGCAGCGTCTGTGCCTCACGTCCGCTCGCATAATCGTCGGGAACGAGGAAGACGTGTACCTCGCACTGCGGGTCGCGTTCGTACAACCGCTGGAGAAGCGGACAGACCCATCCGGCCACCTCGCCGGGGCCGTTGGCGGTCAGGACGAGCCGCACGCCTCAGCCGTCCAGGTAACGTGCGAGAATACGGGCGATCGTCTGGGTCGTCGACGACCCGGCAACATGCGGCGCAAGGCGGATCTCGCCGCCGTGCTGCAGTACGACCGTGCGCTCCGGCAGCTCTTCCTCACGATACTGCGCGCTTTTCGTGTGGATGTCCGGTCGAATGTCATCGAGGATCGCTTCGGGCGTTCCTTGTGAAAATCCGACGACGACGTCGACGCTACGCAGCGCGGCGAGCGTTCGCGCTCGCTGATCGAAGGGAACGATCGGACGATGCGGGCCCTTGAGACGCCGCACCGAATCGTCGTCGTTCAGCCCGACGACGAGTGCGTCGCCTTGTGAACGCGCCCAGGCGAGAAACTCCACATGGCCGGCGTGCAGAACGTCGAAACATCCGTTCGTGAAGACGACGCTGCGCCCGGCCGCGCGCGGCTCCGCGCGCCACGCCGCCGCGGACGCAATATCGAGGATGCGGCCGAAAAGCGCTTCAGAATCCATGCGATACCAGATCCAAAATGTCGTCCGGTGCCGCCGTCGCCGTGCCGAGCTTCTCGACCACCGCTCCAGCGGCAAAGTTTGCGAGTTGTACTGCCCGTTCCATAGGCGTCTGCGCAGCGAGCGCAAGTGCTAAAACCGCAACCGCGGTATCGCCGGCTCCGCTGACGTCGAAGACGGTACGCGCGACCGAGGGAACGTCGACGCGCACGCCGTCGGCGGAGAAGAGCGACATGCCATGCTCGCCGCGCGTCACGACGGCGAACCGGCTTCCAAGGCGTTCCAACAACCGTGACGCGGCCTCGTCGAGCGAAGCATCGTCCACGATCTCTATGCCGGTCGCTTCGGCAACCTCGTGCGCGTTCGGCGCGACGCACGTCACGCCGGCGAAGAGCTGCACGTTCACTGGTTTTGGATCTGCAACGACGACCGGGCAGGCCAGCGCCGCTTCGACGATGCCGCGCGAGAAGAGCCCTTTCCCGTAATCGCTCAGGATGACGGCGTCGCAGCCGGCGGCGCGTTCGCGCACGAAGCCGGCAATGCGAGAACGGTCGTGCACCGAGGCCGCGTGCACCGCCTCCCAATCGGCTCGCACCACCTGCTGGTTGTGCGCGACCACCCGCGTCTTACGCGTCGTCGGACGATCGGACACGCAGAAGAGCCCGCTTGCGTCGATCTCTTCGTCCTCGAGCAACCGTCGCACCGAACCTGCAAACTCGTCCTCGCCGACGAGGCCCGCGAAAGCCACGCTCGCGCGCAGCGCGCGC
>DAHUYK010000085.1 GCA_027315245.1 Vulcanimicrobiota bacterium | reverse complement strand
CGGGCGCGCCGACGACGATCAGCAGCGGTTTGAACGGCCCCGTGGCTGTCGTTCTGGACGCATCGGGCGATCTCTTCGTCGCGAGCGCGCTCGGGAACACGGTAACCGAATACCCTTCGCCGTATACTGGCGCACCGAAGGCGACGATCAGCAACGGCGTGAACGATCCCGTCGCCCTCGCTCTAGACGCATCGGGCGATCTCTTCGTCGCGAACGATCAGGCGAACACAGTGACCGAATATGAGGCGCCCTACACCGGCACGCCGACGACGATCAGCGGCGGCGTGAGCCGCCCGACGGCCATCGTGCTCTCGCATTAAGCCGCTCGGTGAGAAGCGCTGCGGCGCCCTTGCCGGTTCCGGTGCGTTTGCAGCTCTTTGGCAAGAGGGCTGCAAACGCAGTACCGGCCTTATGGTACGCCAGGACGCATGCGATCCGATACACCATGTCTTTGCCCGAGCTTGGTCGCCGATCTGCGAGGCCAGGGGAGGCGAAGCATCGGGCGGTGGACAAGCTAGGGCCCTCACGGCCGACTCCGATATCATTAGTAACGGCACAATGATAGGCGTGTGGGCGCGAATGATAGCGAAGACAAAAAAGTCATATAAATACGGCACGGGCGATTAGCTCAGTTGGGAGAGCGCCTCCCTTACAAGGAGGATGTCGGCGGTTCGAGCCCGTCATCGCCCACCATCATCGATGCAAGCACCCGATTCGACTTTGACCTCTCTGGAGCGCAGCGGCAGCGTTGCGATCGTGACGCTGCGGCGCCCCCAGCGACGCAACGCGCTGTCGCTTGCGGTGATGCGCGAACTCACTGCGCAGCTTCACGCATTGAACGATGATGCGAGCGCTCGCGTCATCGTCATCGCGGGTGAAGGCCCCGCGTTCTCCGCCGGGCACGACCTTGCCGAACTGCGCGGACGCGATCGTGACGCCTATCGCGAGATTTTCGACGCGTGCGTCGAATTGATGGACGCAGTTCGCGTCGCGCGTCAGCCGGTGATCGCTGAAGTGGCGCACGTCGCTACCGCTGCGGGCTGCCAGCTCGTCGCCGCGTGCGATCTCGCCGTCGCGTCGACGCAGGCCACGTTCGCCACTCCTGGCGTGCGCATCGGACTGTTCTGCAGCACGCCGATGGTGCCGCTGACGCGGGCTGTGGGCCGCAAGCGCGCGATGGAGATGCTCCTCACGGGGGAGCCCATCAGCGCCGACACAGCCCTCAGCTGGGGCCTGGTGAACGCCGTCGTTCCTCTTGAACGACTGCGCCAACGTGTGCTCGCGCTTGCTACCCGCATCTGCGAAGCGAGCGGCACCGTCGTCGCCATCGGCAAGCGCGCGTTCTACGAACAAGTCGAGCGACCCGAAACCGATGCGTACGCACTGACGAAAGAGGTCATGGTCTGCAACGCGCTGGAAGACGATGCGCAGGAGGGCATCGGCGCCTTCTTGGACAAGCGAAAGCCGCGATGGAGGGGGCCCTAAGCAAAGCGCCGAAGGCTGCAAATTGAGCGCGGGGCTCGGGCGAAAACGAGTGGGCATCGCCGCGAGCGCGACAGCAAAAGACGTCGCCCACACCCGGTATGCGGGAAACCGCATACGCGACGGCAAGAGCCTCGCCTACGGCGAGGCCTCTTGTTTTCCGGCCCGGAAGGGCTCGCCGAGAGGCTGAGAAGGGATGATGGTGAGTAGAGATCCGCGGGTACGGTTCGCGGCGTTCGTCCTAGCGCTTGGACTATTGGCATCGCTGGCGGTTGCGCTCTTTCGCTTGCGTGAGGAAGCCGTCACGCGGCGCGTCGAGATCGCCATGGACTACACCGACTTCATCCAGCTCGCGCGATCCTATGACTACAACCCGGCCGCTTTCCTCATCGCATTGCGGCGCGCGGGCCTCACGTCGCTCGCGCTCACGGAAGAGCTGGGATCGGACGTCGGCAACAACGGCAGAGCATACGCAGCAACCGGCGGTGCGCTGCTCGCGCAGTCAGCGGTCACGACCCTCGCCGATCCTCTCTTGGCATCGCTTGCGCGCAGCGGACGGCTCGATCGCAGCGCGCTCTACATCGAGGTCGAGGATCCGGCAACGTACGAGCGGTACCGCCTGCAGTTGCCGCTGCACTTCATGCCGCGCAGCGTCCGCGTTCTGCGAGACCATAAGCCGTGGCTCTTCGAAGTGCGCACGCAGCTCGATTACTTCGACAGCGAAGGTCTGGGAATCCCAACGAGCCAGCTGCTCCTTGCAAAGCGCCTCGGGCTTTTGGTGATTCCACGCCTGCAGAACGACGAACGTTTCACGCAGAACCAAATGAACGAGCAGATCGACGCCGTGTTGCGCGCCGATCCGCGCGTCTCCACCGTCATCTTCTTCGGGCTGCGCAACGAGGTGTGGGGATATCCCGACAACCTTCCCGTGGCTGGCGCCGTCTTTCGCGAGCCTAGCCATGCGTTCAACTTCGGTGAGATCGAGACGTACGACCCGAGCCAAGTGCAGAAGGGCAGCACGACGCTCGGGCGCGAGATTCCAGGACGAACGGTGCGCGTCATGGCTATTCCGCGCGGCGAGCTCGAGAAGATCACGCTCGATGGCGTCGTCGACCGATACGTCCTGGGCGTTCGCGAACGCAACGTGCGGGTGGTCTATTTACGCACCTGGCAGCATCGCGACGGCACGCTCTCGATCGAACAGACGAACGTCGAAATGGTGCGCGAGATCGCGCAGCAGCTGCGCGCGCACGGATTCCAGCTCGGCCGCGCGACGCCGGTCGTGCCGTATCACGGCGACAATCGCGTCCTCGTCGGCATCAGCACGCTGGCGGTGCCCGCGATCTTTACGATCTTACTGTGCTTACTCGGATGGTACCGCCGCGATCTCGTCGTCGCGGCGTACCTGCTGACGGTCTTGCTCTATGTTGCCGGCGTCGCTACGCACCACGACATGTTCGCGCGCTCGATCATCGCCCTTGCCGGCGCGCTGCTCTTCGCGTTCGCCGCGTTCTTAGCACTCGCTCCTGCGTTCTCAGACCCTCCGCGGCGCGGAACGGCGGCGCAGGTGCTGCGCTCGATCCGCTGGACGCTCGTTGCCACCGGTGTCGCGCTCCTGGGCGCGCTCGTCGTCGTCGGTGTGATGAGTTCGCCGCTGGCAATGGAGGAGATCGAGCGCTTTCGTGGCGTGAAGCTCGTGTTGGTTCTCCCGCCGGTCGTCGCGCTGCTGCTCTACCTCTTTAGCGGAAAGTTCGCGAGCGGAACGACGCGCCCGAAAGACGTCTTCGCCTCGCCTGTGCTCTTCTACCAGCTCCTGGCCGGCATCGCGATCCTCGCCGCGGGAGCGCTGCTCGTCATGCGCAGTGGTAACGAGAGCGACATCGCTCCATCGCACCTGGAGCTCGTCGTTCGTCACTGGCTCGAAGCGTCGCTCTCGGTGCGTCCGCGTTTCAAAACATTTTTGGTGGGTGCGCCATCGATGATGTTGATTGCCTCGCTCGTTCCGGCGCACCGCCGCGCCATCGGATGGTTGCTGGCGCTCGGTGCGGGTGTCGGCATCGGCGATCTCATCGACACGTTCTCGCACCTGCACACGCCGCTGCTCGTCTCGCTTCTGCGCGTCTTCAACGGCGTGTGGATCGGTGTCCTTATCGCTGCAATCGTCATCTGGGTATACCGGCGCTTCGTGCGCGTCCCGGCGTAATGCGCCTGTTGCTCTCGGGGTACTATGGTTTTGGAAATCTCGGCGACGAAGCGCTTCTCGACGTGATGGTTGAACGAATCCGAGCGCGGTTTCCGCAGTCGCACATCGACGTGCTCTCCGCCACGCCGCAAGCGACCGCCGCGCGTCTCGGCATCGAAGCGACGGAGCGTTGGGAGATGCGCGCCGTACGCGATGCCGTGTCGCGCGCCGACGTCGTCGTCTCCGGAGGCGGCGGACTGTTACAGAGTGCGACGTCGCTGCGCAGCCTTCTCTACTACGCGGGCGTCATCCACGAAGGCATCCGTTCCAAGCGCAAGACGATGATCTTTGCGCAATCGATCGGACCGCTCGATCGCGTCGGCAAAGCGCTCGTGCGCCGCCTCTGCAAGGGGGTCGATCGCGCGACCGTGCGCGACGCGCGCTCCGCGGCGCTTCTCGCGTCGCTCCTGCCGGGAACGCCGGTCGAACGCACCGCCGACCCCGTGTTTCTCTATGAACCGCCCGCGGGGACAGATCTTTCGGCTGAGGGACTTGGCGCGCAGTCGCAGCCCTACGCCGTCGTCAGCGTGCGCGAGTGTCCATTATTTGCGGGTAATCTCGCTGCGATCGCGCGGCTCGTGGACGCGCTCTCGGAGAAGCACGGCATTCGCATCGCCTTTGTTCCGCTCGGTGGCGTCAAGGACGCCGCCGCGTCCACAAGCGTCATTCGCGCGTGCAGCACCGCGCCGATGCTCCTGCCCGAACCGACGCTCGAGCGAGCCGCGGCAATCGTGGCGGGCGCGAGCGTCGTCGTCGGCATGCGTCTTCACGCGCTCATCCTCGCGGCGCGCGCAGCGGTACCTTTTCTCGCCATTCCTTACGACCCGAAGGTCGACGCGCTGCTCGATGACCTCGCTTATCCGCTTCCACCACTGCGCCTTGCCGGCCGCAGCGATCCCGCGCCCGACAGCGAAACCGTCGCCGCCGAGCTCGTCCGGCGGGGGCCCGAGTTACGCGCGCACCTTCAGCGGCAGGTTGCGCAGACGAAGCTGCTCGCCGAGCGCAACTTCGCGGTGCTGGCGGAGCTTCTCGAAGGCTCGTGAGCGACTACCGCAAGACGCTGAATCTTCCCGCCACGAGTTTCCCGATGCAAGCGGGACTGCGCGTGAGCGAACCATTGCGTGTTGCGTGGTGGCAGGAACGGCGCACGTATGCGCGGCGTCTCGAGCGCAATCGCACTGCCGGGCCGTGGATCCTGCACGACGGCCCGCCGTACGCAAACGGCGAGCTGCACATGGGCCATTTTTTGAACATGGTGCTCAAAGACGTGTTCGTGAAGATCGCGTTGCTCGATGGAAAGTGGGCCGAGTTCGTTCCCGGTTGGGATATGCACGGGCTGCCGATCGAGCTCGAGACGCTCAAGCACTTGGGCATCGCTGATTTCCACGCGGTCGATCCACTGGAACTGCGCGCCCGCTGTCGCGAACGCGCGATCTACTGGTTCGAACGGCAGCGAGACGTGCGCATGCGTATGGGAACGTTCGGCGAGTACGATCGCCCGTACCGCACGATCGATCCGCAGTACGAAGCGGTGATCGTCGACGCGATCGCCGACTTGGTGGAGCGCGACCAGATCTATCGCGGGCTGCGCGCAACGCTCTGGTGCATCCACGACGAAACGGCGCTCGCTGAGGCGGAGATCGAGTACGAGAACAAAACGTCGCCGTCGATCTATGTGCGCTTTCCCTTGAGCAGCTATCAGCGCGCAGCGCTGGAAGAGCGTTTGTCGTCGAGTGGTCGCGTGCGCGCCGACGAACCAGCGAGCATCCTCATCTGGACGACGACGCCGTGGACGCTTCCGGGAAACGCTGCCATCGCGCTGCGCCCGGACGCGGAGTACGCGCTTTACGATCTCGGCGACGAACGGGTGCTCGTGGCGCAAGCGCTCGCGGAGCGCGTGCTTGGCGAGCGTTATGCAACCGCGACATGCCTTGCGTCGGTGACCGGCGAACAGTTAGAAGACCTCCATGCGAGCCATCCGCTCTACGATCACGATACCGTCATCGTGCTCGCCGATTACGTCGATCTCGAGACGGGAACCGGCGCGGTGCACACGGCGCCGGGACACGGCGCCGACGATTTCGAGACCGGGATGCGCTACAAGCTTCCGATTCTCAGCCCCGTCGATGCCGCCGGCCGGTTCACCGCCGAGGCAGGGCAGTATGCGGGCCTGCCCGTGTTCGACGCGAACGCGCGCATCATCGGCGACCTGCGCGCGCGCGGGATGCTCTGGCGCGCAGAGGACATCGAACATTCGTATCCGCACTGCTGGCGCTGCCACCATCCCGTGATCTTCCGCGCGACCGCGCAGTGGTTCATTTCGATGGAGCGCAACGACCTGCGCGCGCGCGCGCTCGCCGCCGTGGACACGGTCGCGTACACACCGCAGTGGGGGCGCGAACGCCAGCGGCAGATGATCGAGCGTCATCCCGAGTGGTGTATCTCGCGCCAGCGTACGTGGGGAACGCCGATACCCGCGCTGCGCTGCATGCAATGCGAGCGATCGATTCTCGACGCACGGGTCGCGCGAGCGGCAGCGCAGCGCTTTCGCAGCGCTGGCGCCGACGCGTGGTGGAGCGACGGGGTCGAGCGCTATCTTCCGGCTGGCTTCGCGTGTCCGGCGTGCGGCGGCACGCGTTTCGAACAGGAGCGCAACATCGTCGACATCTGGTTCGAATCGGGAGTGACGCATTTGGCGGTGCTCGGGCGCGACGGACTTTCGTGGCCATGCGACGCCGTGCTCGAAGGCGCCGATCAGTATCGCGGCTGGTTTCGTAGTTCGCTCGTGACCGCCACGGCGATTCGCGGCGCCGCACCCTATAAGCATGTCGTCAAGAACGGCTGGGTGAACGACGAGCAGGGCCGGCCGATGTCGAAGTCGCGCGGTACCGGTATCGACGCGCAAGAGGCGATGGAGCGTTACGGAGCCGACGTTCTGCGGCTGTGGGCCGCATCGGTGGAGTTCGTCGACGACGTGCGCTTCGGCCCGAACGTCGTCGAGCAGGTGACGCGCGTCTATCGAAACGTGCGTAACCGCATTCGTTTCATGCTCGGAAACCTCGGGGATCTTCCGGTCGATGCCATCGTCCCCCCCGAGCGACTGGGCGGCCTCGACGCGCTCGCTCTCGCGTATGCAATGCAGACGTTCGGCGAGATCGCGTCCAAGTACGACGCATTCGACGTGCATAGCGCCTACCTTAGGACGATTGCGTTCGAGAGCGAGATGTCTGCGCTCTACTTCGACGCGATGAAGGATCCGCTCTACTCTCGCGCCACCGGCGATCCGCGGCGCCGGCGAGCGCAGTCGGTACTGCTCGCGGCGCTAGAAGGCTTTCTCGCAGCCATTGCACCCGTGCTCTCGTTCACGGCGGAGGAGGCATGGCAGGCGCTTCCGGCGCATCTGCGCGCGGGACGCGACTCGGTATTCGACCTGTCGCTCGTGCGTGTAGAATCCTCCGAGCGCACCGCACAGGCGTGGACGCTGTTGCGTTCGCTGCGCGCACGTGTTTCCGCCGACGGCACGCTGCGCGATTTCGAGGTGGCGGCGGAAGTCATGTTGTCGAAGGAAGATCGGGCGCTGCTGCTCGATGTCTTTGCAGACGACGAGCATCTGCGCGAGGGGCTATGCGAAGCGCTCGTCGTTTCAGACGTCGAGGTTCGTGACGGCGTGCTCACGCAGGTGCGCAATCAGCGTGCCCATGGCGAGAAATGCGCGCGTTGCTGGAAGTATCGAAGCTTGGGAACGAGTGCGGCGCACCCCGACGTCTGCCGGGAATGCGCCGCAATTCTCGATGGTTGAGCGCGCTAGCAGCGCCAGTGTCCGTTGACCCAGTAGTTGCCGCGCCAGGTGTGGGCCCAGTGGCCGGGCATCCAGCCGCATCCGCGGCGTCCCGGCTGCCAGTAGCCGCCGACCCAGGCGTAACGGCCGCCGTGCCAGCCCCAATGGCCGCCCACCCACACGTCGCCGCGACGCGGACGCGGGGGGATGTACTCGCGGCGTGGAGCGGGTGGCCCGACGCGCACGTAGATTTGTGCTGATGCCGGAACGGAGGAGCCGAAGCCGGCGATGCCGGCAATGAGTGCGAGAGCGAGGAGAAGTCTCTTCATATCGAGGTGTGCCTCCTTCGAGTGTTCTCTACGTTTCCTTGGTTGCTCTCTCCCGTATACCCGTCGCGAAGCTCCGCCAACTCCCCTCGTCGATTGCTTGCCGCGCATCGGCAAGAAGCCGGTTCATCAGGAAGACGTTATGGAGCGAGAGAAGGCGAGGGCCGAGCATTTCGCCTGCTCGGAAGAGATGTGCGAGATACGCGCGCGTAAACGTGCGGCAGACCGAGCATGCGCACGTTTCGTCGATCGGGCGGAAATCGCGGGTGAAGGCTGCATTTCGAATATGGAACTCGCCGTCGCGCGTCATCGCGCGTCCGTTACGGCCGCAACGCGTCGGGTAGACGCAATCGAACATGTCGATGCCGGATTCAATGGCTAGCAATGCGTCGAGCACCGTGCCGACACCCATGAGATAGCGCGGCCGGTCGTGCGGAAGCAGCGCGGCGCAGAACGCGGCCGTGTCGGCCATCTCGTCGCGCGTCTCGCCGACGGAGAGCCCCCCGATCGCGTATCCGTCGAAGCCGGCGGCGAGCAAAGCTGCCGCGCTGCGCTCGCGCAGCGAACGATCGAGGCCACCCTGCACGATCGCGAAGAGCGACGTGCGCACGCTTTGTCGCGCCGCAGCAGCGCGCTGTGCCCACCGCGACGTCAGCGTCACGGCACGTTCGAGTTCTCCACGTTCCGCCGGAAGCCGGACGCAAACGTCGAGCACCATTGCAATATCGACTCCGAGCGACTCTTGAAACGCGACGACGCTCTCCGGGGTAAAGCGGTGTTCGCTTCCGTCGAGATGCGACGCGAACGTGACGCCGTCGTCGTCGAGCGTGCGCCGTTTGCGCAGGCTGAATATTTGAAAGCCGCCGGAGTCGGTCAAAATCGGGCCGTCCCACGCCATGAATGCGTGCAGCCCTCCGGCGAGCGCGATGACCTCCGCACCCGGCCGCAAGCTGAGATGGTACGTATTGGCGAGTACGATCTGCGTCTGCGTCGCACGCAGCTCGTCGGGCGTCAACCCTTTCACCGTCGCCGCCGTGCCGACAGGCATGAACGTCGGCGTCTCGACGACACCGTGCTCGAGCCGTAAACGGCCGCGCCGCGCGCGCCCGTCTTGCTTCAGCAGCTCGAACAATCACGCACCCCGCTACCCCCTGTCATCCCGAGCGTAGGCGCGTAGCGCCGTAGTCGAGGGACAGCACCTGTCACCGACAGCACCGCGATCGCAGCGAACACGTCGGTGGTTCGACTGCGCGCTCGCTGCGCTCGCGCTGCGCTCACCATGGACACTCCTTGCGCTGCGCTCACCATGACGCTCCTTGCGCTGCGCTCACCGTGACAGCGCAGGCGATGAGCATCACTCGCCGGAGAGAACGTTGCGTGCACGAACGTACGCATCGGGCGGCGCTGCTTCAAAGGCCAGCTCGTCGCGGGTGCGCGGGTGGCGAAATGCGAGGCGCCACGCATGCAGAGCTTGCCCAGGCAGACTGAGGCGTGGCTCTTCGTGGCCGTAGAGGGGGTCATTGAGAATGGGGTGCCCCATCGCTGCGGCGTGCACGCGTATTTGGTGCGTGCGGCCCGTCTCGAGCGTGAAGACGAGCTCGGCCCCGTGCTGCCATCCCTCGCGCAGCTCGTAATGCGTCACCGCGGGTTTCCCTTCGCTTACGACGGCATACTTGAAGCGATTGCGTGGATCGCGTCCGATGGGGCCGTCGATACGCCCGCGAGCGTGTTCGGGCACGCCGCGAACGAGCCCGACGTAGACACGTGCGATGCGGCGTCGCATCATCGCTGCGTTGAGCGCGCGCAGCGAATCCTCGTTCTTCGCGACGACGAGCAGGCCGGACGTGTCGCGATCGAGCCGGTGCACGAGCCCGCCACGGAGCGGATCCCCGGGTAGCCCTCCAACGTGCGCCAGGAGCGCGTTGACGAGTGTGCCGCTCGTCGCACCGTGCGCGGGGTGCGTTACCATGCCCGCGGCCTTGTCCACGACGATGATGTCATCATCTTCGTAGACGACGTTGAGCGCAATGTCCTGCGGCGTCGCAACGAGGTGCTCGCGCTGCGGGATCTCAAAGGTGAGCGCGTCGCCTGCGACGAGAATCCGGCTTCCCTTTGTGCTCTCGCCGTTGACACGCAACAAGCCATTACGCGCAGCCTCTGCGACGAGCGAACGAGACGCGCCCGAGAGGCGCGCGCACACGACGTCAGCGCGCAATCCTGATTCGTCAGGAGTGACGGCGTGCGGAGACACCGGAGATCAACAAAAGCAGCACGCCGATCGTGATGCACGAGTCGGCGATATTGAACGTGTAGCGCCAAAGCGCTGGAAAGCGGTAGAAATCGATGAAGTCGATGACGTAGCCGTACTGAATGCGGTCGAGAATGTTCCCGACCGCTCCGCCGACGATGAGCCCGAATGCAATCCGTACGATCGCGGATCGCTCTGCGGCGTGTCGAAAGTTAATCCAAAAAATGACGAGGACGACGAGCGCCATAGCGATGAGGAGCGGCGTGTTGCTGCCAAGCATGCCGAAGGCGCCGTGGTAGTTCGGCTCGGGTGCAACGCGCAGCCAACCCGGCACGAGTTCTCTGTGTCCGCACCACGGGATGCACTGGCCGTCGAAGTAGACGTGCGCGATGACGAAATGTTTGCTCCACTGGTCGAGCACGAGCACGGCGGCAGCGATGAGCCCAATGGTGAGCAGCGTCCGAGCCTTCACGACGTCGCTTGCTTCCTTATATCTTTGGAGCAGGTACAAACTGGTAGAACCATCCTGCGACGTTGAGAAATGCGTCGTTCACGAGCACGAACCCGACGACGACGAGAAACGCGCCCGCGACGAACTCGATGACGCCGAGTGCGCGCCGCAGACGCGCGAGCAAGGGTAAGAGCGCTTCGATCGCTGCAGCAAACGCGATGAACGGTATCGCGAGTCCGAGCGCGTAGCAAAGCAGCAAGAAGGCGGCCGTGGCGTTATGCTGCTGCTGCGACGCGAGCGCCAAGATCGCAGCGAGGATCGGTCCGATGCACGGCGTCCATCCCGCGGCAAAGGCAAGCCCGACGACGAACGACGCCCAAAGCGTTCGCTTCCCATGTGCAACGTGCGCTCGCGTATCGCGCATGAAAAGCGGAATCCGGCGAATGGCGCCCATCATCTGCAGCCCCAAGACGATGACGATGACGCCGCCGATCTCCGCGATCACTTGGCGATTGCTGCCCAAAAGTGCGCCCACCGTGCTTGCCGTGAGCCCTAGCGCAATGAAGACGATCGTGAAACCGCCGACGAACGCAAACGCGTGCGGAAGTGCGCGCGCCGCGGCACGCTGGCCTGCGCGCAGCTCCTCGAGGCTCTCGCCGGTAAGCAGCGACAAGTACGCTGGCACGAGCGGCAGCACGCAGGGCGAGACGAACGAGACGAGGCCGGCAAGGAAGGCGAGGCCGGCGGAGACGGGGACCGCGGAAGTCATCGGTCACCACTCCTTGGCTTGCAGGGCGCTCCGCGCCTTTCAAGCAAACCCGGCCCATGCACCATTGGTTCACCTATCCGAACATCGATCCGATCGCCATTCACATCGGGCGGTTCGGGATCCACTGGTACGGCATCTCGTATCTCGTCGGCTTCCTCTGCGTCTACTTTTGGATGAGCCGCCCCGCCGCGCTGCGGCGACTGGGCCTCACGCGCGAGCAGGTGCAAGATTTCATCTTCTACGCCGTCGTCGGCGTGCTCGTCGGCGGGCGAGCGCTCTTCGTCATCGCCGACATGCTGACGCCCGTGGCGAGAGGCGGCCACACCGCAGCGTCGTACTTCGCGCATCCGATCAACTTCATCGCGGTGTGGAACGGTGGCATGGCGTTTCACGGCGGCCTCATCGGCGTCATTATTGCGGTGTGGCTCTTCGTGCGCAAGCATCCAGGCCTGACGATGACGCGGCTCGCCGACGAGATCTGCGTGCTCGTTCCCATCGGCATCACGCTCACGCGTATCGTGAACTTCATCAACGACGAACTGTGGGGGCGCGTTTGCGTGCCGGATCATCCCTATTGCATGATCTTCCCCAGCGATCCGACACAGCAGTACCGGTACCCCTCCCAGCTCTTCGAAGCGGTCCTCGACCTCGCAACGCTGCCGATCCTGCTCCTGCTCTACCGCATGAAACCGCGCGACGGCGTCGTTTTCTGGACATGGTTCACCCTCTACGGGATCACGCGCTCGATTGCCGAGATCTGGCGGTCGCCGGGCATCCTCGTCTTCGGCGTCATCACCGGCGGCCAGCTTTTGGCGCTTCCGATGATTCTCATCGGCGCCGTCGGCATCTGGTACAGCGCAACGCGCGGCCGGGCGCAGAACGAAAACCACGGCGGTAGCGCACGTCAGCCGGCGTGAGCATCGCCTCCCGCTTCGCGGCGCTGCGTGCCGCGATCGACGCGGAGGCGAAGGCATGCGGCCGAGACCCCGATTCCATTGCAATCGTCGGCGTCGCGAAGCGACAGCCGGTCGAGCGCGTCCGTGAGGCCGTCGCCGCCGGCCTGCGCGACGTCGGCGAAAACTACGTCCAGGAGGCGCAGGCGGCGTTTGCGCGGCTCCCACCCGTCCGCCGGCACTTTATCGGGCATCTCCAGCGGAATAAGGCGCGCGCCGTCGTCGCGCTCTTCGACATGGTCCAGAGCGTCGACCGCCTCGAGGGTGGAGCGGCGCTGGCGGCCGAGGCCGAGCGCGCAGAGCGCATCCTCCCCGTCCTCGTCCAGCTCAACGTCTCGCCGGTGGAGCGGTTTGGCTGCTCCCCGGACGAAGCGCTGCGTCTGGCGGAGGCGCTGAGGCGTTTCCCTGCGCTTCGCGTCGACGGCGTCATGGCCATCGGCCCGCTCACCGAGGACCGCAGCGCGATCGCGGCAGCGTTTCTCCAGGCCGCAAAGACGTTTGGTCGCGTTGGTGGAAGTACGCTTTCGATTGGAATGTCGGGCGACTGGCGGGAGGCCGTGCGTGCCGGCTCCACAATGGTGCGGATAGGAACCCAGTTGTTTGGAGAAAGGGCCACGGAGAATGTTTGAAAAAATCGGCTCGTTCTTCTCGCTGCGAGACGACGAAAGCGAGGACGTGTACGACGGAGAGCCGCTGGGGCCGTCGCGCGTCGTCCCGCTCACGAAGAGCAGCAGACGCGCGGCCGCCGAGGTAGGACTCTTCTCGCCGCGGAGTTTCGCCGACGTCGTGGAGATCGCCGATGCCCTGCGAGCGAGGCAAGTCGTCATCGTGAACCTTCAAAATGCCGATCGCGCGCTGCTCCAGCGTGTCGTCGATTTCACCTCCGGCGTCGCGTACACGATCGACGGCAAGATTCAGAAACTCGCCGAATCCATCTATCTCGTCGTTCCAGCCGGTGTCGTCGTGAACGCCGAAGGGATGCGCGACGCCATGATGGCCGGCACCTTGGAGTTCGTGACGAAATGAAAAGCAGCATGCAGAAGATCACGCCGGTCGACATTCAGCACAAGACGTTCAAGCGCGCGCTCCAGGGCTACGATCGCGCCGAGGTCGATCAGTTCCTCGACGAGCTCATCGAGGTCATGGAAGATGCAGCGACGCAGCGGGCAGCGTTCGAGGCCGACATCGCCGATCTCAAGGAGCGCATCAGCCACTTTAAGGCGATGGAAGAGTCTCTGCACAATACGCTCGTGCTCGCGCAGCGCACCGCCGACGAGGTAAAGGCCTCCGCCCACAAGGAGTCGGATCTCATTCGCGAGCAGGCGCGTCTAGCCGCCGAACGTGAGATCGCCGGCTACAACGAGGCAATCGTCGAAGTGCGGCGCGAGCACCAGCGCGCGATTGAAGAAGCCGAGAAGACGCGCAGCGAGTTGCGCAGCCTGCTCATGACGCATCTCTCGCTGCTCGAGAAGAGCGAGAAACCACCCGCGGCGCCGCGTGGCATGGATCACCGGCGCGCCGCCGAGACGGGCAACGGCGAGTTTGGCGCGCAGGAGACGCTCGCCGTCGAAGCGGCCGACGTCGAGATGTTCTAAGGCCGCTTTACCGGGTGTTCACGCGGCGATGATGCTGCCGTAACACGCCGCGTCTACGATGTCGTCATGGACGGCATCGATTGGGCCGGTAGTGCAATGGTGGCGGCGCGAACGCGTCTGGAGATTGCTGCCGACAACCTCGCGAACGCATCGAGCGACGGCTTTTGCGCAAGCGTTGCGCGCGGTGCGCTCACCGCAGGCGGCGTCACGATCGCGCGCATACGCGCAGCGACCCATGGCGCGCTCGCGCATACCGGCCGGGACACGGATCGGGCGATTGTCGGCGACGGCACGTTTCGCGTTCGCGATGCGCACGGCAAGGTCACACAGACGCGTAGCGGCGCGTTCACGCTCGGCGCGGACGGCAGGCTGCGCGACGATGCCGGGCGCGTGCTCCTCGAGACGCGGCTTGGGCGCGGCGCCCGCGTCGTCCACGGATTTCTCGAGAGCGCGAACGTCGACGCTGTGGGGCAGATGGTCGCGATGCTCGCCGCAGAGCGTGGCTTCGAAAGCGCCGAGAAGGCCGTCGCGGCGATCGACGCCACACGTCAGAAGGCGGCGAACGACGTCGCCAAGGTTGCATGATGGATCGTGCGCTCTACGCCGCAGCGACGGGAATGGCCGCGCAACAGCTCAACCTCGACGTCATCGCGAACAACCTCGCAAACGCCGACGTCGCCGGTTTCAAGGGCTCCGTCGCGACCTTCACCGAACTCGCCGCGCCCGGTGAAAGTGGCGCCGGCACCGCGCTGCTCGGCCGGCACGTCCTCTTCTCGCAGGGCCGGCTCTCCAAAGCGGACGGTGGCTTCGACGTTGCGATCGACGGGCCGGGCTTCTTCCAGCTCCTCGACGGTCACGGCGGGCGCGCGTATACGCGTGCGGGCGAGTTCTCGCGTGCTTCCGACGGGTCACTGCGCGACGAGCAAGGCTACCGGCTCGACGGCGTACGGATTCCCGCGTCCGCCATCTCCGTAACCGTCGCGCAGGACGGAAGCGTCTATGCGACGTCGCGCGCCGGCAGAAGCCTCGTCGGCCGCATTCGCTTGGCCGAGTTTCTCGCACCGGAGCGCCTGCGTGACGTCGGGCAAGCGATCTTCGCGGCCACGACCGCCTCGGGCTGCGCGCGCACGATCGCGCCGGGCGGAGCGGGGCCGCGCGTGCGTTTCGGCATGCTCGAAGAGTCGAACGTCTCGATCGTCGAGGCGATGATGTCCATGCTCGCCGCGCAGCGTGCGTACGAAGCCGACGCCAAGGGCGTGCAGGCCGCCGACGAGACGCTGCGCATCGCCAACAACTTACAGCGTGGATAGCGCGGCGGCCCGCAGCGTGGGCATCGTCTTGGAAACGTTCCTGCTGCAAACGGTGCTTGCGCCTTTGGGCGGCGGCGACGACAATGCGCTGGGATCGTACGGTACCGCATGCATCGCACAAAGCATCGCTCGCAGCGACGCGCACGGATTCGGAGCGCTCGTTGCTGCCTCCCTGGAGCGTCGCCATGACTGAGGAAGAGCGCGAGCGCCGCGTCGCAGCGCTGCTTCCGCTCGTGCGGCGCATCGCGCAACGCGTGCATCGCATGGTGCCCGCCAGCGACCCAGGCGATCTCGTCGGTGACGGCAGCATCGGGCTCGTGCGTGCCGTCGACTCGTACGACGATTCACGAGGAGCGACGCTGAGAGTCTACGCGGGCCGGCTCATACTCGGAACCATGCTCAATGGCTTACGCCGTATGGACCCCATATCGGAGCGCGTGCGCCTCGTACTGCGTCGCGCGGAGCATGAGCGCTACGCGCTTGCCGTCGCGCAAGGAGGCATGCCGTCGTCCGACGAGATGCAGCGGCGTCATCCTGCGCTCGAGCGTTCAGCATGCTCGGCAAATCGTGGGCTTCCGCTCTCGCTCGACGCGCCGCTGCCGCTTGGCGTGCGCTACGTCGTGGACTTTTCGCGCGATCCAGCGGTCATCGCCGCTGAGAACGACGAGCGAGCGTATCTGCGCGCGCTCGTGGAAGCGCTTCCGCAACGTCAGCGAAGCGTCGTGCTGGCGCATTACTACGGCAGCACTTCCTTGCGGCGCATTGGACGCGATTTCTCAATCTCATCGCAGCGTGCTTCGCAGTTGCATCTCGCTGCGATTGCTCGTCTACGCAAGAGCGTTCGTGCTGCGCCACATTGAGATCGACGAGCCGCTCGACGATCGCGCCGCTGCTGCGCGCCCCGCCCACGCGAGCGGCATTGCCGCGGGTGCGCATCACGTCGACGCGGAGCGCGGCCTGCTGCCGCGCGGTCATCCAAAGTGGGTGCAAGACGGCGTTTCGCTCTCGCAACGCGCGCGCGATGCGCTCACTCGCCTGCGCCCGATCGCGATTCACGTGCTGCGTTTTTGGGACCATCGTCTCCACGCGATCCTCATCGGGGGCCGGCGCGTACGGGTCGACCCGAGCGGCAGTTATCGCGTAGAGTAGCGCATCGTCGTCACACGCGCTCCAGCGTAGCTTCGATGAGCTGCGCTAAGAGCGGAGCGCGCTCGCCCGCAATGCGCGTCACCTCGTCGTGCGCGGTCTCTTCTCCGGCGGCATTGGTGATGAGGCTGAACGCGAGCACCTCCATGCCGAGAGAGCGCGCCACGATCGTTTCGAGCACCGTCGACATGCCGACGGCATCGCCGATCGTTCGCAGGTAACGCGCTTCCGCAGGCGTTTCATAGCTTGGCCCGAGCAGGCCCACGTAGACGCCGTCGTGCAGGCGATGCTCGTGCCGCGCATGCATGCATGCCTCGGCGCGCAGCCGCGACGAGTACGCATCGTTCATGTCGACGAAGGGATTGCGGGCGTCGCTGCCGGTGAGCGGATTGGCGCCCGTGAGGTTCACGTGATCGGCCAGCAGCATCAGGTCGCCGGCGCGATAGGCAGCATTCAGCGCGCCCGCGGCGTTCGTCAGGACGAGTGCGCGCGCTCCGGCGGCGTGCGCGAGGCGAACGGCCGCGGTTACCTGCTGCGGTGTGAAACCTTGATAGAGATGCACTCGCCCGGAGAAAGCGAGAACGCGGCGCCCACTCCACGTTCCTACAAGCGCCTCCCCACGGTGGCCGTCAAGCGGCTTGAATGGCAGCGTCTTTAGGCGCTCATACGGAACAGCTTCGCGGTCGAATCCATTCCCGAGCGCGGCAGCGAGCCCGCTTCCCAACACGATTGCGACCTCCGCGGAGCCGCCCAAGGCATCGCGAATGATCTGTGCGTCTTCTTCAATACTCATGCAGATGCAGCGTATCGGCTTCGCTTCACGATGACGAGCTCCCTCGCCCTTCCCTCGCTGCGTTCGCTTGCGCCAGTCATGGTGAGCGAAGCGCGAGCGATAGCGAGCGCGAAGTCGAACCACGGACGTAACGCGACGCGCAACACTACTAGCGCTCCCTCGACTGCGCGCCTTCGGCGCTACGCTCGGGATGACAGATCGGTGCCGGTCATGGCCTTTGGCACGGGCAAATCCACGAGCGAGAGCAGTGTCGGCGCGACGTCTCCGAGTTTCCCTCCCTCGGCAATGCAAATGTGAAGATCGGCGCCGACGAGCATGAATGGAACGAGGTTCGTCGTGTGCGCCGTCAACGGGTTGCCGTTTGCATCGATCTTCTCTTCCGCATTACCGTGATCGGAGGTGATTGCAAGAAGACCGTGCGACGCGAGCATTGCATCGCGCAGGCGGCCGAGCTGCGCGTCGAGTGCTTCGACGGCCTCGATCGTCGGCTGCCATTTGCCGGTGTGCCCCTCCATGTCGGCGTTCGCATAGTTCATCACGATCGCATCGTACGTTCCGGCGGCGATCGAGGCGATTGCAAAATCCGTTATCTCTCTTGCGCGCATCGCGGGAGCGAGGTCGTACGTCGCGACGCTGCGGTCCGACGCT
Organism: Vulcanimicrobiota bacterium; assembly: GCA_027315245.1. GTDB lineage: Bacteria > Vulcanimicrobiota > Vulcanimicrobiia > Vulcanimicrobiales > Vulcanimicrobiaceae > Tyrphobacter. The sequence continues at coordinate 3,234 of DAHUYK010000085.1, read as the reverse complement.
ATGAGCTTACGCGTTTCACCGGCGAGCGGCTCCTCTCGTCCTCCATTGAAGAAGTACGTGACGTGCGCGTACTTTTCGGTCTCCGCGAGCCGAAGCTGGCGCAGTCCGGCGTTTGCGAGCACGTCGCCGAAGGTATCGTATTGCGGACGAGGGCCGAAGAGCACGGGGTTCGTGTACGCCTCGTCGTACTTTGTCATCGTCGCGAAGAAGCCGTCGCGCCACGTGCCTTCGCGTACTGCATCGTCGAACGCGCAGGTGAGCTGCCGTGCGCGATCCGGCCGGAAGTTGAAGAAGATACAGGCGTCGCCGTCGCGCACCGGGCGTGCGCTTCCGACGATCGTCGGTTTCACGAACTCGTCGTCTTCACCGCGCGTGTACGCTGCCTCGACAGCCGCGCGTGCGCTCGCTGCAGAAAACGTTGCCTCGCCGCGAGAGAGCATCGCGAACGCCGCCTCCGTGCGATCACGGCGATTGTCGCGATCCATCGCATAAAAGCGCCCGCAGACCGACGCGATTGCGCCGCTCGCGCCGCGCTGCGCGAGATGACGCTCCAAGCGCTCCACGTACTCGAGCGCCGATCGTGGCGGCACGTCGCGTCCATCGAGAAACGCGTCGATCGCGAGCCGGACCTTGGCGTCGCAGGCGGCGTCGACGAGCGCGAAGAGATGCCGCAGCGAGCTATGGACGCAGCCGTCGGAGAGCAGACCGAGCAGATGCAGCGTTCCACCACTTCGCGCAGCCTGCGCGATCGCAGCTTGCAGCGTCGCGTTCTTCGCAAAGGCGCCGCTCGCAATCTCTTCGTCGATGATCGTGACGCCCTGCTCGACGACGCGTCCGGCTCCGAGGTTGAGATGCCCGACCTCGCTGTTGCCCATGATGCCTTTCGGCAGTCCAACCCATTCACCCGAGGCGTGAAGAAGCGTGTGCGGATAGCGCGAGAGCATTGCGTGCCATTGCGGCGTGCGAGCCGCAGCGATTGCGTTGCCGTGCTGCTCCTTACGATCGCCCCACCCGTCGAGAATCGCCAAGACGAGGGGACGGTACTTCACGCCCGCGCCTCTGCTCCCAGACGCACCATCGTCGCAAATGTCTGCGCGTCGAGCGAGGCGCCGCCGATCAATCCGCCCCTACAGCTTTGCAGCGCAAGATAGGCGGCGAAGTTCGACGGATTTGCGCTTCCGCCGTACAGAACGGGCACGTCCTCGAGCCCGCTCGTGCTCCCTTTGATGAGCGACATGACGCGATCCGCCTCCTGCAGTTCGCAGTTGCGGCCGGTTCCGATCGCCCAGACGGGCTCGTACGCGATCGCGATGCTCTCGAGACGATCGCGCTCAACACCGTCGAGTGCGGCGCGCGTCTGACGCGTCACGCAGGCATCGGTTTCACCCGCGTCGCGCTGCGCTTCCGTCTCGCCGACGGCGATGATTGGACGCAAGCCGTGTTCGAGCGCCGCATGGACCTTGCGGCGTACGTCGTCGTCGCTTTCGCCGAAGTAACGCCGGCGCTCCGAATGCCCGAGGATGACGTAATGCACGCCGAGTTCCACGAGCATCGGCGGCGCGATCTCACCGGTGAACGCCCCGGCATCCTCCCAGTGCATGTTCTGCGCTCCGAGCGCGACGCCGCTGCCGGCGAGGGCGTTCCCGACGGCGCCCAGCGCCGTGAACGGTGGCGCGACGACGACGGTGACGTTGCGTAGCCATGCGTCGTCGAGTAATGCGCGTATGTCGTGCGCGAGCTGGCCGCCGTCACGGGCGGTTTCGTGCATCTTCCAGTTTCCGGCGACGATCGCGTGCACTTACTGCAGTGCTGCGATGCCCGGAAGCGACTTGCGTTCGAGGAACTCCAGCGTGGCGCCGCCTCCCGTGGAGACATGCGTCATGCGATCCGCAAAGCCCAGGAGATGCGCTGCCGCAGCCGCGTCGCCGCCGCCGACGACGCTCGTCGCACCCAATGCCGTCGCGCGCGCGATCGCTTCTCCAACGGCCTTCGTCCCACTGCGATACGCGGGCTTCTCGTAGACGCCCATCGGGCCGTTGAAGACGATCGTCTTCGCATCCTCGATCGTTTGCGCATACGCTGTCGCCGTCGCAGGCCCGATATCGAGAATCGTTCCGTCACCGACGGCTCGGATGTCGACGGCGTGCGCGCCCTCGCCGACGTCGAACCCCGTCGAGACGATCGCGTCGACGGGAAGATGCATCGCGACGCCGCGCCCTCGTGCGAGCGCCAGTATGCGACGCGCGGGCCCGAGATCGTCGTCACGCAGCGAGCGTCCCACGTCCAGGCCGCGCGCTGCGAGCAACGTGTTCGCCATGCCCCCGCCGACGCAGAATGCGTCGACGCGATGCGCGAGCGCACTCAATATCCCGATCTTGTCTTTGACTTTCGCCCCGCCGATGACGCAGACGTACGGCTTCGCCGGCCGCTCCATGAGCGGCGCGAGCGCCGCGATCTCAGCGAGCATGAGCGGCCCCGCTGCGTGTGGCAGCAGGTGTGCGAGCGCCTCGGTCGATGCATGAGCGCGGTGCGCGGTGCCGAAGGCATCGTCGACGTAGAGCTCGCCGAGCGACGCAAGCTCCTGCGCAAAGGCGCGATCGTTGCGCTCCTCGCCGGGATGGAATCGCACGTTTTCGAGCAAGACGACGTCACCGTCGCGCAGCTTGTCCACCGCGTCGCGTGCGGCCGCGCCGATGCAGTCGCTTGCGAAGGCGACGTCGACGCCCAAGCGTTGTGCGAGCGCCTGCGCTACCGGCCGCAGCGAGTAGCGAGGATCCGGCGCTCCGTCGGGGCGCCCCAAGTGCGAGAGCACGATGATGCGAGCGTGGCGGTCGCGCAGCGTGCGCAGCGTCGGGAGCGCCGCGTCGATGCGCGTCGCATCGAGCACGCGGTCGCAGTCCCGTTCGAGCGGAACGTTGAGATCTTCGCGAACGAGGACGCGCTTGTGCGCGACGTCCAGTTCGTCAAGCGTGCGCAGGCGCCGTCTCGAGAATCATCGCGGTCAGCTCCGCCAAGCGGCACGAGTAGCCCCACTCGTTGTCGTACCACGCGGCGATCTGCACCAAATCGCCGTTCGCGTTCGTGAGCTTGGAATCGATGATCGCGCTGTATGGCGAGTGCTTGAAATCGCTCGACACGAGCTCTTCGTCGCAGTAGAGCACGTAGCGGCGCAGCTTCGTCTCGCAGGCGCGTCGAAGCAGCGCGTTGAGCTCGTCTTTCGTCGTCGGTTTCTTC
>DAHUYK010000074.1 GCA_027315245.1 Vulcanimicrobiota bacterium | reverse complement strand
CACGTCGTGACTGTTTTCTTATGATGGGCGGGCACGGGCTCATGTGGGGGAACATGTACAACCCCGAGAAGCCCAAGTTTCCTCGGCGCATCAACTGGCGGCGTATTGGGGAACTCTTCGTTCCCTACTGGCGAGCGCAGTCGCTCGTGCTCGCGTGCATCGTCGCTGCAGCCCTGCTCGGACTGCTTCCCGGGTTCATGACGGCGCAGATCATCGACGTCGCGATCCCGCACCGCAGCCTGCACGCTCTCGCCATCGACCTCGGCATCATCGTTGCATCAGCGCTGCTGGGCGCCGCAATCGGCGTCTGGCAGGGCTATTTGAACTCGGTCGTCGGCGAAGGCATCATGCGCGACATCCGCACGAGCCTCGTGTCGCATCTGCACAAGATGCCGATCTCGTTCTTCACCGGCACGAAAACCGGCGAGATCATGAACCGCGTCTCGAACGACGTCGACAACGTCGACAATGTCGTCACGGGCACGCTCACCTCGATCGTCACGAACGCCGTCATCATCGTGACGACGCTCGTTGCGATGTTCATCTGGAACTGGCGTCTTGCACTCCTGTCGACGATCGTCGTTCCGCTCATGATCCTTCCGTTGGGACCCGTTGGGCGCAAAATGTATCAGATTCGCCGGCACACGCGCGAGCAGCGCGACGAGATCGAATCGATCACGCAGGAGACGCTCTCCATCTCGGGCATCACGCTCATCAAGTCGTTCGCGCGTGAGGCGTTCGAGAGCAAACGCTTTTACGGCGTCGGAACCTCTCTCATGAACCTCGAGGTGCGCCTCGCCATGATAGGCCGCTGGTTCCTCGCCTCGGTCACGGCAATGGTCATCATCGGACCGGTAATCGTCTGGCTCGGCGGCGGATGGATGGCGATCGAACGCACGCTGCAGATCGGCGTGATCGTCGCATTCGTCTCGTTTATCCAGATGCGGCTCTACGGGCCCGCCGCTGCGCTCGCAGGCATTCAAGTGCAGATCGTGAGCGCGCTCGCCGTCTTCGAGCGCATCTTCGAGTACCTCGACATGCCAACCGAAACGTACCAGCCCTCGGACGCGATCGCGCTACCCGAGATTCGTGGGGACGTTGCCTTCGACAACGTCAGCTTCGGGTACACGGAGAACCGGCGCATCCTCGACCGAATCTCCTTTGAAATCAGCAGCGGGCAGGTCGCCGCGTTCGTCGGGCCGACCGGCGCCGGCAAAACGACGATCGCGCAGCTCGTACCGCGCTTCTACGATCCGCAAGAAGGGCGCGTGCTCGTCGACGGCCACGACGTCCAGGGCGTCACCCTGGATTCACTGCGGCGCGACATCGGTATCGTGACGCAAGAGACGTACCTTTTTCACGATACGATCGAGAACAATCTGCGTTACGGCAAGCCCGATGCAGCCGAAGCGGAGATCGTCGCGGCAGCAACGGCGGCGAATATCCACGACTTCATCGCGGGCCTTCCCGACGGGTACCGCACGCTTGTCGGCGAGCGCGGGCACAAGCTCTCGGGCGGCGAGCGCCAGCGCCTTGCAATCGCACGCGTTCTCCTGAAGGATCCGCGCATTCTCATCCTCGACGAGGCCACGAGCGCGCTCGATTCGCATAGCGAAGCAGCGATTCAGGCTGCGCTCGAGCGCGTCATGCGCGGCAGAACGACGCTTGCGATCGCGCACCGGCTCTCGACGATTCTCTCAGCCGACATCATCTTCGTCATCGAAAAGGGCCGCATCGTCGAACAGGGCACCCACCTCGTGCTCCTAGCGAGAAATGGCCCGTACGCGCGCCTCTATCGCAGACAGTTCCGCGAAGAAGCAGTGTGACGCGCCTCGACAGCGTATGCTCGAGATAACACATGCGGCTGGAGGCTTTCTCGCTTACATTTTATCCCTGGAGGTCTAAGATCACGGAGCTTGGTGAAGCGCTCAAGTCTTGCTCCGACAACCAGAGGCAACCCGAAGGGCCAACGTTGATGCAGCGGGAAAAAAGACGACGAGTACCCTCTTGGGTCAATCGCCGCTTGGCTGCTGCTGGGCTGGCGCGGTAAGCTGTGCTGCCCCTCGACCCGCGATTATGTCTCCCGCGTGCAGTCCGTCGGATTGAACCCAGCTACGATTATCGAAGATCAACCGGACGGTGACCGGAACGGGCGAATACTGGCTTCCGACCAGCTTGAAAACCTGTGATGAACCCGTCGTAGGATCGGAAACGATTGCCGATTCCGGTACGACAAGCCCATGCGCCCATCCGACGCGAACCGATGCCGTCCCGTATGCTCCGGGGCCGAAGGCAATGCCGCCCTGGCCGAGAGCGATGAGAACGCTGACCGATCGGGCAGCATTGTTTTGGCTTGGGTCGATTGCAATGATCCTACCGTGCGCCGATTGGCCGTCGCTCTGCGCCTGCACTATTGCTCGATCGCCGACGCTGATTCGGGTTGCGTCCTTCGGGGCAAACTGAGCGGTAAAAACGACGTTTGTATCCTTTGAGATTTCCAGGACGGGCATGGTTGTATCCACCGTCTCGCCGTCGTTGTGCAGGCGCGCCGTGACGACACCCGAGAATGGAGCGACCAACGAAGCGTAGGCGAGATTCTGACGAGCGGCCGTTAGGCCGGCTTGGGCCTGGGCTATCGCAGCTTGGGCAACTTCGACGTCCGGAGGGGTTTGCTGATCCGAGCGGCTCAGTCCGAGTTGCGAGCGCGCCGCCGCAACCGCTGCTCGGGCCGCGTCGACATCGCTTTGCGAGGAAACGCCGAGCCGGAGGAGCTCCTCCTGCCGTGCGAGTTGGGCCTGCGCAACCTGTAGTTGCGTCGATGAGCCCTGCGTTTGCACAACGGCCTTGTCGTAGTTAGCCCGAGCGGATTCGAGTTGCGCGGCTGCCTCCCGCTCCTGCGACACGAACGGCGTCATGTCGAGTTCCGCGAGCACTTCACGGGCTCGCACGCGCTGCCCGACCGTAACGTAGACGTTCGCGATTCGTCCTGGCTCCGCAAATGCCAGAGATGCCTGCGAATTTGCGCCGCCGCTCACGCTGCCGTAACCACTGGCTACGATCGGGACGGTCTCCGTCTTGACTACCGCATTTTGAATCGCCGGAACACTTTCCACGGGAGAGCGGCCGGGTCGGGAATGCCGATTGGCACCGGAGCCGTTGCCACATCCGGTGAGCGCTATGGCACATGCTAGGGTAAAAAGCGCAATGGGGTTCGAGCGTTTCACAAAGGTACTCCAATCTGCAGCTTTAGGAGCGCGCTCATGCGCGCCGCCCGTACTATGCCGGAAGCGAGTGCGCTGCGCGCTGCAGCGGCCTGCGTCTGTGCAACAATCAGGTCCGCACTTGAAACGGCACCCAGACGGTAGCCCACAAGGGAGGTTCGTGCAACGCGATTCGCATTGTCGTAGGCTGCTCGCAACAACGGGACACGCGCGGCCGCCGCCGCAGCTTGCGCCCGGAGCGCGAGCGCGGCACGAACTGCATTTCGCCTCGCGGTGTCATACGCGGCGTGTGCGGCCGACTGCTGCGCTTTGGCTGCAGCAACGTCGGCGCGATTGCTTCCGGCCGGAATCGGGATCGTCAAGCCAAGGCTTACGGACGGCCCGGTAGAAGTTAGCCCTCCGTCACGAATGGACTGAGAGCCTCCGCCGAC
>DAHUYK010000026.1 GCA_027315245.1 Vulcanimicrobiota bacterium | reverse complement strand
CACGCGCTGACCGACGCCTACACGTGGTCGCGCGCTCACATGGAGTACGTCATCGAGCGCGCGCAGCACGAACGGCCGCGTCCGGCCGGGTTCTATGAGTCGTATTACGGAAAGTTGAACTTCACGTTTCATTTTGCCGCGCAGCGTGGCCTCGAGGCGTACTGCCGCGAGCTTTTCGCCATCGGCGCAATTGCGGCACTTCCTCATCCGTTTCCGGAGGCACTCGGTGTCCCTGCATAGTTTGATCGATCGTGCAGCGACGGGCGGCCGTTTGAGCTTCGACGAAGGCGTCAAGCTGTACAATGAGGCGGATCTGCACGACCTCGGTGCCGCCGCGCACGCGCGCCGCATGCAGCTTCATCCGTCGAACGTCGTGACGTATGTCATCGACACGACGGTCAACTACACGAACGTCTGCAATGTGCACTGCACGTTCTGCGCATTTTTCCGGCCCGAGCATCACAAAGAAGGCTACACGATGTCGCACGACGAGGTGATCGCTCGCGTGCGCCACGCCGCGGACCAAGGCGCGACGCAAATCATGATCCAAGGCGGCGTAAACCCCGAGCTTCGCCTCGAATGGTTCGAGCGGCTCTTTCGGCGCGTCGTCGCGGAGTTTCCAGCCGTTGACCTGCACTCGCTTTCCGTGTCAGAGATCGTGGGGCTCTCGACGATTGAAACCATGCCCGTGCCGGAAGTGCTGACGCGGCTCAAGAGTGCAGGCATGAAGTCGCTTCCTGGTGCCGGCGCGGAAATTCTCGTGGAACGCGTCCGCAAACGCATCTCGGCGCGCAAAGTGAAACCGGACGAATGGCTTGACGTCATGCGCCAAGCGCAGCGCCTCGGGATGCCGACGACGGCGACGATGATGTTCGGCTCCATCGAAACGCCGCAAGAGCGCATCGAACATCTCGATGCCGTGCGTTCGCTTCAGGACGAGATGCAGGGCTTCACGGCATTCATCCCCTGGTACTATATTCCGTTCAAGACGCCGCTGCGCGGCAAAGAAGCGACGGGCCTGGAGTATCTGCGCGTGCTCGCGCTTTCGCGTCTCTACCTCGACAACGTGCCGCACCTCCAAGCGTCGTGGCTCACGCCGGGGCTGAAGATGGGCCAGCTTGCGCTCTTTTACGGCTGCGACGACATGGGTGGAACCATCATCGAGGAGCAGGTCGTGCACGATGCCGGCAACACGAATGAAGCGTCACGCCGCGATCTGGAAGAAGCGATCCGAGGCGCCGGTTTCGTTCCCGCCATCCGCGACACGTACTGGAACGTTCGCTCGGACTACGCGCTCGCCACAGCATAGCGCTCGCTACGCATGTGCTGATTGAATCGTTGCGCCTGCAAGGACTTCGTCGGTCTGCGCATCGAGCAGCGCCACGAGCTGCCCGGGCGCGACCGCGCGCTGCGGCGCTTCGAAGCGCATATGCACGCGTGTGCCGTTTGCCGTTGCGAGGGCCGGAACCGGCGCCGCTCGATAGCGGATCATCGCTCGCACCCTCACCGTGACGCTCGCGAACCGGTCGGGCCTGATAAGGTTCAGTTCGTCTGCCACGAGCGTATCCGAGAGTAGATCCTCTTCGCGACCTACCGTAATCGTCGCTGTTTCGGCGTCGATGTGCGTTACGTAGCGGGCCTCGCCTTTACCGGCAAAGCGCGCGCGCTGTCCGACGGTGTATCCGCTGATGCCTGAATGCGTGGCAATGCGCGTTCCGGCTGCGTCGGTAAAGTCGCCGGGCCGCTCCGCCTCCACGCGGATGCGCGCAAGCACGTCGCGATAATCGCCGCCCTCCACGAAGCAGATGTCTTGCGACTCCGGCTTATCGTGTACCGGTAAGCCGAGCCGGCGTGCGTGGGCGCGCGTCGCCGCCTTGTCGCAATCGCCTAAAGGCAGCAGCAGCATCGAGAGCTGCGGCGGTGCGAGCTGCGCCAGCGCATACGCCTGATC
>DAHUYK010000062.1 GCA_027315245.1 Vulcanimicrobiota bacterium | reverse complement strand
ACGCCGCTCGGCGCCGCGCCCCCGTGGGCGGTACTGCTCGTCAAGCCCCCCAACGGCAGCTCGACGGCAGAGGCCTACGGGATGCTCGACGGTCGTCCGCGGCCGGCACGCGTACGCAGCGAGTCGTCGTCGATCGCATGTGCCAAAGCACTGCAGCGCGCCGACTATGACGCCGTGCTGGCGCTGCTCGAGAACGACTTTACTGAGATTGCGCTCTTGCAGACGCAGATTCGCGAAGCGACTGATGCGCTGCACGCCGCAGGCGCGCGACGCCCGCTCCTCGCAGGCTCGGGGTCAACGGTCTTCGCGCTCGTGCGAACGCAAGAGGAACGCGATGCGATCGCCGCACGCCTTCGCGTGCCCGCCGGCTTCACCGTGCTTCGTACGACGTTCGACGCAACGCCGGGCTGGCGCACCGAAACGTCTGCATGAACGCCATCGTACTCGCCGGAGGTCCGCCTGACGCCGTCTCGGCGCTGCAGCCGGATGCGCCGAACAAGGCGTTCGTGCGGATCGGCGATTGCGCCCTCGTGGAACGCGTGCTGCTCGCACTGCGCGCGACGCCGGAGATCGAACGGATTCTCGTCGTTGCGCCGCCCTCGTCACATGGCGACGCCGCGCTCACGCTCGCCGACGAATGCAGGGCCGACGGAACGCGCATCCGCGACAGCCTGCGCAGCGGCCTGCGCGATCTCGCCCCCGGCGCGCTCGCCTTGATTTCGACGTCGGACCTGCCGCTGCTCACGCCTGCGGCGGTGAGCGACTTTATTGCCCGCGCGACGGACGCCGGCGGCGACATCGGCTACGGCTGCGTCGAGCAGCGCGTGCACCTGGCAGCCTTTCCACAGGTGCCTCACACATGGGCGCGATTGCGCGAGGGCACCTACTGCGGCGGGGGGCTCGTAACGATCCGGCCGCGCGTGCTTCCGGCGCTCGAGCAGTTCATCGAGGCGCTCGGTGCAGCTCGCAAGAAGCCGTGGCGACTCGCCTCGCTGTTCGGCGTGCGCGTCCTCGCGAAGTACGCGCTCGGGCGGCTTACGATTACAGACGCCGAGGAACGCGCGCGCCAGCTTCTCGGCGCGCCGGTGCGAGCGGTGCCTTCTCCGTATGCGGAGACCGCCGTGAACGTGGACCGCGTCACGGACGTCGCGCTCGCGCAGCGGCTCGTCGCGGGACGCTCCTAAGGCGAACGCCAGCGATTGAAGAGCTCGTTCGGCACTCCGAGCTGATCCAGCGCCTTGCCGACCGTGTGCGCGACGACGTCCTCGACGCTCTTGGGGCGCGCGTACATAGCGGGAATAGGCGGAAGGATGACGGCGCCAGTCTCCGCGAGGTGGGCGAGCGTCCGCAGGTGCCCCAAATGCAGCGGCGTCTCGCGCACGACGAGGACGAGACGGCGGCGCTCCTTGAGGCACACATCGGCAGCGCGTACGAGCAAGGTGGCATCGAACGACGCCGCGATCGCACCGGCACTCTTCATCGAGCACGGAATGACGAGCATGCCGTCGGTAAGGAACGAGCCGCTCGCGATCGACGCAGCGAGATCGTCGTCGGCGTACACGACGTCGGCGAGGGTTTCGAAGTCCTCCACGCGCAGGTCCGTCTCGAGTGCAATCGTCCGTCGTGCGGAGTTCGTGACGACGAGGTGCGTCTCCACCCCGTCCGCGCTACGCAGCGCTCGCAGTGCCGCGTAGCCGTAGACGCTTCCGCTAGCGCCGCTGATACCGACGACGATTCGCCTCATACGGCGCAATTACACGCCGGCGGGAGGTGTGCCTGGCGCTCGCGCGGGAAAAGCTGCACGTGATCGCATTGGCCGAGCCGGTGGAGCGCGAGCCTGCGGGCGCCGTACGTGCGCGCCATCCGCACTTCAGTGCCTCTTCGCTCAACGCGTACTCCGAGTGCGAACGTAAGTGGTTCTATCGCTACGTCTGCGCTGCAGTCGACGATCCCGGTTCGGCGGCATCCGCGTACGGCAGCGCGTTCCATCTGGCGCTCGAGCGCTTTCACGAACGCTACCTTCGCCCTCGTCCCGGCGACGAAGACGCGATGGACCGCGACTTAACCGAACAGATCGACGCCGCGTTCGCGGAGCACCGGGAAGGTTTCCCAACCGCGGTGGAGTTCGAAATCCAAGTGCGCCGTGCTCGGCGCACCGGTAAGCGGTACGTCGCGTGGCTCGTGGCGGAGTCGCGCCGCGCTCCTTTCACCGTCGTCGGGCGCGAGCTCGCCGTACAGCTCGAACTCGAGGGTTTCACCTTCATCGGGTTCATCGATCGCCTCGATCGCGACGATCGCACGCAGGCGATTCACGTCGTCGACTACAAGACGGGCTCGATCGCGAAATCCGCCGCCGAGTATCTCGAAAAGGTGCGCCGTTTCGGCGACTTCCAGTTGCCGTTTTACTATTGGGTGCGCTGTGCCGCCGGCGATCGCGTGACGAGGCTCACGCTGCTCCCGCTCAAAGATGCGCTGCGCGACGTGCGCCCGGTGACGCTCGAAGTCGTTCCCCTTCCCACCGGAGCGGTCCGCGGCGACGCACCGACGGGAACGATCGCCGTTGCCGATTTGGAACGCGCGAAGCAACGCATGCTCGACATTTGCCGAGAGCTTACGTCGGCTGCACCGCGCAGTTTCAGCGCCGCCGCCGACCCAGAGGCATGCGTCTTCTGCGCGTACACGGTCGCGTGCGTGCGCCGGCCCCCTCCCGACGGCGACCGTTTCGGCCAGTGATCGCAAGTGCGCTCGACTCGGCACAGCGCCGCGCCGTCGATGCGCCATTCGATACCGGGCTTGCAATCGGAGGCGGCCCGGCGACGGGTAAGACGACCGCACTGCTTGCGCGCGTCGAACGCGCGCGCGCGCTGGGATACGCAACGCCGCTCGTAGCCGGCGTTGACGAACCGTTCTCTGCGCGTCTGCACGATCTCGCGCAGGAGGTGCTGCGCGAGTGGGGCATCGCGCTACGGATCGTCGACGACGTTGAAGCGGAGATGCTCTTCGAAGAAGCCGCCGTACCGCTCCTGGCGATGGAGAGCGATCTCATCGAACTACAGATCGATCCGGAGGTTCCCGGATTACGCTCCCCGGAGCGATTTCTGGAATCCGCCTTCCGGCTCGCGCGCAAGCTTACCGAAGCGCTCATTGGGCCCGATGAGTTTCTCGAACGCTCGCTCTCGGGCGCGACCGAGTTTTACGCAAATCCGCCCAACTTCGCGCAACCCGGCCTCGTCACCGCGACGAAGAGCGAGCATCGGGCATCGCTCGCCGTCAGTGCGCAAGAGTTGCAGCGGCAATACCGGCGTGAGATCGATCTCGCGAAACTTCTCGCGCAGCTCTTTCGCGCGTATTCCCGCCTGCTATTCGAACGCGGCTGTGCGGCGGGGCGCGATGCCGTCGCGCAGGCCGTGGAACGCCTCGCCGGCGATCCTCGTGCCGCGCAACGCGTCAAGGACCGCTACGGCATCGTGTTCCTCGACGACGCGCAAGAGATGACGGCCGGACAGGCTTCGCTGCTCCGAGCGCTCTTCGGCGAGCGCATGCGCGGCGTCACGGTCGTCGGCGACGCAGGCGAAGCGGCAACCCGCGTCGAGCTCGTGCAATCTTTCCGGCCGCGCCCACGCATCGAAGTGCGGCGTCCGGCGACGCAGCTCGACGAGGCGCGGGCAATCGCGACGCACGTCGCGGCGCTGCTGCAGACCGCCGAGACGTCGCGCGTGGCCGTCGTTCTACGCTCCGTCGCCAGTCCGGCGATCTACGAGGAGGCCCTCCTCGATCGCGGGATCCACGTACGCATCGGCGGCGATTACAACGTCTTTGCCGACCGGCGTGCACACGACGCGCTGGCGCTTCTTTGGAATATCTGCGATCCGTATCGTCACGACTGGCTGCTGCGCACGCTCGAAGGACATGCGATGGCGCTCTCCGACGCGTCGCTCGCGGTCCTCTGCGGCGAACCCTCCGACAAACAGACGGTGCTCTTCGAAGAGGAGACTGCCGCCCAGGCGACGGGCGGCCATCGCCGCGATCCCGACCGCGACGTTCGACTCGGGCGCAACGTCCTCTGCGGTGATTGCGACGCAAAGCTCTCCGCCGTAGCGCGCGAGCGCGTGCAGCGCTTTCGCGCAATGCGTGAGCGCTGGATAGCCGCACAAGACGACTGCGATTTCGAGACGTTCGTGCGACGCGTCTGGCAAGAGGGCTTAGCACGCGAGGGCGCCCCAGGGTCGGCGCGCGCCGCCGCGCAGCAACGCACGCTCTACGCGTTGCTCGGGCACATGGAAGCGTACCGCACCGCACATCCGCACGCCGGATTGGGCGAGGTCCTCGCCGATACGGAGCGCAGGGGAGAAAGCGAACTCGAAAGTTGCGAGCCTGCCGAAGGCGACGGCGTTCTCCTCATCAACGTCGCGTGTGCGCGCGGGCTGCGCTTCGACCACGTCGCAATTGCGAACGTGCGCCCCGGCGCCTTCCCTCGCTGGTACGCACCGGACGCGTTTCTTTTCAGCCCAATTCTGGGGATGATTCCAAAGGATAACGTTGGCGATGCGACGACGGCGCGCACCGCAAAGTTTACGTACTACCTCCATCGGGTCAAGGCCGCAGAACGCTACTACCGCCGCGAGCGTAAGCTCTTCGAGTACGCGCTCAGCCGTGCGGAACGTTCGCTGCTCGTCACAGCATCGAGCAAGGCAACACGCGGCATCTCGGCACCTGAGTTCCTCGAAGAGCTGCGCTAGCAGGGTGCATCTGCGAACGATGACGCCCGAGCAGTACGCGCGTGCCGTGCTGCCGCTCTCGGCAGCGCTCTGGGCGGGGAAACGCAGCATGGCGACATACGCCACGCAGACGCTTGAGATTGCGAACGGAGGCTATGGCAAGCGCTACTATCGCACGATCGGGCTCTACGACGGGGCATCGCTCGCGGCGTCGTGCAAGCGCTACGAGCGGCTTGTACGCATAGGCGCTGGGCGGCTGCGAACCTTTGGCCTCGGCGCCGTCTTTACGCCCGAACAGCTTCGCGGGCGCGGCTACGCGAGCACGATGATCGGCATGCTGCTCGACGCCGGGCGCGAGGCGGGATTCGACGCAGCGTTCTTGTACTCGGACATCCGCCCACAGTTCTATGAAGACCTTGGCTTTCGCGTCCAACCGTCGCGCACGATCACATTGCGCACGGACACGCTGGCAAAGGCACGCGTCGAGATCGCGCGCTTAGACGATTCGGACTGGGGCGACGTTCGCCGAGCCTTTTCCGGGCTCGACCGCAAGCGAACGTGGAGCTTCATGCGCACGCCGCTCGTGTGGGACTGGGTTCGCATGCGCCTGCGCCACGGCTCGGAGCACATGCGCGGTGCCGAAGCGAACTTCGTCCTGCGGGAACGCGGTGCCGTTCGCGCCTACGTACTCGGAATGCGCGTTCCCGAGCGTGATAGCTATGTTGTTGATGAGTTCGGATACTCGTCCGACCGCGCCGCAGCGCTCGTGCAGCTGCTCTTACGCGGCGCTGCCGGCGACCTGCGCCGCATCACCGGATGGCTGCCTCCCGATGCAGCGCGCCGGTTGCTGCCGCGTGGCATCGTTCGCGATCGCCGTGAGGCCATCTTCATGATTGCGCCGCTATCGGATCTCGGGACCTGGTGGTGCAAGCTCGCTTCGCGTGCATCGGACGCTGACGGCGCCTGGGCAACGGACCACATATAACAATGGGTTCGACTTCGGCGCTTCGCGCCTACGCTCACCATGTCAGGCGCTCTCCTCATGATAACGGCGCCGGTGGCGCGTCCTGCTGCGGATCGAAAAGGCCGCTCTGCTTCGGCTCGCCGGGAACGAAGCTCGCCACGCGCAAGCCAAGGAGGCGCACAGGCTCTCCCCGCAGACCTGCCCGGCGCAAGCAATGGAGCGCCGCACGAAAGATGCGGCGCGCATCGCGAATGGGTTCCGCGAGGTGCGTCTGCCGTCCAAGGATCGTGAAGTCCGCGCGCTTGATCTTCACGCCGACCGTCTGCGCGCTCAAGTCTTCGCGCGCTAGGGCGCGTGCGAGATCGCGAGCCTGCTCGCGTAGCACTGCGACGAGCCTCCCTTCGTCGCGTACGTCATACTCGAATGTTTCCTCGCTTGAAATGGACTTCGTCTCTCGATCGGGCTCGACGGCTCGCATGTCGATGCCGCGCGCGAGGGCTTTGACGTGCGCGCTCCACGACCCGAAGAGTTCGCGTAGCGACCCGTCATCGAGCGAGGCGAGGTCGCCGATGGTCGCGATACCGGCCGCCTCCAAGCGCGCTTGCGTCTTCGGGCCGATGCCCCAAAGCCGTCCCGCGGAGAGCGGGGCGAGAAATGCCGCTTCGTCGCCGGGTGCGATGCAGAGCAACCCATCGGGCTTGCACGAATCGGACGCGATCTTTGCTACCATCTTTGCGTTCGCAACGCCGGCGCTCACCGTAAGCTGCGTTGCCGCGAGCACGTCCGCGCGAATGGCTCGCGCCAGCTCGCATGCTTCGTCGAACGTTGCATCGCCGCAGGCGACGAACGCTTCGTCCAGCGAAAGCCCTTCGACGGGGTGACCGCGCGCCGCGAAGATGGCGAAAATATCGCGCGATACTTCCTTGTAAACCGCCATGCGCGGCGGAACGACGACGAGCTGCGGGCACTGCTCGAGCGCTCGGTAGAGCGGCAGAGCCGAACGGACGCCGAAGGGCCGTGCCTCGTACGACGCGGTGAGAACGACCGCTCTCCGGCTGGCGCCGGCGACCGCGAGCGGCTTGCCCCGCAAGGCGGGGTTGTCGCGGATCTCGACGCTCGCGTAGAACGCATCGACGTCGAAGTGCGCGACGAACATGCTAGGGAAGCTCGGCCACTCCGAGCGCGATGGTCAAGATCGCCTGCATGTTGCGAGCGTCGTCGTCATCACTTCCTGGGGTCTCGAGGATCGCCGTCTTTTCCCGCAGCTCAGGTCGCGCGAGCAACGCGCGAAAACCCTCGACGCCCACATTGCCTTCGCCGATGTGCCAATGGCGATCGCGATTGCCGCCAAGCGGCACCTGCGTGTCGTTGAAATGAAAGAGCGCGATCCGATCCAACCCGATGGTCTCCGCCGCCTCGTAGACGAAGCGGTCGACACCGGCCGCCGTATTGATTTCGTAGCCCGCGGCCCATGCGTGTGCCGTGTCGAGGCAGACGCCGAGCTGAGGATGATCGACCGCCTTGACGAACCTCCCCAGCTCCTCGAGCGTCCCGCCCGCTAGCGCACCCGCCCCCGCGGAGTTTTCCATGACGAGCGAGACGCCGGGCGCGATGCCGCCCAAGACGCCTTCGAGCGCGCGGCAAATTCCAGTGAACCCTTCGTGACGCTCTCGCTTGCCGTACGAACCGAGATGGGTATTGACGTAGCGGATGCCGCCAAGAGCGGCCACAGCGAGATCGCTCTCGAGCAGCCGGACGGACCCCTCCAATATCTTCTCGTCTGCACTGGCGAGGTTGACGAGGTACGGCGTGTGTGTGACGCACGGATCGATGCCGGCTTCACGACGCAACGCCGCAAAATCGTTCAGCACGCTTGCATTGACGACGGATGGGCGATAGCTGCGGGGATTCGTCGAAAAGACTTGCATCGCACTCGCGCCGACGGCTTTCGCGTGCGCAACAGCCTGCGCGTACCCTCCAGCAACGCGCACGTGCAGACCGATGCGCACCGAGACGTACCCTCAGCTCTCGATGGGAAGCTCGAGCGGCTGTCCAGGTTGCAACTCGAGCGCAGGAAGATCTTCGAGCGAGCGCAGCCCGAATGATTCCAAGAAAAGCTGCGTCGTCTCGTAGAGCAGCGGCCTGCCGACGACGTCTTTGCGTCCCGCCTCGACGATGAGACTGCGGTCGAGCAACGTCGAAACGACGCTATCGGAGTTCACTCCCCGAATCGATTCAATCTCGCCCTTCGTCACCGGTTGCATGTGCGCGATAATAGCGAGCGTCTCGAGCGCCTGCACCGAAAGCGTCGTCTTCGGCGGCAGAAGGTAGGCTTCGACGGCCGGACGCACGAGCGGCGACGTCGCGAAGCGATACCCGCCGCCTGCTTGCCGAATCACGATGCCGCGTTCGGCGTACTCCTCTTCGAGGCGCTGAATGGCGAGCGCCACGGCTTTTTCGTCTTCGTCGACGAGTTTCGCGATGCGCTTCGTCTCCAGCGGTTCCGATGCGACGAAGAGCAGCGCTTCGACGGCGGTCTTGATGCGGCCGGCTGCAGCGTGCAGCTTCTCCACGTCCGCGTGTGGTTCGATCGGATCGAAACGAACGACGTGCTCTTCGATGGCCATCGTGCCGCGGCTCAACGTTCTCTGGTTATGGAAAAGAGGCGAATGTCGTCGAAGGCCGCCGGTTGATCGAATGCGACGCGCCGGCGGCGCACGAGCTCGAGAACGGCGAGAAACGTCGCGATGACGATCTCGCGGCTAGCGCCCAGTTCACGGCAGAGGCCCGAGAAGAGCACGTCGCCGCGTTCTTTGATCGCGCGTACGATGTAGTCCATCTGCGCGATCACGGAGATGCGCTCGGCCACAATGGAGCGCTTCTGCGGGCGCGCCTCCGTCAGCATCGCGATGAACGCACGATTAAGCTTCTCCGCATCGATGCGATAGCGCTGCACGAGTTCGCTCGTTGGGTCGCCGGCATCGCGCGTAAAGAAGCCGCTCGCCGCGTATTGGCGCGCGCGCAACTCCTCACCGAGTTCGCGATACTTCGAGTACGCAATGAGGCGACGGCGCAAGCGCTCCTCCACATCCTCGGGAGCCTCTTCGTCGTCGAGGAACTCTTGCGGAATGGGCGGGAGCAGCGCTTTCGATTTCAAAAAGACGAGGGTCGCGGCGATGACGAGATACTCGGCTGCGATCTCGACGTCGAGCTCTTCCATCATCGACACGTACGCGAGGTACTGTTCTGCTACCGAGGCGAGCGGCACGGTGGCGATATCGAGCTGCTGTTCTCGTACGAGACTCAGAAGCAGGTCGAGAGGACCATCGAAAACGTCGAGCGAGACGCGGCATCCGCCTTGCTCCATATCGTCGGCGAGCGGTTCGCGCGCGGCGGCGGACGTCAAGAGGTCTTCTGCTCGGCCACGGGCAGCAGGTGAGGCGCCTCTTCGAACGCGTCCGGATGAGCGCCGGCGTAGTCGAGCGCGAGATCCACGAGGCGCTTCTCGTTGACGTATTTCAGCGTTCGCCGCGCCTCCCCAATCTCAAACCAGCGGCACTCCTCGACCTCGTGGTCATGGTTGCTCGCCTCACCCGAGAGATAGCGCATCAGGAAGAAGGTGACGCTCTTACGGTGCTTGGCTTTCCCCACATAGAACCAGAACGAAATCTCCGAGAGGCGGGTGATGATCTCGCCCCAGCACCCCGTCTCCTCGCGAACCTCGCGCAGCGCCGCCTGCTCGTGCGACTCGTGCCGCTCGAGATGGCCTTTGGGCAACGTCCAGATACGGGGCGAGCGCCGCCCAATGAGCAGCGCGTCGTAGCCGGAGCCGCGCGGGCGCAGCAGCAGCCCACCGGCCGAAACCTCGTACTTGATCCGCATGATGCTAAAAACCGCCTCGCAAGAGAATGAGAGGCGCCCCGCCGGGGACGCTTCTCGCCTTCTTCGATTATAGCGGGAGGAGCCAAGAAGGGGCCAACGAGCAGGAGCCTCCTTTCGCGCGCTCCTTATGACGGCGCGGGGCGCCAGCGTAGGTCGGGTTGGCGCGCAGCTCGCGTTTCGTCGACGCGCCCGACGACCGTCGTGACGGGCGCGTCGAAGATCCTCTGCGGATCGCGTTTGGCCTGGGCGACGATGTCGCGCAAGGCGTCGACGAATCCGTCGAGCGTTTCCTTTGATTCCGTCTCGGTCGGCTCGATCATCAAGCACTCCGGGACGATGAGCGGAAAGTACACGGTCGGCGCCATGTAGCCGCGATCGAGCAATGCCTTCGCGATGTCGAGGGCGCGTACGCCGGTCTCTTTCTTGAGGACTTGCACAGACGCGACGAACTCGTGACGGCAGGCTTCGGGATACGGGGTCTCGAGAAAGTCGGCAATCTGCACGCGCAGGTAGTTCGCGTTGAGCACCGCGAGCTGCGACACCTTCGCCAACCCTTCGGCCCCGTTCGCGTAAAGGTACGCGAGCGCGCGCACCGCGTGCGCGAAGTTCGACCAAAACGATCGAACCGGACCGATGGACTTCGGTCGATCGAAATCCAATCGATAGGCGTCGCCCTCACGCACGACGTAGGGCGTTGGCAGGTACGCAGTGAGATGCGCCGCGACGCCGAGCGGGCCGTGTCCGGCGCCTCCGCCGCCGTGCGGAATCGTGAACGTCTTATGCGTGTTGAGGTGCATGAGATCGAACCCCATGTCGCCCGGGCGCGTATTGCCCATCAGGGCGTTCGCGTTCGCGCCGTCGTAGTACATAAGACCGCCCGCCGCGTGCACGGCCTGCGCAATCTCGTGAATGCGATCCTCAAAAAGGCCGAGCGTATTCGGGTTCGTCATCATGCAGACGGCGGTGCCCGGACCGAGGATCTTGCGAATCTCCACCGGGTCGACGCGACCGCGTTCGTCGCTCTTGAGCGAAAGCACCTTGAAACCGCACATCGCCGCAGAGGCAGGGTTCGTGCCATGCGCGGTGTCGGGCACGATGACGGTATCGCGCTT
>DAHUYK010000049.1 GCA_027315245.1 Vulcanimicrobiota bacterium | reverse complement strand
GAGCGCGCGCGGCTATCACCTCATGCTCGCGCAGCCCGGCGTCGTTCCAACGCGCACGCTGCTCTTCGAAGAGGATCACTTCTGCGCGACGCCGATGGAGCACGGCTTGCGCCTTGCAGGAACCGTCGAGTTCGCCGGTTTGAACGCACCGCCGAACTACTATCGCTCGGACATTCTCTACGGTATCGCGCAGGGGTATCTGCCGGGTCTGCGTCGCGAGCCCGCGTCGCGGTGGATGGGCAATCGCCCCTCTCTTCCCGACTCGCTTCCCGTCGTTGGAGTGCTGCCACGCCATCGCAACGCCGTAGCGGCGTTCGGGCACGAGCGGCGCGGCCTGATGCAGTCGGCGGTCACGGCGCTCTGCGTCGCGGATCTCATCGAAGGCAACGAGCCGCCCTTCAATCTGGCGCCGTTGCGCATCGACCGCTTTTGACGCAGGACGTGCGCGTCGTGTGCGCCGGTGCGGCCACCGTCGATTACCTGCTTCACAGCGAGCAGCGCGTCGAGCGCGCAACGTCAAACCCCGGCTGCGTCGTTCGCTCGTTCGGTGGGGTCGCGCGTAACGTCGCAGAGAACCTCGCGCGGCTCGGCATCGGCGTGGCGCTGCGCTCGGCGGTCGGAAACGACGACGACGGAGCACGCGTCCTCGCGTCGCTGCGTGCGTGCGGCGTCGACGTGCGCGACGTCGACGTGATGCCGCGCACGCCGACGGCAGCGTACCTCGCGGTGCTCGAGCCCGGCGGCGGCCTCTACACGGCCGGTTGCGACGCACGGATTCTCGATGGTCTCGTGCTCAGCAACCGAACGCATGCGACGCTCGGTCGCTCGGAATGGCTCTTCATCGACGGCAACGTGCCCGCAGCGCTGCTCGGGCAGTGCGCCGACCTGCGCAGCGATGCTGCGTGGCGGCTCGCACTCGACGCAACGAGCTTGGCGAAGGCACGCCGTCTTCCGGCGGACCTCGCGTTCGTCGATCTGCTTTTCGTCAACGAAGACGAAGCGGGCGCCGTCGAGGGAAGCGCGCGCGCGACGGTGATGACGCGCGGAGCCGGCGGCGTCTCCTTATTCGAAAGCGGCATGTGCACGGAGATGGACGCGCCGGCGGCCGACGTCGTCGACGTTACCGGTGCAGGCGACGCGCTCGTCGCCGGCACGCTCTATGGTCTGCTCCGCGGCGATGCGCTGAAAGCCGCGCTGCACGCCGGCCTGCGTGCCGCCGCATTGACGGTCGCGCGCCCCGGAAGCGTGCGCGGAGATCTCACCGCCGCGATGCTCGCATGATGCCGGTTCTGCGATGCTCTCTCGATGTTCGCCGCGCGCTCGAGCGCAGCGAGCCCGTTGTCGCGCTCGAGACGACGATCCTCTCGCACGGCATGCCGCATCCGCAGAACCTGCAGACCGCAAGAGAGGTCGAATCGATCGTACGGCAGGCCGGCGCCACGCCGGCGACGATCGCCGTGCTGGCCGGAGCGGTCTGCGTCGGGCTCGACGACGTGCAGCTCGAGCACGTCGCCAAAGATCCGATGCTTAAGCTCGGCGCAAGCGACCTGGCATTCGCAGTCGCTACCGCCGCGGACGGAGCGACGACGGTCGGCGCGACCGTGCAGTGCGCGGCGCTCGCGGGCATCGCCGTCTTCGCAACCGGTGGCATCGGCGGGGTCCATCGCGACTCGGCCGCGAGCATGGACGTTTCGGGTGATCTCGACGCCGTCGCCACCTCTCCCGTCGCGGTCGTCTGCGCCGGCGCCAAGGCCATTCTCGATCTGCCCAAGACGTTGCAGGCGCTCGAAACGCGAGGCATTCCCGTCGTCGGCTACGGTACCGACACGTTCCCCGCGTTTTGGAGCCGCTCGAGCGGCCTTGCGCTCGCGCTGCGCTGCGATACGCCGCGCGAGGTTGCGAAGATCGTCCGAGCACAGCGCGCGCTCGGACAACGCTGCGGGCTCGTCGTCGCGAATCCGATCGCCGAACGGGACGAGGTTCCGCAAGCTGAAATGGAGCGCGCTATCGATCTGGCGCTCGTACAAGCCGCGGCGGCGGGCGTCACGGGCAAAGCGCTGACACCGTGGCTTCTCGATCGCCTCCTCGCATTGACCTCAGGGCGCAGTCTGAGTGCAAACATTGCGCTCGTTCGCGCGAATGCGCGCTTGGCCGCAGAGGTCGCCGTCGCCATCGCGTCGTAGGTCAGCCGACGAGATCGTGCCAGCTGCCGGCGTGCACCGCGATGCCGTAGTGCGCGGCAGCGGCGCGGATGTTTTCGAACGCGAGCGCTCGCTCGCGATCGTTCACCCCGCTCACTCGTGAGAAGCGGGCAATGGCGCTGCGCACATGCGCGGCATCGACGAGCGGCTCTTTGCGTTCGCGCGGAAACGCGAAAGCGCTTGCCGGAAGTGCCGCGCGCGATGCACGCGCCTGCGGCGGTCTCCACGTAATTTCCATGCCCATATCGTACGCTCGCCATGTGAGCGGCACGTGAGAGCGGGATTGCAGGAGCGTGAAGGCACCGGCGCTTATCATGGAAACGATGGAGTCGTATCCACGCGATCTCGTCGGTTATGGGGCACACCCTCCGCATCCACGCTGGCCCGGCGAGGCCCGTATCGCCGTGCAGATCGTCGTCAACTACGAAGAAGGTTCCGAGTACTCGATTCCCGACGGCGACGGGCATTCGGAAACGTACCTCACGGAAGTGCCCGGCGCGTCGCTCGGTCCTGGCAAACGCGATCTCATCGTCGAGTCGATCTACGAGTACGGCAGCCGAGCAGGGTTCTGGCGGCTCATGCGCGTCCTCGCCGAACGCAATCTACATGCGACCGTCTTCGGCGCCGCCCTCGCGCTCGAACGCAATCCGCAGGCCGCCGAGGCGATCGTCGATGCAGGACACGAGGTGTGCTCCCACGGGCGACGCTGGATCGGCTTTGAAAGCATGAGCGAGGAGGAGGAACGCGAAGAAATGCGCGGCGCGATCGCATCGCTCGAGCGCACCGTCGGAGAACGACCATACGGATGGTACTGCCGCTACGCACCCAGCGAGAACACGCGGCGGCTCGTCGTCGAGGAGGGCGGCTTTCTCTACGACTCCGACGCCTATAACGATGACCTACCGTACTGGACGCGCGTGGGGGGAAAGCAGCATCTCGTGATCCCGTATACGCTCGACGTGAACGACATGAAGTTCTCCGTCGCTCCGGGCTTCAGCGCACCATCGGGCTACTTCGAGTACATGCGCGATGCCTTCGACGTGCTCTACCGGGAGGGGAGGACGCAGCCGAAGATGCTCTCCGTGGGGCTGCACTGCAGGCTTGCGGGACGTCCCGGACGCACCGCCGCGCTCGAGCGTTTTCTCGACCACGTGCTCGAGCACGAGAGCGTCTGGATATGCCGGCGCGTCGACATCGCACGCCACTGGATCGCGGAGCACGCACCGCAATGAGCGCCGTCGTCGACCGCCTCGCAACCCTCGCGCAGCTCGGAAGCCACGAGAACGGTATCGACCGCGCGCTCGCGACCGTGCAAGAACGCGCCGCCCGCGAGCAGTTCGCGGCATGGGCACGCGAACGAGGTTATGCCCTCGCGCAAGACACCGTCGGCAACCTCTTCGCACGGCGCAGCGGCCTCCGTGAGGGCGCGCGCTGCGTGCTCGTGGGATCGCACCTCGACACCGTTCCCACCGGCGGTGCGTTCGACGGTGCGTACGGCGTCGTCGGCGCGCTCTGCGCTCTCGAAGCACTCGACGCGCGCAGCATCGGTACGGAGCATCCCGTCGAAGCCGTCGCATGGGCAGGCGAAGAAGGCGCCCGTTTCCCGCTCGGCTGTCTGGGGAGTTCGGTCTTCACCGGCGCGTACGAAGAACGTCACGCACTCGCGCTGCGTGACGCGTCGGGAACATCCCTCGGCGAAGCGCTCGCGTCGGCGGAGACCGGCCTCCTCGAGGGCGTGCCGATGCGCGAAGACGCGCGCCTTGCCGCTTATCTCGAGCTGCACGTCGAACAGGGTCCGGTGTTGGAGCGCGAAGGCATCGCGCTCGGCATCGTGACCGCGATCGCAGGCCAGCGGCGTTACCGCGTCACCGTCGACGGATCGAGCGGCCACGCCGGAACCGTTCCGATGGCACGGCGCGGCGACGCGCTCATGTCGGCAGCGGAGATCGTGCTCGCCGTCGAACGAGCGGCGCTCGTTGCGGGCGAGACGGTCGTAACGGTCGGTACGTTCGCCGTCGAACCGAACGCTCCGAACGTCATCCCTGGGCGTGCGACGTTTTCGGTCGACGTTCGCGCCGCCGACGACGCGCGCATCGATGCCGTCGAAGGCGCGCTACGCACGAGCACGAGCGACGTCACCGAGCGACGCCGGGTCACCGCGTCCGTAGAGCGTCTCGAATCGCGCGCCCCCGCGCCGATGGACCCAAAACTGCGAGCGGCGGTAGCGCGCGCGATCGCCTCGATCGGGGAGCGCGCAATCGACGTGCCCAGCGGCGCCGGTCACGACGCCATGTGCCTCTCGCGCGTGGCGCCCGCGGCGATGATTTTCGTGCCGTCGATCGGCGGCCGCAGTCACGTTGCGCAAGAGGAGACCGCGCCGCGCGATCTCGAGCTCGGCGTCGAGGCGCTCGTCGCCTCGATCGTCGAGGTGGACAAGTTCGTCATCTGACGAACGATTGCGTCATGCGCTTTTTCATCTGCGGCTCTGCCCTGCATGGGCAGCCGGATCACGCAAATCTCGGCGATGCCCGCTTTCTCGGCCAGGCGCGCACGGCGGCACGCTACCGACTCCATTCCGTGAAGAACGGCTGGCATCCCGGCATCTACGAAGTCGATCGCGAAGGCATCTCGATTCCCGGTGAACTCTACGAGCTGACCGACGAGCAGTACCGGCATCTCCTCGCTGGCGAGCCACCAGACATGTACGAAGCGCAGATCGAGCTCGACGACGGCTCGCACGTCTCGGCGATGCTCTATCCCCGCGAACTCATCGAGCGCGACCGCGAGCCGGACATCTCGCACTTCGGCGGCTGGGCCGCATACAAAGCGTCGAGCCCATAGTCCAGTCGAGGCCTGGGGCTGACCTGGTGAGCGCAGCGAGCGCATAGCGCGAGCGGAGTCGAACCACCGCCGTGACGCTTCACGAGCGCGACGGCGTTTCGCCGGTCCCTCGACTTCGCGCCTTCAGCGCTACGCTCGGGATGACAAAGGCTGCACCGTTAACTTCCGCGATACGTCGAGTAGCCGAAGGGCGAGAGTAGCAGCGGCACGTGGTAGCGCTCCGCCGGATTCTCGATGCGAAAGCGCACCGGAACGTCGGTGTAGAAGCTGATGATGTCGTGGTGCGCAAAGTACGCGCCAGCGTGAAAGACGAGCTCGTAGACGGCTCGCTCCAGGGGTTCGGCGAAGGGCGCGGCAGCGCGTCCGCCGGCATCGGTTACCGTCGAACCGAGCGGCGTGCGAATCTCGTCGTCGACGCGAACGAGATCGACGGCAAGGTCGGCGGCCGGCACGCCGCGCGCGAGGTCGAGCACGTGGGTTGAAAGCGGCATCAGCGGATTTTCGCTCCTTCCTGAATCCAGGCACCGAGTTCGTCGCGCTCGTGCTGGGTCATACCGGTGATATTTCCCAACGGCATTGCGTGCGTCGTCACCGCTTCAGCTTCGATACGCTGGGCATTCGCCTGGATATGGGCTGGCGTGTCCAGCAAGACCCCGTTTGGTGCCGTTGCAAAGCCCGGCTCTGTCGGATGTGCCGCGTGACAGACCGCGCAGCGGGCAGCGACGATCGGGGCGACGCGCGCAAAGGGCACCGGCGACGTCGAGACCGCCGGACGAGGGACGACGAGAAGCGCGCACAGCGCGATGAGCACGAGCGCCGCGGCGGGCAGCGTCCAGACGAGGCGCTTGCCGTAGCGTTCGTGGCTCAAGATGAAAAAATACCGCACCATGACGCCGGCGAGGCCAAGCGCCGCCAGGATGAGCCAACCGTACCGGCTCTGGTACGCCATTGGGTAATGCGCGCTGATCATCGTGAAGAGCACGGGAAGCGTCAGGTACGTGTTGTGCACTGAGCGCGTTTTCCCGAGCATCCCCGGTCGCGGATCGGGCTGACGCCCGGCGCGGATCTCGGCGAGCATCTTGCGCTGTCCGGGAATGATGACGTGCGCGACGTTCGCGACCATGATCGTTCCCATGATGGCGCCGACGTGCAGGTACGCGGCCTGCGCGCTGAAGACGTGCGAGAGTCCCCATGCGACGAAGACGAAGAACGCAAAGACCGCGGCGCCGAGGACGAGCGGCTGCTTCTCCAGCAGCTTGCAGAGCGCGTCGTAGACGATCCAACCCGCGATGAGCGAGCCGAAGCTGATGCAGATCGCTTGCCACGGCGCAAGCGCGAGAACGCTGGGATCGATGAGAAACGTCGAAGCGCCTGCCCAGTAGACGATCGCGAGCATCGCGACGCCGGAGAGCCACGTCGTGTACGCTTCCCACTTGAACCAGTGCAGATTTTCGGGCAGCGGCTCGTCCCGCGGCCCCGTGAGATACTTTTGGTTATGATAGAAGCCGCCGCCGTGAACCGACCACAACTCGCCGTACACGCCGGCTCGTTCGTCCTGTTCGTGCCGGGGACGAGTGAGGTTGTCGTCGAGCCAGACGAAATAGAACGACGTCCCGATCCACGCGACGCCGGCGGTAAAGTGCAACCACCGGACGAGGAGATCGAGCCAGGAGAGCACGTACGCGCTCATGCCTGCAGTGCTTCCGCGAGCCGAAAGTGCGCAATAAGCCCGATCTCGTCGATCGCGACGGTCAGCTCTTCGGAACGGTCGTTTCCGACGCGCCGATGGAGCGCTTCCAAAACGGCATGCGCCGATCGATCGCGGACGCAGACGACGAAGGGAAAGCCGAAGCGCTCGCGATACCGGCGATTGGCTTCATCGAACGCCGCAATCTGCTGCGGGGTCAGGAGGCCGAGCCCGGCTCGTTCCTGCTCGCGTGCCGAAGCGCGGGTTAGCCGTCCTTCGCGTGCGAGGCGGCCGGCAAGGTCGGGGTGCGCGCGAACGAGCGCGACGCGGCGTTCTTCTGGAGCTTCCTCGACGACGGCGAGCATTGCAGCGTGCAGCGCATCGACGGTCGCGAACGGCCGGCGGCGCCACGCCGCGCGCGC
>DAHUYK010000043.1 GCA_027315245.1 Vulcanimicrobiota bacterium | reverse complement strand
CTCCGTACGGCGCATGTCCGGCCTGCACGGGGCTGGGAGTAAAAACCGAGATCGACCCGTGGAAGGTCATTCCAGATCGCTCGAAATCCATCTCGCAGGGCGCGATCGTGCCCTGGAGCCGCACGTTGGGAAGCGGCAAGTATCCTTCGATGAATCCGTACTACATGCAACAGCTCGAGCGTGTGCTGCGGCGTGCGCGCATGCGCGTGACGACCCCCGTCGACCAAATGCCGGAGCACGTCGTCGACCTCATTCTCTACGGCACGGATCGCGAGCAGAACTTTTCGTTTACCTCGCGCGGCGGTGCGACGTGGGAATACCGTACCTCATTCGAGGGCGTCGTGAACAATCTCCAGCGCCGCTACAGCGAAACGTCGAGCGAGTACGTGAAGGAGGACATCGAGAAGTACATGTCCTCGTCGGTCTGCCAGGTGTGCAAGGGCGCGCGGCTCAAGCCGGAAGCGCTCGCGGTGACGGTTGGCGGCACAAACGTCGCCGACTTGACGCGCCGCTCGATCGAGCAGACCGAGGACTTTTTTGCGCGCCTCGAACTGAACGAACGGCAGCAGAAGATAGCGCATCAGATCGTCAAGGAAATCCGCGCGCGCCTTGGCTTTCTCTCGAGCGTCGGTTTAGGATACTTGACGCTGGCGCGCTCCGCGGCGACCCTCGCGGGCGGGGAGTCACAGCGTATCCGCCTCGCGACGCAGATCGGCAGCGCGCTTGTCGGCGTACTGTATATCTTGGACGAACCATCGATCGGGCTGCACCCGCGCGACAACGATCGATTGCTGGCAACGCTTCGAACGCTGCGGGATCTGGGCAACACGCTCATCGTCATCGAGCACGACGAAGATACGATGCGCACCGCCGACGTCGTCGTCGACATCGGGCCGGGGGCCGGAGCCGAAGGCGGCGAGATTCTCACCGTTGGGACGCTCGACGAAATCCTGCGCAATCCGCGCTCGGAGACCGGTGCATACCTTTCAGGGCGCAAGTTCATCTCGATCCCCAAGCAACGCCGCGCGCCGCGGGGGTGGCTCGATATCCGCAAAGCAACGGCAAACAACTTGCGGGGCATCGACGTGCGCCTTCCCGTCGGCGTCTTTTGCGCCGTTACGGGAGCGAGCGGAAGCGGCAAGTCGACGCACGTCAACGAGGTGCTCGTCCGCGCACTCCAAAGCACGCTGCACGGCAATCGCAGCAGCGCGGCGTCGACGTACGCGAGCGTCCGTGGAACGAACCAGCTCGACAAGCTCGTCGTCATCGATCAATCGCCGATCGGGCGCACGCCTCGCAGCAATCCCGCGACGTACACCGGCGCTTTCGATGCGATACGCGAGCTTTTCTCGCTCGTCCCGGAATCCAAGATGCGCGGGTACACGCCCGGGCGATTCTCGTTCAACGTCAAAGGCGGCCGGTGCGAAGCCTGTCAAGGAGACGGCATCATCAAAATAGAGATGCATTTCCTTCCCGACGTCTACGTGCCGTGTGAAGTCTGCAAAGGCCGCCGCTACAACGCGCAGACCCTCGAGGTGAAGTACCAAGGCAAATCCATTGCAGACGTGCTGGAGATGCGCGTCGACGAAGCGAACGAGTTCTTCCAAAGCGTGCCGCGCGTGCACAACAAGCTGCGCACGATCTGCGACGTCGGCCTCGGATACGTGAAGATGGGGCAGCCGGCAACGACGCTTTCGGGCGGTGAGGCGCAGCGCGTGAAACTCGCGACGGAGCTCTCACGCCGTTCGACGGGGCGAACGTTCTACGTGCTCGACGAACCGACGACGGGCCTGCACTTCGCCGACATCCACAAACTGCTCGACGTTTTGCAGCGACTCGTACAGACGGGGAACAGCGTGCTCGTCATCGAGCACAACCTCGACGTCGTGAAGAGCGCCGATTACCTCGTCGACCTTGGGCCTGAGGGAGGCGACCGCGGTGGGACCGTTGTCGGAACGGGCACGCCCGAGGAGCTCGCCTGCAATTCTGCGTCGTACACGGGAGCCTATCTCGCGCCCGTGCTGCGCGACGAGCGCGCTGTCGGCCATCACGTTCCCGACGCCGCGTACCTCGCACGGCTCGAGCGTGAGAACCTGCGCGTGCTCGACGATCTCGCGAAGAGCAAGCGTGTCGAGGTGGAACCAGAGCCGGTATGACGGCACCCGAGCGCGCGTCGGAGCTGCGAGCGCTGCTCGAAGAGGCGAACGTCCGCTACTACGTGCTCGACGCGCCGGCGATCGAGGATGCCGAGTACGATGCGATGCTGCGCGAGCTCACGGCGCTCGAGAACATGCATCCCGAGCTGCGAACGGCCGACTCACCGACACAGCGGGTGGGAGCGCCGGCATCCGAACATTTTGCACCGTACGAACATCGCATGCCGATGCTCAGCCTCGCGAACGCCGTCGACGAAGACGAGTTGCGCGCCTTCGACGAGCGCGTGCGCAAGGCCGCCTCGCGCGACGGCGTCGCCTACGTCTGCGAGCTCAAGATCGATGGCCTTGCCATCGCGCTGCTCTATGAAAGCGGGGTCTTCCTGCGTGGAGGAACTCGCGGCGACGGACGCATCGGCGAAGACGTGACGGCGAACCTGCGTACGATCAAAACGATTCCCTTGCGGTTGAAGAGCGCGCCCGCCGGCGAAGTGATGGAGGTGCGCGGCGAAGCGTACTTACGCAAGAGCGACTTTGCGCGCCTAAACGAGGAGCGCGAGAGCAGCGGCGCTCCGGCGTTTGCCAATCCCCGTAACGCGGCATCGGGGGGCATCCGGCAGTTGGACCCGCGTCAGACCGCGCAACGCCGGCTCTCGTTCTTCGCGTACGCGCTCGTCGCCGGCACGACAACCCAATGGCGCGCTCTCGCCGAACTCAAGGCGCGCGGCTTCCACGTGAACCCTCACGTCGCGCTCTGCGAAAATATCGACGACGTTCTCACGTATTGCCGGACGTGGGAAGAGCGGCGTGACGAGCTCGACTACGAGATCGACGGCGTCGTCGTGAAGGTGGACGACGTTACGATGCAGGAGCGGCTCGGCAGCGTGGGCAGGGATCCCCGCTGGGCGGTGGCGTTCAAGTTCAAGCCACGTGAAGCACGTACGAAGCTCAAGGAGATCGCCATCAACGTCGGACGCACGGGAACCTTGAATCCTTACGCGATCCTCGAGCCGGTTCGTGTCGGCGGCGTCACCATCTCGAATGCGACGCTCCACAACGAAGACTACATCAAGAACAACGATATCCGCACGGGCGACACGGTGCTCGTCACGCGCGCGGGCGACGTCATTCCGCGGGTCGTGGGGCCGATCGTCGAACTGCGAACGGGAAGAGAGCGTCGTTTTGCGATGCCGGCGCGCTGCCCCGTCTGCGGGTCGGACGCATTTCGTCCCGAAGGCGAGGCGATGTGGCGCTGCACGAACGCAGCATGCCCCGCGCAGGTGTACGAACGGGTGCGGCATTTCGCCGCGCGCGGCGCGATGGACATC
>DAHUYK010000042.1 GCA_027315245.1 Vulcanimicrobiota bacterium | reverse complement strand
GGGGCACTCGGTCGCCTTGGCCGAGGTCTCCGGGGCCGGCCGTCCGGCCGTCCTCGCAGCCCTCTCGCGGGCTCGCCCGAGCCAGATGCTGTGTATCGTGCCCAGCGCCGACGTCGCCGAGCGCATCTACGCCGATTTTCTTTATTACGCCGGCGCTCGCGAGGACGGCGTACCGTCGCGCGTCGCGCTGCTGCGCGCGCGAGGCGAGTCGTTCGGAGCGCTCGAGGGCCCGAGCGAACGAAGCGCACGCATCGGTATCTTCGAGCGTTTGGCAGAGAACGCGGCAATCGTCGTCGTGTCGAGCGTCGCGGCGGTCCGTGAAACCGTCGCAGATCCGCAGCGTTTTGCCGGCGCGCGCGTCACGCTCGCGCGCGGCGCCACGCATGATTGGGAGCGATTGCTTCGTCAGCTGCACGATCTCGGGTACGAGCGCAGCGACGTCGTCGGCGCCGCCGGAGAGTACGCGGTGCGCGGCGGCATCCTCGACTGCTTTCCCGCGACGGCCGACGCCCCCGTGCGCATCGAGTTCTTCGGCGACACGATCGAATCGATCCGCGTCTTCGATCTCGAGAGCCAGCGCAGCCATACGAACATTGAAGCGATCGCGATCGCGCCGTGGGATGAGTCGCCGCGCGATGCGGAGCGTACGACGGTGCTCGACTATCTGCGCGACGATGCGATCGTCGTCCTCGACGAACCGTCGGCGCTCGACGGCGTGGAACGCGCGCTCGACGATGAAGAGCGCGTCGAAGGAGCGGGCGGCGCGCCACAGCACGTCGCGCTTGACGATCTCGCGGAGCAGATTGCAAAGCGGCCGGCGCTCGTGCTTCCCGGCGGCATCGCATCGCCGCACCCACTGCGGTTCGTACCGCAGGCTCCGCGGGTCGCGCTCGAGTGCAGACCGGAAGAGCACTTCAACCGGCAGATCGAACGCTTCACGGGTGCCGTGCGCGAGTGGACCGCGCATGGCGAGCGCGTTGCCGTCGTCACGACCGCCGTGACGCGCATGCTCGAACTGCTCGGCGCCGCCGGCATCGCCGCGCAGCGCTGCACGGATCACGCGCCGCTGGCGTACGGCAGCGTTGCCGTCGACGCCGGTTCGCTCGAATCGGGCTTTGCGATTCCGCAACTGCGCCTGCACGTGCTCGGCGACCGCGAGATCTTTGGCTTGCCGCCCAAGCGCGTGAAGCTGCGCGCCGTCAAGGAGGGCGTCCCCGTGACGCTCTCGGACCTGCGGGTCGGCGACTTCGTCGTGCACGCCGTTCACGGCATCGCGCGTTACGAAGGCTTGCGCACCGAGACGATTCTCGGCGCGACGCAAGATTATATCGACCTGCACTTTGCCGGCTCCGATCGCATGCTCGTGCCGGTGACGCAGATGCACCACGTCACGAAATACGCAGCGTCGGAGGGGGGAACCCCGCGGCTTTCGCGCATGGGCGGCAGCGACTGGGCGCGCACGAAAACGCGCGTCTCCGAATCGCTCGCAAAGATTGCCGACGGCCTCGTGGCGCTCTATGCCGAGCGCGAACTGGCGCGCGGCCACGCCTTCGGAGCGGACACGCCGTGGCAGGGCGAGATGGAGGAGGCGTTCCCGTACGAGCTGACGCCGGACCAACGCACCGCGATCGATGCGACGAAGGGCGACATGGAGCGCCCGCAGCCCATGGATCGGCTCGTCTGCGGTGACGTCGGTTACGGAAAGACGGAAGTCGCGATCAGAGCGGCTTTCAAAGCGATCGCCGATCGCAAGCAGGTTGCGCTCATCGCGCCGACGACGCTGCTCGCCGACCAGCACCTGCGCACGTTCAGCGAACGCTTCGCCGGCTTTCCGTTGCGCATCGCCGGTTTCTCGCGCTACACGCAACGTGCGACGCTGCGCGACAACCTGCGTCAGATCGCTGAAGGACGCATCGACCTCGCGATCGGAACGCACCGCTTACTACAGAAAGACGTCGCGTTCGCGGACCTCGGGCTCATCATCGTCGACGAAGAGCAGCGCTTCGGCGTGATGCACAAGGAGCGTCTCAAGGAGTACCGCACGAGCGTCGACGTGCTGACGCTGTCGGCGACCCCGATCCCGCGCACGCTGCACATGTCGCTCGTCGGCGTGCGGGATCTTTCGGTCATTCGCACCGCACCGAAGAACCGGCTCTCGGTGAAGACGCTCGTCGTGCCGGCCGGCGACGCAGTCGTCGCGCACGCGATAGCGACGGAACTCGATCGCGGCGGCCAAGTCTACTACCTGCACAACCGAATCGACTCCATCTACGCGCTGCGCAACGCGCTGCAAGAACTCGTTCCGCGCGCGCGCGTTGCCGTCGCGCACGGACAGATGCACGAGCGCGACGTCGAGCCGATCATGCACGATTTCATCAACGGCGGCACCGACGTGCTCGTCGCGACGACGATCATCGAGAACGGCCTTGACATCCCGAACGTCAACACGATGATCGTCGACGACGCCGACCGTTTCGGCCTCGCGCAGCTCTACCAACTTCGCGGACGCGTGGGGCGCTCGAATCAGCAGGCGTACTGCTATCTCCTCTATCAGGGACACAAGGCGCTCTCGGAGGACGCGCAGGCGCGTCTGGAAGCCATCGTCGAGTTCACGCATCTCGGCTCGGGCATGCAGATCGCGATGCGCGACCTCGAGATTCGCGGCGCAGGCAACTTGCTCGGGGCGGCCCAGTCGGGCTTCATCGCTTCCGTTGGGTTCGAGACGTACTGCCAGCTTCTCGCCGACGCCATCGCGCAGCGGCGCGGCGCGCCGGCGTCGCTGGAGGAACGCACCGAAGCGGTCATCGACGTCAAGATCAACGCGTTCATTCCGAACGACTACATCCCGCAAGTCTCGCAGAAGATCGCGGTCTATCAGCAGCTCGCCAAGGCACGCGACGAGAGCGAGGTCGATGAAATCGCCGCGAGCATTCGCGACCGCTTCGGGCCGTTTCCCGCACCGCTCGATCGCCTCATTGAGCTGACGCGCTTGCGGACGATAGCTCTTCGCAAGCGGGTGACGCGCGTCGTCGTCGATGCGGAGCGCCTGACGCTCGGCGTCGGCAGCGGCTTCGCACTCGACGCGGCGATGATTCCGAGGTTCCAGTCGCTCACGAACAACCGTTTCCGCTTCAGCGAAGGGAAGGTGCTCGTCGACCTTCCGCATGCGCCGGCCGGCAACCGGCCGGAGGATCTCTGGATGCCGCTCCTGCGCAAGCTGCTCGAGGCCATCTAGACGACGCAGGGCACGCAGCAAGGGTCGACCCACCATCGTGGGGAAGCCCAGGCGCCGGCCTTTTCCCCCTCTATTGGAGTTTGATTCATGCCCAAAGCCTTCCGCATCATCGCGGGATCGATTACGCTGTTACTCGCGGCCTCTCTGGCGGCATGTGGCGGCGGCGGTGCCGTTGTCACGGTCAACGGCCATGCCATCAGCCATGCACAGTTCGACAGCAAGCTCGAGAGCAGCCCGATTGCGCGCAACGTTCTGCAGCAGATGGTGCAGGAGGCGCTCATCAACCAGTATGCCGCCGACAACCACATCACGGTGACCGACGCGCAGATTGCCGCACGCGAAGATCAGCTCAAACAGAACTTTCCCGGCGACACGTGGTCGCAGATGCTTAGTTCGCGCGGCCTGACCGAGCAAGACGTTCACGACGCGCTGCGCATCCAACTGATCGTCAACGCCGCGCTCGCGAACAACGTGCACGTCACCAACGCGCAGATCGCGCAGTACTTCAACAAAAATCACGCAGCCTTCGACACGCCCGCGGAAGTGTGCGCCAGCCACATTCTCGTGCCCGATCTTGCCACGGCAAACAAAGTCGAGGCGCTCCTCAAACAGCACGGAGTCGGCGACTTTGGCGCGCTCGCGCAACAATACTCCGTCGATCCAGGCTCGAAGACCAAGGGTGGAAGCCTAGGATGCTTCCGCCGCGGACAGATGGTGCAAGCGTTCGACAACGCGGCCTTCACGCTGCCCATCGGCAAGATCAGCCAGCCCGTGCACTCGCCGTTCGGGTATCACATCATCCTCGTGACGTCGCGCACGCCGGCGCAGCACGCCACGCTTGCGTCGGCGAGCGATCGCGTGCGCTTACTGCTCGCGCAGCAGCAGGAACAGCCGCTCGTGCAGCCGTTCATCGAGGGCCTGCAGCAGAAGGCGACGATCGTGAGCAACGATCCTCAGTACGCAGACCTCTTCCCGTCGCCGCCACCAGCGGCGCCGGCTACGGCTGCGACACCGTCGACCGCACCTGCGGCCGCACCGTCGACGGCACCGAGCGGCCACTAGGAATCGCGCGCCTAGGCCCTTAGCGTGAGATGCTCGTCAAGGTTGTCGGACTTGGACCCGGTGATCCGCGACTTCTCACGCTGGGCGCCATCGACGCCCTTCGCTCCGTAGCACGAACCGTCGCGCTTCTCGCTTCACGCGAGTTGGCCGACAGCCTGCGCGCATCGGGAATCGAGATCGACGAACGGCTCGCTCCCGATCCGGCGCTCGTTCTTCGCGGCGCCGGTACGGCGATCGCCGATTTCTGCGACCGCATCGATGCAACACGCGAACGCGATCTCGGCATCGGCGTGCTCGGAAATCCACTCTCGGACTTTCCGGGACTTCCGCCGTTGCTGCGTGCACTCGAAGCGCGGCGAATTCGTACCGAGATCGTGCCAGGGATGCCCCGCGCGACGCTCGCCGCATCGATTGCGATGCCGCTCGTGCCCTTGCCGCCGCAATCCGCGCACTACTCGTGGGAAGATCTCGTCGAGATCATGGCACGCCTGCGCTTGGGATGCCCGTGGGATCGCGAGCAGACCCATCGATCGCTCGTGCCGTACCTCATCGAAGAGACGTTCGAAGTCGTCGATGCGATCGAGCAGCCCGAGCAAGACGCAGGCTCCCTCTGTGAAGAACTTGGCGACCTTCTTCTGCAGATCGTTTTTCATGCGCAGCTCGCCACGGAAACGGGAGATTTCACGATTGCCGACGTCGTCGACGCGCTCGCGAACAAGATGGTGCGCCGGCATCCGCACGTCTTTGCGGACGCCGCCATCGACGACGTTGACGCACAGTGGCGCAGTTGGGAGCGGCTCAAAGCCCAAGAGGCCAGCGGCCGCAAGCGCGTCAGCCGCCTCGACGGCATTCCACGCCAGCTCGGAGCCCTGCAGCGGGGACAACGCATGCAAGAGAAGGCAGCCCGCGTCGGCTTCGACTGGAAGAGCATCGACGGCGTGCTCGAGAAACTCGTCGAGGAAGTCGGCGAGTTGGCTCGCGCGCGCGAGAGCGGCAGCGAGGCTTTCGTGCGAGAGGAGCTCGGCGACGTGCTCT
>DAHUYK010000007.1 GCA_027315245.1 Vulcanimicrobiota bacterium | reverse complement strand
GAAGATACCAATGTTTGCCTTGACGATAGATGCGAAGTAGGGATTTATCGGCAAGCAGCACGTTATATTCGTCGCGCGCGATCTCCGTTTCGCTAAACCAGCCTTCCTCGATGCGCCACGGACCTTCGCATGCGGTCACCGCGCGCGCATCGACGAATGCAGGCGCGCCGTGCTTCATCGTGACGTCGATTTCGCGTACGGTGAAAAGGCACAGCTGAACGAGCAGCACCTCGGGCGCTCCCTCGCCCCTCGACTCCGGCCCTTCGGGCCTACGCTCGGGATGACAACGAAATGGGGAGAAGCTAAACCGGCGCTCGAGCGCGTGCGCCGGTTTAGTGCGTGCACGCTGCGGCGGCTCGCCCGTCACGGCTTCGAGGCGTGCGAGCGCGACGGCAACGCGTTGCGGATCGACGTCATCGGCAGGGAACATCGTCACAGCCTCTCCTCCCTCTTCCAAGCGCACCGCGCGTAGACGAAACCCTACAACGGCACAGGGAAAGCGGCTGCCACCGAGTTTTGCGCGCAACACGTCGTCGAGTACCTTCTCGTCGGCGCTGGGAGTCGCGACCGGCACCTCGATATGCCGCTCGCTGCCGTCCTGCATCTCGAGCGAAAGCTCCAGCATGCCAGCACGCTTTCCGCAGCGCTCGAGATCCGCGCAGACGCGCGCGAGCACGATACGCATGGCGAAGAAAAGCTGCGCCTCTTCCTCGATGTTCCCTTCGCCGAACGTCGTCGCTTCGATGGCGATCGCCTGCGCGCGAGGGAACAACGGAGTAGGGTCTTCTCCTCGTGCGCAAAGGTGCCAGCGTGCTGCCTGCATACCGAAACGGCGCACGAAGGGGCCGTGCGGAAGTCGCGCGAGTTCGCCGAGCGTCGTGACGCCGAGCATACGCAGCCGTTCGTGCAGACGATCGTCGATGCCGAGCAGTTGGAGTGAGAGCGGTGCAAGAAAGGCACGTTCTTGACCTACGGCGCAGATTGCGCCGTCCTGCGTTTGTGCCGCCGCGTACGCCGTGAACTTGTTCGCGGCCGCCGCGATGCGCGTGGGTAGTGCGTACGGTGCGAGCAACGCGCGCGTTCGAGCGATCCATGCTACGGGGTCTCCGGGTATACCGCGCAGATCGACGTATGCATGGCCGGCGGCAACGTCGTCGACGAGAGGCGACACCGCATCGAGCGTATCGAGCATCGCCTCCCAGTGCGGGGCGACGCGGCTCGCGTCAACGAGCACGCAGAGCAGCAGCGGTTGCGTGCGTTTTACAGCGAGCATGGAACGCGAACGTTTTCGTTGCGAACGTGAAGACACAAGGCGCTCGGAAACGCCCGCTCGCAGCGGAGACGCAGGTGCGCCGCCGCTGCAAGCTCCGGCGGAGGCGGCTGCGTCACGACGAGGAGCAACGCTCCGTTTCTGTGAGCTATTCCAGCGAGGCGCGACCAGATCGCCGAGCGCAGCAGCGGCGCGTCGAGCGCTACGACGCCGCAAGCGCGCGAGCGCAGCAGTGCGTCGGCGGCCCGTGCAACGGCGATCGGATCAGAAGCTGGAACGACGAGCAGACGCTGGAGATGCACCCCGGCGGCGGCGAGGTCCGGCGGGTAGACCCTCCCGCCGTCGACCACCGCCGCCAGCCCGCGTCGCGTCCACGCAGCCAAAAGACGCGTCGCGATCGTCCAACGTCCGGAGGAGAGTGGCCCTTCGAGCGTCGTGAGGGTGCCCTTGGGGAAGCCTCCGCCGAGCGCCCGGTCCAAGTCCGGAATCGCGCTGGGAAGGCGCTCCTGCCATACCGGCATAACCGTCGGACGAAGCCGTTCTTTCAGCTCCTCGAAGGCCGCTCTCCGCGCGGGCAGACCCATGGCCTTCCATGCTAATCGAACATATGTTCGTAGGTCAACCCCTTGCGTCGCTTGTTACTTTGTGTTACAAAGCAATAGCTATGGTCACGTTGCTACGCAGGCCGAGCGCTTTTCTTCCACTGCTGATTTCCAGCGGATTTCTCATTGCGTTTGCAATCGGCATCGCGCACGGCACGCTCGTTCGCCAGCCGGACGAGGGCACCGGCGCACATCTCTTTCAGCTATTGATGCCGCTGCAAATGCTCGTCATCGCGTTCTTCGCATACACGTGGGTCCCAAAGATGCGGTACCCCGCACTCGCGATTGTCGCATTGCAGTGCGCGGCCGCACTCGCGGTCGTCGCGATCGTCTTTTTCTTAGGTCTCTAAGGGAACCTCTAAGCCTGCGACGACGCCATGAAGATGCGCTTCACAGGCTGCCGGATTGCTGCATCATCCCGCCGTCAATGACGAACGAGGCGCCGGTAATGTATGCGGCAGCTGGTGAGGCGAGATAGACGCAGAGTTCGGCGACCTCCTCCGGCTTGCCCATGCGGCGCAGCGGAATCTCGTCGAGTAATGCACGCTCTTGCTGAGGGTTCTTCTCGATCGCGACGTCCATCGGCGTCTGTATTGCGCCGGGGCAGACGTTATTGACGGTGATATCGTGCTGCGCGAGTTCGACGGCGATTGTCCGCGCGAGCATGCGCACGCCGCCCTTGGACGCGCAGTATGCGGCATTCGTCGGCATCGCCACGTCTTCGTGGATCGATGAAATGTTGACGATCCGCCCACCTTTGCCGTGGGCAACCATCGCGCGCGCGGCCGTTTGCGCGCCGATCCAGACGCCGGTGAGGTTGACCTCGATGATGCGCTCGTAGAGTTCGAGCGGCGTTTCGAGAAACGGGTGCTTCTCCTCGATGCCGGCGTTGTTTACCATGATACGCAGCGGGCCGAAGGCCTCTTGCGTTTGCGTTACGAGGCGCGCCATGTCGTCCGGTTTCGTGACGTCAGCTTGAACGGCGATCCCTTTGCCGCCCGCCGCGGTGATACGCGCAATCACCTCGTCGACCGGTTCCGACCCGTCGCGATAGTCGACGGCCACGAGCGCGCCTTGTTCGCCGAAAGCGATTGCGATGGCCCGGCCGATCCCCGTGGCGGAGCCCGTTACGATTGCCGCCATACCACTCAGCCGCACGCCGGTAGAGTTACCCGGCAGCTCCGGCGCTAAACGCTTACGGGTGCGACCTCGGTTCGGTTGGATGCGCCGAGCACGAGTGTGCGACCGCTCCGACCGTCTGCGCCGCGATGTTCTCGCGCCGTGTCGTCTCCGCTCGCAGCCATGCAATCGCCGCCATGAGACGCGTGACGGGCGTCGTGCCGACCGACCCGGTGATGCCGGGAATGGCGAGCGGGTCGATCGCGTACGGATTCGGAGCGATACCGGCTTGATGCGGATCTTGAAGCAGCGGGTCGGGCGTCGTCGGTGTCGGGGAATAGGTCGTATCGCTTCCGTTTATTGCGCGTGACTCCGCGCCGGACGCTCCTTCTTGCTGCAGCTCCGCAAGCTGCTGGGTCTGCACGTATCCGTTGATGATGTCGAGTGCAACCGCTTGCGTTGCAAGCGCCTTGAGCAGCTCTCCGCGCATCTCGTCGAGCGTCTTCTCATCGTCGGTTTGTGGATGCGAGGGGAAGACGTTCTGGCTTGCGAGCTCGCGTTGCATCGCATTGACGTTGTTCGCCAGCGGCGTCACGAGCTGTTCGAGATGGTACAGCGTGAGATCGCGCTCGGCTTGATCCGCCGCTTCGCCGTTTGCACCGAGATCGGCAAGGTCGCGGTTGTACTGCGAGAAGAGCGGCGGACTCTTCGAGATCGTGCGGTCGTTCTCGAGCATCATACCGACGACCGGGCGCACGTGACGGACGAGGGCCGCGCAGAGGGGACGCGCGACGCCGTGGTAGATCACCGACGGTGCCGGATATGGCATGTGCGCGTACGGCGTCGGCGTCGCCGGCGGACGCGCCGCGTTCGCGCGCTCTTGCCACGGCAGCGCGATCGCGAGCGCAAGAGCGACGACGGCGAGAAAGAGGCGGCCTCGCATGGAGCGTTGTTTAGCTCTGCCCCCTACGTTCCCTTTTCGGCGCCGATGTACCGGATCCACTTCACGTAGAGAGCGGGCAGCGTGGAGAGGTCGTTCGGATCGCCGTAGACGACGTAGAACTCGTTACGCGCGGCGAGAAAATGATATGCGAGGCTTACGTTTGACGCATCGACGAAACAGCCGGGCAAATACGGATCCGCAGCGCAAGGTCCCGGAGCGCTCCACTGCGGCAGCTGGTACGCATTGGGAAGGTTCACGCCGATGATCCGCCTCGCGCCGAAAAGGACTTCTGCGTCGCGGTTGATCTGCCAGTCAAGGCTTGCGCGTTCGAGCCATTGATTCGTCGGAGGCTCTACGGAAAACGACGGCAGGTACCGGTCGCTGTCTGCTTCCAGGGTGAGATTGAAGTGCGACAAGAGCGGAATCGTCGTCACGTACGACCATGCATCGAGATGGCCATGGTAGTACGGGCCACCGGTGTAGTATGCATAGGTCGGCGTCGTCGTGCTCACCTTGTAGCCGACGAAGAATCCGTTCCCGTCGAACGGCAGCAGCTCGTACCGTCCCGCATCGTTCGCAAGCGCCGGCACACCAACGCCTTGAAGCGCGATGTAGACGTGAACCGTGAGGAGATCTTTGAAATCGAGGTTGACTTGCTCTGACGAGTCGGTCTGGTCGGTCAGCCCGAACACATTGTGGTAATGAGCTTGAAAACTGGTCGCGAAGACGTCGTGCAACGGGAACGATGAAGCAAAGTTGAACGTGTGGCTCGTGAACCACTCCCATCCGTAGAGGTCGTTTTGGCTGACGTAGCCGTCGATTGGAAGGTAATCTGCACCAACGTTTTGCACGCTCAGGACCGACGTCGTCGTCGGCGTGGTGTATCCGATGCCGGATTCCAGATAGCCGCCGGAGGTGGGTCCGAATGCTCCGTTCTGGCGATCCTCGCCGACGTTCGTATAAACGCCGAGGTGTAGGGGAAAGTCGTAGTACCCGCCGTCCAAGGTGGTAGAGTCGTCGGTCAGGCCAGGCACGCTGACGCCGACTCGCTGTGCATCGAAGTGAAAACGGGTGTACGGATTCGAGGTTTCGTACGTAAGCGCTTGTGCGTCGTCGATGCGGTTCGTGCCGATGGCATCGAACGCTGCGAAGTCGAGCGGTCCGGAGGTTCCTTCATAGGCATACCCTTGACCGAACGTCGGTATTGCAGGGGTATAGAGCGTCTGGGGGCAGTCGCTACACACCATATGTGAGTTGAAAAACGACGCTCCTTGCGTGAAGAACGGGCGGACCTCGTTATATTGGCGCTGGAAGGCCGTCGGCGCAATCGTCTGCTGATCGATCTCCACGTTCGAGTAGTCAGGATGAAGCGTCGCGATGAGCGAGCTCGTAGCGGTAACCGGCAACGACGCATCGAGCCCGACACGCGACGTGTCGCCGCCATTGGCCTTCGTCGTCAGTCCGCCGAGGCCATAGAGCTGCAAACGTGCCGGTGTGCGGCGCACCGGCGCACGCGCATCGACGCCTGTGAGTGTTCCGGCGAACACGGCGTCCGCGTCGGTGTGCTCGTCGGGAGAGTACGTCCAGACGTCTGTGGCATTCGTTGCCACGATCTGACGAACAAACTGAGCTCTCCATACGGTCGAACCGTCGGTACGGATAAGATTGAACGGTATGTGCATGGTGACGACGTAACCATGCAAGGTGGTTCGGGCGCCTGCGGTCCATTGCGGCGCGTAGGCAGTGTTCTCGCTCGAGGTTTGGTAACGCGCGCCCTGCGGGTTGGCTGCAAAGGAGTACGCAAACCCTTGCGTCCGCTTCGGGTAAAGATACACTGCGACATAATCGTCGCTGAGAACGTTCGAACCGTTCGTCGTTTGACGGTCCACGATGGGTTCACGCTGCGTTGCCACAAATGCGATATCCAA
The DNA here is from genome assembly GCA_027315245.1 of Vulcanimicrobiota bacterium. GTDB lineage: Bacteria > Vulcanimicrobiota > Vulcanimicrobiia > Vulcanimicrobiales > Vulcanimicrobiaceae > Tyrphobacter. The sequence goes on along the minus strand of DAHUYK010000007.1, from coordinate 53,940 downwards.
GCCGGCCGCATCCTGGGCAACATAGACGATCGTCGGCTCACCGCTTACACGTTGATACGTGAAATCATACGAGAGCGGCACGCGCCCTGAGCCGCTCCAAGAGGCATCGACGACACCGTTCATCGACGGCTCGTGTGAGAGCAGCGGAACGGCGATGCCCTGCGCGCCGAGCGCGTGGGCGACGCAAAACATGGTTGCAGCCAGCACATAGGCCGTCGCTCGCGCCGCCGTCCTGCACCGGGAGGGCATCATGGCGCGGTCAGCGATTCGCCAGCGATTCTTCGCAGAGCCCGTCTAGATGCGCGCGCGAGAGATCCACGCCCGTTAGATCGGCGCCGGTGAAGTCGCAGACGTCGATCACCGCTCCGGAGAACGTCGCCCCGTCGAGATGCGCATCCGTGAAATCGACGTACGAGAACCGCGCGCCGTCGAAGTCCGCGTGGCGCAGATCCGCATCGGTGAAATCGACGGCGGCGAAGCGTGCGTTCGCAAAGTTCACGCGGCGGAGGTCGGCGTTGCTGAAGTCGCTCGCGGAGTAACTTCTTCCGCTCAAGTTCGCGCCCGCCCAATCGACGTTACTGAAGTCGCACGCCGACCGGCACGAAGCCGAACGGAAGCGCCGCTCCATCATCTGCTCCTCCTTGGGAACGTCGATGTGCATTGCCGGGATGTTCACGCTCATCGCGGGCATGGTGAAGTTCACCGCCGGCATGTCGAAATGCATCACCGGTATGCGCACGTTGACGGCCGGCACGTCGACGTTCACTGCGCGCATGTGAATGTGCTTGGGCGGCACGACGGCGCGGTGTACCGGGTGCAGCACTCGCACCCGGGATGGGGCCGGCGCTGCAGGCGACGCTAATGTGACCCCAACCGCGGGCGCGGCGAGCGCAAATGCGCCCACGATCGCCAGGGCGACGGCCGTCGGTGCGATAGCCAGCCCACGCGCCGCGCTGCGGCCGGCGCTCAAAAGGCGCTCGATGCGTTCCGAGATGCCGCGCCGCGTCACGAATGCGCCAGGCGCCGGAAGCGGCCGGTGGGGCCATGCGGTGATTTCGGCCATGTGCGTCAGACAGCGCGCGTAGGGGCGTACCGCACCGGTCTGCGCGACGACGTCGTCGTCGCATGCCGCTTCGCGCTCGACGTCCAGCGCGCGTGCGATCGCGTAGATGCCCGGGCTGAAACAAAGCAGGGCGGTGACAATGCGCTGCAGCAGGTTCGTCCAGTCGTCGGCGCGGCGCAGATGTGCGCGTTCGTGCAGGTAGATTTGGCTCACCTCCCCCGGCGAAAGCGATGCCAGCAGGCTGCGCGGAATCAGGATCATCGCATCGAAGAGTCCCACCGCAACGGGCACCTCGGTTTCATCGCTGACACAGATCCGCACGGCTCGACTTGGGGACCAATCGGCATTCCAGCGCTCGAGGGCATTGCGATACTCCATCGGCAGTGGCAGTGCGTTGCGTTTGAGGCCTTCAAGGCGCGCGAGCGCCACGACCAAGCGCAGCATGAAGAAAAGCGCGGCAAGAGCCCAGCACGCAATCGCCGCGAGTGCGGCACCGTCGGGTACGGTAATACGCAGCGGAGCGACACGCGGTTCCGATACGGTCGCGTGCTCGTATGATGACCGCTGTTTCGTGGCGCCGTCGTGCGGCATGGTTCCGATCGCCGTGCGTGCGGGCCTCGCTGCGAAGTGGGCCGCGGTTGGTGCGTATGCGGAAGCACCAGCAGTGGCGTGCATCGTGACCGCGGGAACCGCCACCGCGGCGACGAGCGCAATACACCAGGCAAAGTAGCGTGTCGCCGCGTTGAGATTGCGCCAGCTGCGCAGCAGCAATGCCATCACCGCAAAGATGACCGCGTCTTCCCAAAGCGCATTGAGCAGAATCGTAACTGCAGTTCGTGCAACGGGCTCGGCAGCGTGCACAAAGACATTCATGACTCCTCCTCGTACTCTTCGATCAGGGATCGCAAGCGGGCGAGCTCATCGGGCGACGGGCGTTCTCGCTCGATCAGGCGTAGCGCGAGTTCGCCGGGATTGTTTCGGAAGAAACGCTTGACCACGTCGCCGACCGCCGTCTGTGCCGCGTCGTCCCGCGCTATTGCGGGCCGGTAGACGAATGCCCGACCCGCTTCTTCATGGGTAACGTGGCCTTTGCGTTCGAGGATACGCAGCGTCGTGAGCACGGTGTTGTATGCGAGCGGCGGCGGCGGCAGAGCGGCCGCGACGTCAGCGACTGTGGCATGGGCCCTCTTCCAGAGCACCTCCATGATGCGCAGCTCCGCTCCTGTAAGCGTCGGCGACTGTTTTCTCGGCATCGAAACTCTCCTAATGATTTAAGAGTAGCCTAACACGGCGGCCATGCCCTGTCAACTAATATATTAGTTGACATGCTGCAACGCGGCTGGTATGGTCTCTTAAAGAATTAGGAGGTACGATGCTCTCGCTCCTAGTCCCCGTCGTTCAGACGGCACCGCCTATGGACCCGCGCGAGCCGGTCTCGTCGTGGCCGGGTGCCGGCGTCACGATGACCTGGAACGTCGCGCGCCAGCAGCCGGCGCAGAACGCAACGATCGTGCACGTAGCGACCGACGGCACGTTTCTCTACGTACGTTTCGACGCGCAGCAGAGTGCGCCGGTCGTTGCGGCACAGCATAGCAACGATCTCGTGACCGGCGGTAGCAACATCGGTCAAGGCATCGCGTGGACCGACGACGCGGTGTGGGTCGATCTCTGGCCGACGGGGCCCGGCGGGTTTCAATATCAGTTCGAATCGAATCCCATCGGCGCACATAACGAATCGTCGAGCGAGAATGCGGACTTCGCGCCGAGCTGGGAGTCTCGCGGCGTCCAGACGGCGCGGGGCTACACGGTGACGATGGCCATCCCGTTCTCCGTCATCCATGGTGCCAAGCGGGGCAACTGGCGCCTGCAGTTCGCTCGCTACGTGCGTGCGACAGGCGAGATGGACGTTTGGTCGTCCGATCCCGCACAGACAACGCCAGACGATCCGGCGCGCGCCGGCATCGCCACGGTTCCCGTCGTCGCGCGCGCGAAGATTCCCATGCCACGTCTCGCCATCTACGGCCTTGGCGCGATCGCGAGCCGTGCCATCGGTGGTTCGACGTCGCGCATCGGTGCAGACTTTTCCGTTCCCGTCAGCCAGACGGCCTCGTTTTTCGGAACATTCCATCCCGACTACTCGGACGTGGAACTCGACCAGCAGTCGATCTCTCCCACGGTCTATCAGCGCGTCTACAACGAGGTCCGCCCCTTCTTTACCCAGGCCGCGGCGTTTTACAATGATTTCAACTGCAGCGTTTGCGGCGGCTTTCACACAACGCTCTACACTCCGGGAATTCCGACGCCGCGTGAAGGATACGCATTCGAAGGGCGGCAGGGGAACTTCGGCCTAGCGGCATTCGATGCCATCGGCAACGCGCGCGTGGACGCTGCGACCGCACTCAACTACACGTCGAGCGATACGCACTGGAACGCCGCCTTTCAACACGTGACCGCCGACATTCCCGGCATCGTGGACGACACGAATCAAGCCGGTGTCTCTTGGTGGAACGGCAAGTACCTGAGCGCATATGCAAACTATGCCACCGAGGCAGGGGCCCTCGTTCCGAGCGCCGCGCAGGGTGAATGGCTTGATACCGGCGGCGCCTTTATCAACCAGCATTTCGCCATCGCCGCGGCGTTTCGTAGGATCGGCGTATACTTCAACCCCGTCGACGGTTTCGATTCGCACCCCGGTATCGAAGGATTCGGCGCGTACGCAGCGCGCGTCTGGACGTTTGGGCCCCGCGACGTTCTCTCGTCCATAGGCGTCGACGCGATCCTGGACCGGTATGACGGCGTTACCGGCGGCGGCCTTGCACAAGCCGACAGCGCCGTGTTACTGGACGTGCTGACGAACAGCGCGCTCGACATCCAGCTCATGTCGGGATCAGATTACTGGCGCTTCGGATCGTTGCTAACGCCAATATCGCAGAACGCGGGCTTCAGTATTACTTACCATAGCGGTATGCAGAACAACCTCAACAACTTCCCGCAACACGGCGCGTCTGCAACGCCGACGCAAATTGCCCTCTACGCGGGCCACTACGGTGAAGGCGTACTCGATACGTGGATGCGTTCGTCGACGATACGCGCCGGCATGCGAGGAACGCTCACGCTCACCATCGACGACACCGCACAATGGCTCCCGTACGCGGCGCCGAATATTCAGTGGTTCGATGACCTGTCGTATGCATATCAGGTCTCGGCAAACTCTTCGTTTGCCGTTGGTCTGCGGCGCGTCGTGGGCCTTCCCCCCGTCCCCAACGGCGGCGGAAACTGTGTTGGCGCCTGCACGAACATCTCAATCGCGTATCACCTCCGGCTCGCGCACGAAGAGTTCTACGCCGCCTATGGCAACCCTAATACGTTGACGACGCTGCCGCAAGCCATCTTCAAGATTATCTTTTACGCCGGAGGGCAGAAGGGAACGTAGTCGCTGCGAATGCGCCGGTGTCATGGGAACCGAATGCGATTTCGAACGGCAGATTCGGATTCGCGGTCAATGTGAGCGCATCCGCGCGAAGCGCGTCACCTTGATAGAACGCTGCGGCAGCGATCATCGCCGCGTTGTCCGTGCAATAGCACAGCTCCGGAATAAATATGCGTACGCCCTTACGCTCGCCCCAGTCGCGCAACGCGCGTTGCAGCGCTGAGTTCGCGGCGACACCTCCGGCGAGGACGACGCTCGTATACTCCTGTTGCTTGCCCGACCTTGGAGTCAGCTCGGGATGACAGGGAGCGGTTCCGTACGACTCGTCAAGAATGAAGAAGGCAGCATCGATGCGTGCCATGAGCACGTCGACGACCGCTGCTTGAAATGATGCGGCGACGTCTTCGAGCCTTGCATGTGCGCCTTGAGCGGATTCGAGAAAGTAGCGCACGGAGGTTTTGAGGCCGGAAAAGGAGAGATCGAGGCTTCCGCGGCCGGGGCGGTGACGCGGGAACGCATACGCTTGCGGATTTCCATTTCGCGCGAGCTGGTCGATCGCGGGGCCGCCGGGATACGGAAGGCCTAGCAGGCGCGCGGTTTTGTCATACGCTTCACCGGCGGCATCGTCTTTCGTGCGCCCGACAATCGTCATCGACGTTGCGGAACGCACCGCGACGAGCTGCGAGTGCCCGCCCGAGACGAGCAGCGCGAGAAACGGAAACTGCGGCTTCTCGCCGTCTCCGAGAAATGCCGCGAAGACGTGTCCGTGGAGATGATTCACGCCATAGAGCGGCTTTCCGGTTGCGAAGGCGAGCGCTTTCGCGCTCGCGACGCCGACAGCGAGGCTGCCGATGAGGCCGGGCCCGCAGGTGACCGCGATGCCGTCAACGCTCTCCAGCGGTGCTTGCGCACGGCCGAGCGCATCCTCGATGGCCGCCGAAAGGAGCGCCGTGTGCCGACGGCTTGCGATCTCCGGCACGATGCCGCCGTATTTGGCGTGAAACGCATCTTGATCCGTCGATACCGAGGCGAGCACACGGCGGCCGTCGCGCACGAGCGCGGTAGCCGTGTCGTCGCACGAAGTCTCGATGCCCAGGAGCAGCACGGGTGGAACTTTCGAACCGCTGTGCGAAGCTCCGCCTCTATGGAGAACGTCACCGAGATCCTGCGCCTTCCTTCACCGGCTCCCAAGCCGCAGTCGCTGGCCTTCGACGGGGAGCGGCTCTGGATGGGCTCGATTGCGACGAATCGCCTTTACGCCATTCGCACCACGCAGTGGACGGTGGAAGAAGAGGCCGCCGCGCCGGGTAAGCCTTACGGCCTAGCGGTCGTCGGCGACGAATTGCGCGTTATCTGCAGTGAGTCTGCGGAGGACCACCGCATGGTGCGGCGGTTCGTTCCGGGCCATGGCTTCAAAGCGCAAGGCGCGTTTCGCTGCCCCGACGACACCGGCTCTCAGCTCGGATATGATGGCGATTTGCTGTACGTGAGCCAGTGGTACGACCGGCGCATCGTCGGCGTCGACGAGAACGGCAACGTCGTCACGCAGATCGCGATACCGCACGGCATTTGCGGCCAAGTCGTCGTCGACGGTCACTTCTACCTCGTGACGACCGAAGACGAAGATACCGAGGAATATTGGCTCACACGCGTTGACGCGCGCAACGGCGCACCCAAGAGCGAAGACCTCGCTCGCATTCCGTTTGCGGCACGCGCGCTCGCGTTCGACGGTGTCAAGTTTTGGTCGAATCATCGCGAGCACGATGAAATCGTCGCCTTCGCCATGCCGTAAGCGTCGCAGATCCTCGGCATGGCGCCGCGAGCCTTAGGGCGACTGCAGCGCGCCGTCCAGTACCTCGATCGCGCGTTCTACTTCTCTTTCGCTGATGATGAGCGGCGGCGCGAATCGCAGCGCGTTTCCGCCTGCGACGCCGACGAGCAGTCCGCGGTCGCGCACCGCAGCCTGCAATGCTTTCGCGTCGAAGGCATCACTTACGGGAACCCCGGCGAGCAGTCCAAGGCCCCGCGGCTCGCCGAGCACGTTCGCGTGCTTCTGGTGCAGACGCCGCAACGCAGCGAAGAGTTGCTCGGAGCGCTCGGCGACGCGCCGTTCTAAATCGAGCTCGTCGCGCACGCGCAGGTGCGCGAGGGCCGCGGCCGCGGGCACCGGCGAACCTCCAAACGTCGACCCGTGGTCGCCAGGCGCGAACGCCGTGGCGGCGCGCTCGTTCGCGAGCATCGCTCCGATCGGCAGCCCGTTCGCCAACGCCTTTGCCATCGTGACGACGTCCGGTCGCACGCCGTAGTGCTCGAACGCGAAGAGCGGTCCACAGCGCCCCATCCCGCACTGGATTTCGTCGAAGACGAGCAGCGCTCCACGCTCGTCGCACAGCCTACGCGCCCCACGCAAGAACACAACGTCCGCGGGGTGCACGCCGCTCTCGCCCTGCACGGGTTCGATGATCACCGCCGCCACCCGCTCGTCGACCTTTGCCGCCAGATCTTCGACAACGTTGAAGCGCGCGAACGCAAAGCCGCCCGGAAGCGGCGCAAAGCCCTCGCGATAGCGCGCGTTGTCCGTCGCGGCGAGCGCACCGAGCGTGCGTCCGTGAAACGAGCCGGTGCACGCGAGAATCGTCGTGCGCCGCAGGTCGTCGCGCCGAAACGCCCACTTTCTTGCGAGCTTGATCGCTGCTTCGTTCGCCTCGGTTCCTGAGTTACAGAAGAACGCACGCGCCATCCCCGATCGCGTCGTCAGCGCACGCGCGAGCGCTCCCGCCGGTTCGTGCGAGTAGAGATTACTTGCGTGCACGAGCCGCCGCGCCTGCTCTTCGATTGCTGCGGTGATTGCGGGATGCGCGTGTCCCAGCGCGCAGACGGCGATGCCCGCGATGAAGTCCAGATACTCGCGTCCTTCGTCGTCGACGAGCGTGCAGCCGTGCCCCGAAACGATCGTCATGGGCGCCGGCGCATACGTGGGAAAGAGTGCATCGCTCATGTGCGGTAGCTCGCGTTGATGCGCACGTAATCGCGGGAGATGTCGCAGCACCATCCCGTCGCTTCGGCGCTCCCCTGGCCCAGACGCAGCTCGATCGCAACGCTCGTCTCCTCGAGCTCGCGGTGCGCTTCGGCTTCCGACAGCACCTCCACGCCGCCGGTTTCCACCCACGTCTTGCCATTGAGCAACAGCGACCACGACCGCGGATCCATCCCTGCGCGCGCCGACCCAGCGGCCGAAAGCACGCGTCCCCAGTTCGGGTCTTCGCCATAGAGCGCGGTCTTCACCAAGTTGCTATTGATCACCGCACGTGCGATGCTGCGCGCTTGGGCGACGCTGCGCGCTGCGGTCACGTGCATCGTGAGCGTCTTCGTCGCGCCCTCGCCGTCTGCCACCATCGCTTGCGCGAGTTCGAGGCAGACACGACGCAGCGATTCAACGAACTCCGGCGGCGCCGCTCCTTTGCCCGCAGGCGCAAACGCATAGACGGCGTCGTTCGTCGACATGTCACCGTCGACGGAGATCATATTGAAGCTCTCGTCGACGGCTGCGCGCAGTGCCTTTGCAAGCGATGGCTGCGAGAGTGGAAGGTCCGTCGCAACGAAGGCCAGCATCGTCGCCATCGACGGCGCAATCATTCCCGAGCCCTTGGCGATGCCGCCGACGACGTACTTCGTCTTCCCGCGATAGAAGCCGTACGCTGCCATTTTGGGCACGCGATCGGTCGTCATGATCGCTTCCGCGGCATCGTGCGCCGACTTGCCGCCGGATTCGAGCTGCGCCACGGAGCGTTCAAGGCCCTTCTGCATGCGATCCATCGGCAGCGTCACACCGATGACGCCCGTCGACGCAACGACGACCTGCTCCGCACCGATGCCGAGCAGCGCGGCCGTCTGGCGCGCCGTCGCGCGCGCGTCGCGCAGGCCGCGCTCGCCGGTCGCGGCGTTCGCGCAGCCCGAGTTGCAGACGAGGGCACGCATACCATTTCCCGATCGTTTCAAATGCTCGGCACTCACGAGCAGCGGCGCAGCCTTGATCTCGTTCGTCGTGATTACGGAAGCGCAGACCTGCGGTTGCTCGAAGAACACGAGTGCAAGGTCCCGTTTACGCTGCTTGATGCCCGCGTGCACGCCCGCCAGACGAAGGCCCGGAACGTTCCCAAGACCGCCGCGCATGTGCGTCATCGTGCTACGGAGAGATGAGGACCCGCTCACGAAGTCCGGTTTCCTCTGGATGCCCGAGCATGACGTTGAGATTCTGCACAGCCTGGCCGGCAGCGCCTTTGCCGAGATTGTCGATCGCGCAGAGGATGCGCACGACATTGCCGTGCACGTCGATGCGCAGCTCCGCATCGTTCGTTCCCGCAACGGCCGCAACGCTCGGCGTCTCCTCCTCCTCCAACAGCCGCACGAACGGCGAACCGCGATACGCGTCTGCAAATGCAGCACGCACATCGCTTGCCAGCAGCGCATCCGAAAAGAGGACGTACGCATCGACGAGCATCCCGCGCGCTAGTGGAACGACGTGCGGCGTGAAAAGCAGCGGCGCACCCATGCTACGCTCGCGCAAGATGCGTTCCATCTCCGGTTGATGGCGGTGTCCGTCCAGGCCGTATGCCCGAATCTCACCTGCAACCTCCGCATAGAGTGAACCCACCGCGGGGTTGCGACCTGCGCCGGTGATGCCGCTCTTTGCGTCGATGACGATCTGCAGCGGCCGTTCGAGTCGCGCGAGCGGAAGCAGCGCCAGCAGGGCCGCCGTCGGATAGCATCCAGGATTCGCGACGAGTGCCGCCGACGCAATCGCGTCGCGATGCCATTCCGTCAATCCGTACGCCGCCGTCCCGTCAAGGCGATAATCAGCGGACAAATCGATGGCCCGAGCGCCGGACGCCAAGAACTCTGGGAGGATTCCGAGTGCCTCGCCCTGTGCACCCGCCGCAAGTACGACGTCGCCCGCACGTACCGTCTGCGCCACGCTGCCGGCGCCGTCAAAACGCCGTCGCACCCAGCGTAAGAGTGCAAAGTGTTTGCCGACCGATTCGCCTGCATGGCTGCGGCTCTCGAGCACGCCCAACTCGACGAGCGGATGGCGATCGAGGATGCGAATCGCCTCCGCCGCCGCGTACCCGCTCGCTCCCCACACATGGACGCGCGTCACTTGTTTGTCATCCTGAGCGTAGCTCTTGTTCAACTGCGGCGATCGTCTTTACAACCTCGTGTGGATTCGTCGATCCCGTCGTCCGCTTCCCCTGCACCGACTGCATGGCAGCCAGCGGCGCCGTCACACCGAGTTCCGCAAGGTCCGCTGCCGAGAGCGCCCGCTCCTCACGCTCCGCGCGCGCCACGGCATTCCCCACGCGCTCGTGCGCGCGGCGCGCGGAGACGCCGGTTGCGATGAGGGCATCCGCAATATCGGTGGCGACGGAATATCCGTCTGCGGCGTGCGCGTTGAGATGATCGCGCTCGAATGTAACGCCGTCGAACGCTCGCACGAACGCCCGCAGCGCCGCGCCTCCGCGTTCGATAATCGCAATGGAGAGCCGCTTCGTCTGCTGAAGGTCGCGGTGATACGAGAGGGGGAGGCCGCACAGTGTTGCGAGCGCACCCGCGTACGACCCGGTGAGTTCAGCCGCTATGCCGCGCACCAACTCGAACGGGTCCGGGTTGCGCTTCTGCGGCATGAGGCTCGAGCCCGTCGACACCGCATCGCTAAGGCGCACATACCCAAACGCTGGCGTGCACCACGTCACGAGCTCCCCGGCAATACGCGACGCATCGACGGTCGCCCGTACAAACGCGTGCGCGACATCGAGTACGGCGTCGCGATTGCCGATCGCGTCCATGGCGTTACGCGATGGTGCCTCGAACTCCAAAGCGCTCGCCGCAGCCGCGCGTTCCAGCGCGAGCGAGGATCCCGCGACGGCGGCCGAGCCGAGCGGGCAGAAGCGCTTTGCGTCAGCCGCCGTGCACGCAAAACGCCGCGTCGCGCGTACGAACGGCTCGGCCGCCGCGCAGAGCCAAAAGGAGAGCAGCGCGGGCTGCGCCGGCTGGCCGTGCGTCGTGGCACAGAGCAGCGTGCCAGCCTCCAGCTCTTCGCGAGCACAGGCCACGAAACGTTCCGCAAGGCCACGCGCCAATGTATGGCCTTCCTCCCCGCGCGCTCGTGCGTACAAGAGCAGCGTCGTCGCCACCTGATCGTTGCGGCTCCGCCCAGCATGCAAAAACTCGCCTTCGCCGCCTTCGCACAACGCCCGGACGCGCGCATCGATCGCACCGTGAACGTCCTCGCCACCGTGCGAACGCGCCCACCGCGCAAAATCGCCGCTCTCGATCTCCGCCTGCACCTGCGCTAGCGCGCCTCGCAGTGCGCCCGCAATGCGCGCGTCGACGACGCCGCCACTCGACAACGCCTCGACATGCGCGAGCGAACACGCAACGTCGTACGGCGCGAGAACCATATCTTCTTCCAGCGACGAGCCGAACGCGAGCAGCGCTGCATCCGGTTCCTGCGCGAAGCGCCCGCCCCACTGCAGCGCTTTCGTCATGCGTTTGCGGTTCTCGCGACGAGGTCGAGGGGCAGTCCGTGCAAACGAATGAAACCGTCGGCGGCATGGTGATCGAAGGCGTCGCCATGTCCGTACGTTGCGAGCGACGCTTCGTAGAGCGCGAACGCCGAACGCACGCCGGCTACCGTCGCGACACCCTGGTGTACGTGAACGCGCACGTCGCCCGTTACCCGAGATGCACTCGATACCGCGAATGCATCGAGGGCAGCGCGCAGAGGCGACATCCAGAGTCCGTCGTAGGTCAGCTCCGCATAGCGCTGATCGCAGAGCGCTTTGAAGCGCAGCTCGTCGCGCGTCAGCACGAGCCGCTCGAGCGCCTGATGCGCAAGGAGAAGCGTCACCGCAGCCGGCGCTTCGTACACTTCGCGCGACTTCATGCCGATGACGCGGTCCTCCACCATGTCGATGCGCCCGACACCATGCTTTCCCGCCAGAACATTGAGCGCCGTAATCATTTCCGTCCCGGTGCGTCCGCTGATCGCCGGCACGCCGCCAGCGAACGTGACGACAATCTCATCCGCTTCGCGTGGGCGGACTTCAGGTGCGGCAGTCCAGGCGTACGCGTCCTCCGGCGGAGCGTTCCAGGGGTCCTCGAGGATGCCGGCCTCAATGGAGCGCCCCCAGAGATTCGCGTCGATCGAATAAGGATTCTCGGCGGTGTGCTTTACCGCGATACCGTGCGCGCGCGCAAACGCTATCGCATCCGGCCGCGAAAGGGGCTGTTCGCGAAGCGGCGCACGTGCTTTCAAGCGGGAATCGAGCGCGCGCACCGCAAGCTCGATGCGCACTTGGTCGTTGCCTTTGCCGGTGCACCCATGCGCGACCGTGTCAGCGCCGCGTGCGTGCGCAGTCTCGACGAGCAACGCTCCGATGAGGGGGCGCGAGAGCGCCGCCGAAAGCGGGTAGACGCCTTGATACTTTGCGTTCGCACGCAGCGCCGGCGTTACGTACTGCGCGACGAAGCGTTCGCGCGCGTCGATGACGATCGCATCGGTGGCACCGAGCGCGAGTGCCTTCTCGCGCACCTGCTGCAGTTCGATGGCGGGATCGCCGCTCGCTCCGCCCGTCGCGAGTGCCGTCGACGCATCGCTCTCGCCCAGGTTCGCAGTCATCGCGATAACGTCGTTCCCTTCGAGCACGAGTTTCTTGAGCAGAACCGACGTGTCGAGGCCTCCCGAGTACGCGAGAACGATCCGGCTCATGCTGCACTGCTTCCCTTGAGATCGATGAATCTCTGCCGAACGACAGCCGTTTCATCGGCAGAGCGTACGACGGTGAGCACCGTGTCGTCGCCTCCGAGGGTGCCGACGATCTCGGGCCAGCCGGCTTCGTCGATCGCCGACGCGACGAGCATCGCGCTTCCGGGCGGCGTGTGCAACACGATGATGTTGCCGCTGCCCTCGACGGTTGTCACGAGCTCCGAAACGGCGCGATGCAGGCGACTCACATAGTTCACCGCGGCGGTCGGCACGACGTACTTGAATATCTCGCTGCCGTTCTCACGAATCGGCACCTTCGCAAGGCCAAGTTCTTTGATGTCGCGTGACACCGTCGCCTGCGTCACGTCGAAACCCTGGCGCTCCAGAAGCGCCACGAGCTCCTCCTGCGAGTGCACGGGCCGCGTCGCGACGAGCGTCAAGATCGCGCGCTGACGATTGTCTTTCATACCGGTAGTCCTTTCATCTCGGTGAGCAGCGCGACGAGCAGCGCCTTCTGCGCGTGCATGCGATTCTCTGCCTGATCGAAGACGGCGCTGCGCGGACCGTCGATCACCGCCGCAACCGTCTCCTCGCCGCGATGCGCGGGGAGACAGTGCATGAAGATTGCCGTCGCTTTCGCATACGAAAAGAGTTCTTCGGTCACGGCGTACGGGCGAAGCATCGCGTCGTTGCGTTCGCGGTAGCGCTCCTCGCCCATCGACGTCCAGACGTCGGTGTACACGACGTCCGCGCCACGAACGGCGCGCACGGCATTGCTGAACGCGCGCGCCGAGCCGCCGCTCTTCGCACCGAGCGCGTCGAGTTTGGCCAGGTACGACTCCGACGGACGATGCGTCGGCGGACAGCCGAAGTGCACGGTCGCGCCGAGCATGACCGCCGCCTCGGCTAGCGATGCTGCGACGTTGTTGCGTGCATCGCCGGCGTACGCGACGCGCAGTCCCCGGATGTCGCCAAACCGCTCCTGCAGCGTGAGCATGTCGCTGAGCGCCTGACACGGGTGCGCGCGTGCGGAGAGCGCATTGACCACCGGCACGTCCGCCGCCGACGCGAACCGCTGCAGCGGTTCGTGTGCGTGCGTGCGCACGACGATCGCGTCGACGTAGCGCGAAAGCACGCGAGCCGCGTCCTCCGGCGTCTCGCGCGTTCCGATCATGAACTCGGCGCCCTGCGCGAACAGCACGTCACCGCCGAGCTGCGTCATCGCCACTTCGAACGACACGCGCGTTCGCAGCGACGGCTTCTCGAAGAGCATCGCGAGGGTACGATCCCGCAGCAGGGTCCGCTGTTCGCCGCGCCCTTGCACCTTCAGGTAGCGCGCGAGCGCCAGCAGGCGAGCGAGCTCCTCTGTCCGGAGATCAGTGACCTCTAAAAGATGGCGGCCGAAGAGCGTCGAGGCCGGGACCGGAACGAGGGAAACTGCCGTCATTGTGCATATTTATACATAATGCAGCATAACTATGCAACCCCTATCGTCGTAAAATACGGCGGGGCAGCCTTGCCGGAGCGCAATGCAGACGACCCGGTTCTGCGGGAGATCGCAGCGCTGGCGGCGCGGGAGGAGCCCGTGGTCCTCGTCCACGGCGGGGGCCCCGAGATCGATGGCGCACTGGCTGCCCGCGGCATTGTGACGCAGCGCGTCGACGGCCAGCGCGTCACCGACGCCGCGTCGCTCGACGTCGTCGAGATGGTGCTCTGCGGCACGCTCAACAAGCGTCTCGTGCGCGCCCTCTGCGCTCTGGGTGCGCCGGCGGTCGGCATCAGCGGACAGGACGCGCGTATGCTCGTGGCGCGGCGCGTCTTGGGTGCGGGCGAAGCGAGTTTGGGCTACGTGGGCGAGATCGCTTCGTGCGATGCGACCTTGCTCGAGCTGCTTATTCGCGGCCGCTTCGTTCCTGTCGTGGCCCCGCTCGCCGTCTCGCGCGACGGCACGCAAGCCTACAATGTCAACGCCGATCTCGCGGCCGCGGCAATCGCCGCGGAGCTACGCGCTCGCGCATTCGTTATCATCACGAACGTGCCGCGCGTGCTACGCGACGTCGACGACCCACGCTCGGGAATCGATCGCATGGCCGCAGCGGAGGCGCGCGCCTTCGCCGCTTCCGACGCCTGCCGCGACAGCATGAAGCCAAAACTTTTGGGCGCCTCCCTAGCCGTGGAGGGTGGTGCAGGCGCATCGTACATGTGCGTGCCGCGAGCGGACGCCACGACGATCAAGGCAGCAATGGCGGGCGGTTCAACCATCGTGTACTCGCAGCGTTAGCTCCCGCATCCAATTGACCGCTTATATCTTCGGGCGAAGCGGCGGCGCAAAGACTCGCTGCCACGCAATCCATGCAAATGCACCGATTCCGGCCACCTGGAGAAGCGCTGCTACGACGACCGTTGCGCGCACCGCTTCCCCGACACTCAGCAAGGGCTCACCGACGAGACGCAGCAGCAAGCCGATGTTGAGCAGATAGAACGACAATCGCGCGACGCCTTCAGGATACCGGCCTTGCGACTTTGGGAACCGCGAACGGTTCACCGGAAGAAGCCAAAGCGCAACGCCGATCACGGTGTTGACGAGCCATCCGACGAACGCTGCATGACCGTGCTCCACGCCTACGATGAATGGAACCGAGTGCCCAGACGCCTCGAGTGAGAGCATGACCGCTCCCGCGACGAACGTAACGATGAGATACGCGATCCCCGTCTTGATGAAGAGGCGCGACGTATATGGCACAAAACCTAACCCGCCGACGTGATCGCGCGCTTCATTCCGTACGTCACTCAGTCGGGACCCATCGCGCAAGTGCGGCTACTCGACAAGCTACCTCGCGAACAAAGCGCTGCAGGCTTGATGGCGCAGCACCGCGCATCAGCGTGACGTCCAGCGCTTTCCCTAGCGCACCGAACGGGACCGTATAGCGCCCCTGAAGCTGCAGCTGCGCACTGCAGCGTCCCACAGGCAGCAGCGTCAACAAACCCTCGAATGTGGGATACAATGCCGCGTTGTGAGCTGCTCGAATGTCCAAGCGCCATTCGTTGTGCGCCGATCCTGGACTCACCCGCGCTTCGACGGGAACGCGGATCTCCGCTTCAAACGGCAAGTGCAATTGACGCAGGTTCAACGCGAGCGAGACGCTTTCGTGCGCGTCGTGATGCGTCTGCGCAAAGCCGCTCAAAATGCACTCTACCGCAGGCAAGGCAAAGTTCACCGGCACCGCAACCGCCACGATGCTCGACAGGTCATACCGGTCACGTTCGCCAGCATCTTTCACCACGACAAACGTAGCAATTCGCCGGGAACCAGCCGAGAACTGACGGGGAACGCGTCGCGCCTCTGCTGAAATCAACGCGGCAGCATGGACGAAGCGCTGGGCACCCCGTTGGCTGGACTCTCGCTCCTTGAGGCGGCACCTGACGCGATGATCGTCACCGATCACCGCGGCCAAATCGTGCTCATCAACGCACAAGCAGAAAGACTCTTCGGCTACGCGCGCACCGAGTTGCTGGGGCAAAAGGTCGAAAACCTCGTCCCACCTCGCTTGCGCGAGCAGCATCTACACCATCGCGACGGCTACCAGCACGCTCCGCGCGTGCGCCCTATGGGCGCCGGCTTGGACCTCTACGGCGTGCGCAAGGACGGCACGGAATTCTCTGTCGAGATAAGCCTGAGCCCCATCACGATTCGCGGCGAGAGGTATGTGTCTAGTGCGATTCGGGATATCACCGCCCGCAAGCGAATCGAAAAGGCACTTCACGATAAAAACATCGAACTTAGGAATGCCAATCTCGCCAAAGATCGCTTTCTTGCCGGAATAAGCCACGAGTTGCGCACACCTCTCAACGCGATCATCGGGTTCACCGGAACCCTCCTCATGAAGTTGCCCGGCCCACTTACGGACGAACAAGAGCGACAGCTCCTAATCGTTGATTCAAGTGCACGCCATCTGCTCTCGCTCATTAACGATATCCTGGACGTCGCAAAAATCGAATCCGGTAAAGTCAACATCACCCGGGAACAGGTTGTGCTGCAAGACGTCGTTCACGAAGTTAGCAACTCGCTTCGAGCTCTGGCAGAAGAGAAGCACTTGCGGATCGACGTCGCAGTGCCGGCCGAACCGGTTATCGCCAACACGGACCGGCGCGCATTGCAGCAGATTCTGCTCAACCTGGCCAACAACGCCATAAAGTATACCGAGCAGGGGTCGGTAGCGATCGACATGCAGAAGGCGTGCGACGGGCACACCGCCATCGCAGTCCGCGACACGGGGCTCGGCATTCGAGACGAGGACCGCGTCCGTCTCTTTCAGGCTTTCGAGCAACTCGATGCGTCGAGCACGCGCCGCTTTCAGGGCGTCGGCCTGGGGTTGCATTTGAGCCAGCAGCTTGCCACGCTCATCGGCGCCTCACTCGACTGCGAGAGCACGTACGGTCGGGGAAGCACCTTCACCCTTACGATTCCCGCGGATGCTGCATGAGCGCGCGCGTTCTCGTCATCGAAGATAATGCGGTGAATCGAGAACTCATCACGTACCTGCTACGTGCGTTCGGCTACGAGGTTTCTTCTGAAACGAACGGAGCTTGCGGATTCGCAAACGCGATATGCGGATCCTACGATCTCGTTCTTAGCGACATCCTGATGCCGGACATGGACGGTTTCGAGTTTGCGCGTCGCTTCAAGGCTGCTCCCGAGGTTGCAAACACGCCGCTCATCGCCGTCACTGCGCTTGCCATGACGGGGGACCGGGAGAAGATTTTACAGGCGGGTTTCGACGGGTACATCTCCAAGCCGATCGACCCGCAGGCATTTGCGGGTCAGATCTCGACGTTCTTGCAAGATCGTGGCTGAGGTTCTCATCGTCGACGATGACGATAACAGTCGTCTGCTCCTTGCGACCTTGCTCGCCCATGCCGGGCATCGACCGCTCGAAGCACGCAATGGCGCTTGCGCGCTCGCTATCGTAGCCGATGCAAGCCCGCATCTCGTGATTGTCGATCTTTCGCTTCCCGATATGACGGGGACTGCGTTGATTAAGCGCCTCCGCGCAGAGCCGCACACGGCGAATGCAAAGATCGCCGTCTATACCGCGACGTCTTTCGACCCTGGCAAGCAAGAGTTGCACGATCTGTACGGCATTTGTGCCGCCATCCCAAAACCCGGCGACCCGAGAGTCGTTTTGAGCATCCTTGCCGATTTGCTTCGCTGACCGCTCAGCATCGCCGGTTCAGGCGTATCGTGTTCGTAACATTTGAGCATAAGCGCCGTGCGACTGCCTCCGCTGCGCTGCGCTCCTGTTCACTGTCGGTCTCGCCTTCGAGAGTAACCGCCCGATGCGACACGTTGACGGTAACGCCAGAAAGGTGCAACGTCGTCTGCAGCGCAGCCGCGATCGCCGCCGCAAGCGCGATGTCGTCCATCGTCATCTGGGGTTCGCGCCGCAGCTCGCCCTTCTTTTTCATACGTGAAGTTTTCCGGATTCTCGCGCTACGCGCACGTGGCTAGCTGCACTGCTCGAAACGCTCTTGATCGCTTACCGCACGTTGATCGTAAGAGCCATGTTCGGATGGCCTGCGCCGCACACGATCGCGCAGTGCACTACGTACGTGCCAGCTTTTTTGGGTGTGAATGTTACCGTAACGAACCGATTCGGCATGATCGTGGTGAGCGGGATACCGAGTATATCGGATTCCAAGCCGTGCACGCCTTCCTGGGACGTCAGCCGCAGCGTCGTCGGCTCTCCAACCGGAACCGTGATGCTGGACGGCGTGAATTTCCAATTCGACGCCACGATGTTGATATCGGTACGCGCGGCGACGGGCGCCGACAGCGGTGCCGCAACAAGTGCGAGCACGAAAGCGGGTAGGACCAACCGCTGATATCTTTTCAAGTAGCAAAACCTCCATTGCAACGATAACGTGCTCATAAGAGCGGGTCGGGAACGCGAAAGGAACTGATGTTCTTTCAGGAGGTCCGTAGGGGCACTCCGTTTGCCGTGATCAGGATGGCGAACCAATACCGGTCATCGCATAGCCTTCAGCCGAGACGACGTCCTGGCTGACGGACTGCGCACGCCGTACAGAGCGACGAAAGCATCGCACCGATCGCCGCTACGGCGACGACCAAGAAGGTTTCCAGCACTACAATACCAGACAACTTATGCTCCTCTCAGCGCCGCCGGCACGTACGCGCACGACGGCTCCGCAGCGAATGGGTCGCCGCTCATGGCGAATGCGCGGGAGCGGGAGCCGCCGCATAACTGACGGAACTCGCATGCGCCGCACTTCCCGCCGAAGGTCTCGGGCGAGCGCAGCCGTTGCATAAGCGGGTCGTGTCGGTAGACGTTCAGCAAGTCGTCGGTACGAACGTTCCCTACGCTGTACGGAAGAAAGCCGCTTGGACAGATCTCTCCGAGATGCGAGATGAAGACGAAACCATTTCCGTCCCCGATCGTCGAGAGATCCTTCCACGGCCTAGACGTCCGCTGCGCGACGTAGCGACGGTAATGCGGCGCCTCGGTCGTCTTTATTGCGAATGGCGCTCGTTGCGATATCCGATACAGCGTGCGGAAAGCTTGCTCCGTCTCCTCTGCATCGAGCACTTGGTCCGCACTGGCGCGCCCCACTGGGACTAAGAAAAAGGCACTCCACAGAGCGGCATCGAGCAGTTCCACGAGGGCCGCGATCCGCGTAACGTCGCCGATGTTGAATCGGGACAACGTGGTGTTTATTTGAAGTCCAAGCCCCAGTTCTCGCGCGGTGTGCGCCGCGTCGAGCGTTCGTTCAAAGGAGCCTTTCACGCCGCGGAACCGGTCGTGCATCTCTGCCGTCGCCGCATCAAGACTCAGGGCAATGCGTCTACACCCAGCGCGCACCAGGCGTTCCAGCGCAGGTCTCTTCAATCGCGCCGTAGCGCTGGGTGAAACGGCAACGCGCAGCCCGCGAGACGAGGCATATTCGACGATCGTGTGAATGTCGTCGCGCATCAGGGGGTCACCGCCGGTCAACACAAAAATCGGCTTACCGCACGCGCTGACCGCATTCACGAGATCGAAGGCTTCCAGCGTGGTCAGTTCAGACGAATCGCGCCGTGGGATCGCCTCCGCGCGGCAATGCCGGCAGGCGAGCGCGCATGCGCGCGTCATCTCCCAGATAACAACCCGGGGGGCGTCGCTATATGACGTCCCCGCAAACATCG
This sequence comes from Vulcanimicrobiota bacterium, assembly GCA_027315245.1. Taxonomy (GTDB): domain Bacteria; phylum Vulcanimicrobiota; class Vulcanimicrobiia; order Vulcanimicrobiales; family Vulcanimicrobiaceae; genus Tyrphobacter. Next base: position 34,481 of record DAHUYK010000007.1, on the reverse strand, counting down.
CCATGCCACCAGCTTACGCTCGCTGTTGCGGCAAAGTAGGAACGGAGTGAGAACGGCGGACGCCATATAGGCGAACGTGCCCCTACACGGACTGCCTATGACCCCGGTTACTGTCGTTCAGTTTGGCGACGCGCTAGAATGACTCCATGCAGGGCTCTCGCCTTAACGATCCGCTTGGCAGCGGCTTCGTGCTCGCCGGCGGCTTGGCGTTTTTTATCCTCGGCTTATTTCTGCTCGTCTTCACCGGCGCAAGTTTGGGCACCCTGCACGCGCTCGCGGCGTTCATCGTGCTGGCGATCGTCGCCGCGCTCAATCAACTCCTGCCCGTTCTGACCCACGCTCCCGTCGCGCGCCCCCAAACCGTCGTCGCCGTCGCCGGAGGATTCGCGCTCGGCTTCTTGCTCCTTATAGGCGGCTTTTTTGGCACTCCTACGTTTTTCGCTGCAGCCGCCGTGCTCAGCATGACGGCACTCGCGTGGGTGACTTGGAACATGGCGCGCTTGTTCACGGGAAAGGAAGAGGGGCAGATGCGCGCGCTCATTGCGTGCGCCCTGCTTGCCTTTGGCGTCGCAGCCGGCATCGGTGCATCGATGGCGGGCGGGCTCGCCGGTCGCTGGGCGGCTGCGACCATCTCTCTGGCGCCGTTACACGCAGCTATCGCTATTCTTGGATTCGCGTCGTTGTTAATCGTCGCCATCTCGTACCGCTTCGTGCCGATGTTTGCGGTCGCGCACGGGTCCGCATACGGCAAGCGTTCGGTGCAATGGTTTGCGGTTGCCGGAGTCGTCACGATCACGACGCTTCTCTACCATCCTTTGGGCCTGCGCATCGGACTTGCCGGACTCTTCACGGCCGCATGCGTGATCGCCAGAACCCATACGAAAACCGTGGCCTTCCGCTTGCGCAAACGTCTCGACGTGAGCCTTCGCCACGGCAGCGTTGCTTGGGTGCTTGGAATTGTCGCGCTCGCCGCCGCGTTCGCCGCAACATGGAATCCGCGACTCTGGCTTGCGTCGTTGACGCTTGGCATTCTCGGGTGGCTGTGCATTACGATTCTCGGGTACACGTACAAAGTGGCAGGCTTCCTTGCATGGCAAACAGCGAAGGAACGTGATCCGTCAGCGCAGCTCCCGGCACTGAGCGGCGCTCTTAGTCCTCTCACAGCGCACGTTGGGTTGGCATTGCTCGCGTTCGGCGCGGTCGTTTCCGCTGCGTTCGACGTCGTGAACCCGGCGCACGCGCAACTGGGGTACGACCTCTTTGCCGCCGGCGGGGCATGCGCCGTCGCGGCGCTCTCGAAGCTGGTGTCAATCTATCTCTTCAGACGGACGCCCAGTGCAATCGCAACCGGTATTGCTGGATAACCGTGGTCTATCTCCGCCCGAGCCGATGCTGCGGATCCTCGCCGCGCTCGAGTCGCTCCCGAGCGGCGGAACGATCATCGCACAGATGGATCGTCGCCCTATATTTCTCTTTTCGGAACTGGACGAGCGCGGCTGCGCGTACCGATGTGAACCAAGCTTGGAGGGCGGTTTTCTGCTGACCATTACGAAGCGATGACGGATCGCCGAAAGGAGGTCGAACGAGCGCTCAGCAGTGTCATCGATCCGGAACTGGGCATCGATATTGTTTCGCTCGGGCTCGTCTACCATGTTTCGATAGATGGAGACGACGTCTGCGTCGTTATGACGCTCACGACGCCAGGATGCCCCATGCATGGCACGATCAGCGCCGACGTCGAGCAACGTCTGCGGCAGATGTCTTGGATCGAGAATATCAACGTGCGCGTCACGTACGATCCGCCGTGGACGCCAGAACGGCTGACGGCGCGAGCTCGTGTGCTATTAGGACGTTAGGACCGCAATGTGCGCCGGCGGGTTATGCGCCCCAATTGTCCGATACCGCTTCAGCGAGCTTTGCGCGTTCCAGGCGGACGACGCGCCCCCCGAAGCGTTCGATCGCGCCGGCCGCTTCGAGCTCGTTAAAGGCGCGGCTCACGACTTCTTTGACCGTTCCCGCGGAAATGGCGATTTCAGTCTGCGTCATCGCGGGTAGCGGCGGAAGCGCAGCGCACAATCCTGGGCCAGGACCGGCAAACGGTAAGAGCACCCGCGCGACCCGCGCCGTCGTGGAGGATCCGAGGCGGACGGCGAATCGCTCCAGGACCGTGCGAAAGCGCTGTGCGCTCAGGGCCGCCAGCGCCGGCAGAACACGGGGCTCGCGCACGAGGCATTCGTCAACTGCGCGTGTCGGAACCAGCACAACGCGTGTATTGGCGGTAAGCGCCACGTGACGCAGCGCGCTCACCCCACCGTCCAGCAGCGCTGTTTCACCGAAAAACTCGTCGGGCAGCGCATCGTAAATCGCCTGCTCGCGCCCCGACGGTCCGGAAAGCACGGCTTGAACGATCCCGCTTTCGACGACTCCGGCATATGGCCACTGCACACCCTGCTCAACGACGCTGTGATGACGCTTTATCGCGACGGAACGCGCGCACGAGACGATTCTGCCCAACGCTTCGTCGCCAAGTCGCCCGAAGATTGCATTGCGGCGCAAAACGGCGAGCGGTGAGCAGTCGCCTGCGGATGCTCCACTCCGCGCGATCGCTACTTCCCAGCGACCATCGCCGAGTTGCCGCTGCTCCCAGGCGAACCGCCTTCCGTAGCGCAGTTCGAGCTGCGCGTGGAGAGGGCGCGGCTCGTGATCGGAAAGGATCATCAGCCTCTGGCCGGCCAGCAATGCCTCGAACATCGCGAAGATCCGGGCGTGGCGCTGCCACTGCGGAATCATTCGGACGTCCAGGTTCACGCTCTGCTGCATCAGACTTTTATCGCAAGCCCCATATGCCGGGTGTCAATGACGCCCACCGAGACATTCGGTACCGTAATGTTGTGGCACACGTCATCACGGAACCCTGCATCGGCACGAAAGATCGCGCTTGCGTCGACGTTTGCCCAGTTGACTGCATCCACGGCGGCGAGAGCGACCCAATGCTCTACATCGATCCCGAGGTTTGCATCGATTGCAATCTATCCGGACGCCGACGTTCCCGGTAAGTGGCAGTCCTACATCGAGATTAACGCCGTCCATTTTCAAAAGGAGAAGATCGTCCAATGAGCACCGAACTCGACGTGCGCGTCATCCAGCCGCGGGAGAAGCACCCGACGATCCACGCACGGCTGAACGAGCTGCAGGCCGGGGAGGCATTGACGATTCTCAACGACCATGACCCGCGCCCACTGCGTTTTGAACTTGAAGCCGACTACCCGGACCGGTTCGGCTGGACGTATCTCGAAAACGGCCCCGAAACGTGGCGCGTCGAGATACTGAGGCTTTCGTGAATCTCGAGAAGCCGCTGCAGCTCGACGTACGGCCCTTCCACGAACGCGGCGAAGAGCCATTCGATGCGATCATGCGGGCGGTGGAATCGCTCGCGCCCACTCAGCCGTTTCTTCTGATCAACTCGTTCGAGCCCAAGCCGCTGCTGCACGTTATGGACAAGCGAGGCTTCGAGGCTCGTTGCGAGGAAGTGGCAACCGACGAGTGGCACGTCCTCTTTGTGCCGCGCTAGTCCCCGCGCCGGCTTTCTGCTCCGCCGTAGCCGCAATGCGGGGAAGGCTCCAGTGGCAAGGGTACCCGGGCACCGCAGGTGATCGGGACTTCCTCCCACCAGGAACGTGAACGTCGTGACGAAGAGAGAGGGATGGCAAAGCGCATACTTGTCGTCGACGACGAACCCGAGATCCGCGAACTGCTCGAGGGTTATCTTCGCAAGGAGTCCTTCGATCCCGTCGCTGTAGGAACTGTCGAGGCCGCTATCGCGCAAATCGAGCAGCGGTCGCCGAACCTCGTCTTGCTGGACATCGGCCTTCCAGATGGTAGCGGCCTCGAGGTGCTGCGTAAGACGAGCCAGGCGCCGTGGCGCATTCCGACCATCGTATTGACCACGCGCAGCGAAGAAGTCGATCGCATCGTTGGGTTGGAACTCGGTGCGGACGACTACGTTGCTAAGCCTTTCTCGCCCCGCGAAGTGATGGCGCGAGTTCGTGCCCTGTTCCGCCGCATCGAAGCGGTTACGCGAGCCGAACAGGCACCGAGTGCAGTGCACAGGATCCGGGATTTGGAGATCAACGAGACGGCGCACGAGGTGCGTGTGCAGGGCAACGTGGTTCCCGTTCGGCCGGCAGAGTTTCGTATTCTCGCCGTTCTTGCGCGCCATGCCGGCCAAGTGCTCTCGCGCTCGCAAATGCTCGATCTTTTGCACGATGACGGCGGCATTTTCGAACGCACGCTGGATCGGCACATCAATCACCTGCGTCACAAAATCGAACCCCACCCCGAAAGGCCGACATACCTCGTCACCGTATACGGCGTCGGCTACAAGATCGATCCGGGCACGTAATGGAGGATCCCCTTTTCGACACGATCACGCAAGCGCTCGTCCTAGCAAAACGCGGCAACCTCGCCATTGTTGAAGAAAAACTCCGAGGAATTCAGGAATGCCTTCACGAGCGACACAGGAGCATGGCGAAAACACGTCATGATCTTGGCAACCTGCTTTCGATCGCCGAAGCTTCCGTCGAAGCCATGCTCGACGGCGTCGTGCCGATCACCGACGCACGGTTGAGCCGGATCAGCGATCTGCTACGCGAGGCAAGCGCATCGCTTCGCGCGCTTAGCGGCGATGCCGACTAAGCCAATCGAGCAGAATATGTAGCCCGCGCGGTCATGAGCCGCACCCTCGCTCAGATTCCCCAGTCGTTCTCATTCTGGTATGAGCTGAGGTGACATACTCAGGAATACGATGCGCCATACAGGTGATCTCCGCCGTCGTACACCTACGGTGGCTGACCGTGCGCTCTCCGATCGTCCGTTCTTGCAAGCGTGTCGTCGAGAGCCATCAGCCTACACGCCGGTGTGGCTTATGCGTCAAGCCGGACGATACTTGCCGGAATACCGGAGAATACGAGAGCGGTTCTCATTTCTCGATCTCTGCCGCGATTCGGCGACCGCTGCGGAAGTCACCGTAGGCGCGGTTGCAACGCTGGGCGTCGACGCAGCAATCGTGTTCGCAGACATTTTGCTTCCCCTTGTTGATAGTGGCCTTACATACGAGAATGGCGACGGTCCTCGGATAGCGAGGCCGGTTCGTCGTATCGAAGACATTGAGTCGCTCAAGGGGCTTAACGTTGAAGACGCGTTGGGCTTTGTGGCCAAAACGATACTGCTAACACGCCGCGAGCTGGGCAAGACGGTTCCCGTCATCGGATTCGCCGGCGCGCCATTCACCGTAGCGGCGTATGCAGTTGAAGGAGGCGCTTCACGGAACTATGTTGCGACAAAATCGCTCATGTATAATGAGCCGGTCATCTGGCATGAGCTAATGGAGTCGGTTGTTAGGATAACGATCGACTACCTGAATATGCAAATCGATGCGGGTGCAGATGCCGTGCAACTGTTCGACAGTTGGGTAGGTGCGCTGTCGCCGGAAGATTACCGAAAGTATGTTCAGCCGTATTCTGCAAAGGTGATCGAATCATTGCGTTCTGGGACGCCGGTGATACACTTTGGCACCATGAGCGGTTCACTGCTCACCGATATGCGAGAAGCGGGCGGAGACGTCATCGGGTTGGATTGGCGCGTTAATCTGGACGAGGCTTGGGCTCGTCTCGGAACCGACGTTGCCGTTCAAGGCAATCTCGACCCCACGCTCCTGTTTTCCGATCGACGCACTATTCGACAGGCCGTAACGGCAACCCTGAGGCGGGCTGCCGGCAGACCGGGTCATATCTTCAATCTCGGCCACGGCATTCTGCCGCAAACGCCGTTAGACAACGTTCGCGCGCTCGTCGATGCGGTGCACGAAATGAGTACTGCCGGGTGCTAAACGTCGTGCTGCTCGGGTTCGGAGGCCCGGCAACGCAAGAGGACGTTCGACCGTTTGTGGACAGGGTGTTGAGGGGGAGGAACGTTTCTCGAGAACGGTCTGACCTTATCGTCAGTCATTACGAGCATATTGGCGGCAAGTCGCCGTTCAATGAACGGACGCAGGCCCAGGCTACATTGCTGCTGCATGAGTTGCATCAGCGGGGAGTGGATGCCGGTGTGCGAACTGCGTACTTGCATTGCGCTCCGTTTGCTTCTGAAGTGGCCGACGCACTGCGTCGAGACGGGCCGGCGCAGACGATTGTCATTATCTTGGCCGCGCACCGAAGCGCCGTAAGCTGGGACAAGTACATCGGCGTCATCCCTGATGCTACGTACGCTCCTCAGTATTATGATCATCCGTTGTTCATCGAAGCGAACGCGCTCCGTATACGGGAAGCTCTCGTGCCCTTGAACAGGTCCTCATTCGATGACGTAGAAGTGGTCTTTACCGCGCACAGCATTCCCCAAGCCGCAGCGAATATGGGGCCATACGCGTATCAGATGGCGCGGTCGTCTGCGTTGATCGCAACCAGTCTTGGGTGCCCGGCGTGGCGCATTGCCTATCAGAGCAGGAGCGTGGGCCCAGCCGAAACGTGGCTTGGACCGGATATCCGCGATACGATCACGGCTTTGCCGCAGCAAGGCCGCCTGGAGGCAATCGTCGCTCCAATTGGCTTCCTCTGCGATAACGCCGAAGTACTGTATGATCTCGATGTGGATGCTGCTGCCGTGGCTCGCCAAGCCGGGCTGCGCATGGAACGCGCCGCCACGCTGAATGACCACCCCTTGTTCATTCACATGTTGGCGGATTTAGTACAACAGTGCAGCGTGTAGCCATCCTTGGCGGCGGCGTCAGCGGATTGGCCGCCGCACTTCGGCTCTCTGACCTGCGGCAGGAGCGCCAGATGGATGTCGATGTCGTGCTCTTCGAAGGCGCCTCGCGCGTCGGCGGCTGCGTTCAGACGTTGCGAGAGCAGGGATATACCATGGAACTTGGGCCGGACTCGCTGCTTCTCGATCGGCCGGCGACGCAAGCACTGCTGCAGCGTTTGGATCTGAGAGATGCCCTCATAGAGACGCGCCCCGAATACCGTAGAGCCCACGTCGTGCGGCACGGGCGCCTGCGCCCAATCCCAAGCGAATTTCGGCTCTTCGCTCCATCCTCGCTCGCCGCCGTGATGAGGAGCCGCATCTTTAGCAGTTTTGGAATGCTACGCGCGGCGATGGAACCGCTGATACCGCCTCGAGTCTCTACCGAAGACGAGAGCGTTGCCTCGTTCGTCAGGCGGCGATTCGGCCGCGAGGTGCTCGATCGCCTCGCTCAACCGCTCGTCGGCGGCATCTACTGCGGCCATCCCGAACGTCTGAGTATGCAGGCAACGCTCCCGCAGCTCGTCGACATGGAGCGTAAGCACGGCAGTCTCATTCGCGCGATGAGCACTCGAGTCAGCGCGCGCTCCCGCGATCTTCAGACACCTCGCTTGGCTAGTCTTCGCGACGGATTGCAATCACTCATCGACGCGTTAGCCCGACGCCTTGGTCGTTCCGTACGCCTGTCCAGCGAGGTTAGGGCACTCTCGCGCCGCAACAACAGCTGGTGCATAACGTTTGCAGACGGGACGCGCACGCAAGCCGATGCCGTCATATGTGCGCTTCCAGCGACAGCCGCGGCGGACGTCCTACGTGGCGTAGATCGACGCCTTGCGGAGTCACTGCGGCACATCGCGTACAGTTCCATCGCTACGGTCAATCTCGCGTACGATGCGCCAACGCTCGCCGAGCTTCCGCAAATACAAGGGGTAGTCGTCCCGGAGATCGAGGATCATCCGATACTTGCCGCAACCCTGTCGACGCATAAATACCCCTATCGGTCTCCCAAGCACGGCTTTCTGCTACGCGCTTTCATCGGCGGCGCGATGCATCCCGAGCGCGCTGCCTGGCCCGACGAACAACTTGCGTGCGTCGCGCAGCACGAACTGGCGCGCCTCTTTGGGATCGCAACTAGCCCCGCTTTTGCGCGCGTGAAAAGATGGAACCGCGCACTTCCCGAATACGAGGTCGGTCACGTTGATCTCGTTGCGTCAATCGAAGCGCGCGTAAGGCGCTACGATCGCCTCGCACTCGTGGGTGCCGCGTATCATGGTGCCGGAGTTCCGGCTTGCCTTGCCGGCGGCCAAGTAGCTGCGGACCGAATTATGGACTCCTTGGTCCGCGCCTGAGCGTCGCTACTTCACGTTCCTTATCGGAACGGTGAGCCAAATCATGTAACGCCAGTCAGGAACGTTGTGTTGCGCGAGCGCATCCTCGACGTAAACGTGTACGAACGGCAAGATATGGTAGCTGAAGTCGACGTTTCCGGTTTCAAGCCGCGTGCCCAGTCCATCGTTCGTCCACGCTTCCCGGAGGGAGACGAGGCCTTTGTCCAGCACCGGCTCGTATAACTCGAGAGTTGCAGCGGTGCTCGATGCCGGTCCGAGGCCCATCCCCGGATTCGCATCGTAGGCTGCCTGGTAGATCGCAAGCACGCCCGGAAAGCCGCCTACGGGATCGCGCTCGAGGTATCCCGCGAGCGAGTGATACCGATCGATGCCACCCTCGGCCAGCGGGTAGGTGCCGCTCGACCCGAACGTCCCAAACTCGAGCGGGTTGACCGGGGTTGCGTACGCGACCTTGTACTGGAACGTCTTGTCGGTGTCATTGGAAAAGTCGCTGAGTCCACCCCAGCCTTGGTCGCTGCCGAGCCATCCGGCCTCCGCGTCGAGGTCGCCGTAGACGTAGTTGACCTTCGCTCCCCACCGATTCGCGTCGAGCTGATAGGGGTGCTCGCCGACACTGATTTCCGGCGGTTCAAATCCAGCGAGATCAAACCACTGGCTGAAGAACGAGGGTCCGGGCGCCTCAATTTTTCCGAAGAATAGGTGCCCGTCGCGGTGGAAGATGTTGTTGTATGCTAGCCAAAGCGTGTCGAGGTTACCCGCTTGATCGTTCTGCCAAATCCACTGCTGGAAGTGATAGGTGAAGTCACTTCCGAACGCGCCGACCGCGTGGACGGCGAGATTACCTAGCTGCACATGGTGAGGCTGGCTGGGATCCTGACTATCGTACCAGGTGTTTTCGCCCAGCCAAATAGGAAGCGCACTTGCGAGCACGTGCGGGTCGAGCGACGCGTAGCCGGTGCGCTGCACGTAGCGTCCATACGCATTGAGCCCGGGGACTTGCACGTGGCAGAGGCTGCACGGTACGCCGTATGCTTGCGCGAACGGCGGCATCGCCTGCGCTTCCTGCATCTCTCTAGGTGAGAACCAGACGAAGATGGTAAAGCCCGCGATCGCGCCAACCAACAAAACGGCTCGGACGAGCTTCATCGTACCACGTTCACGGTCAGCGTCATGTTCGGGTGACCAGCGCCGCAGACGATCGCGCAGTGCAGCACATAGGTTCCGGCCGTCTTGGGGGTGACGACGATCGTCGCCCACTGCCCGGGCTGAATCGTCGTCAGCGGAATTCCCAGCGCACGCGAAGCAAGGCCGTGAACTCCCTGCGCTGACGTAAGCCGAAGGCTCGTCGCCTCTCCGACGTGGAGCTCGATCGTCGATGGCGTAAACGTCCAGTTTGACGCCACGATGTCGATGCTCGGATGCGCGGCGGCCACTGAGGCCGCGGCGCCCACGGCTCCGGCCAGCACCGCCACAGCGACGAATCTCGCAAGCGTGTTCATGCGTAATCTCCTCTGTCGTATGGTACAGCGCCGTGATGAAGGGCGAAGGAACAACTGAAGAAAGCATGGCGCCGCGGACCTCTTGACCCTCGCCTCGGTTCGTGGTACCCTGCTCGAAATGTCTCTGCTCGCGACGACGCCGATGTGCTCCATGTGCTGTATGCAGATCATGCATGCGCGCGGGGCCGTCGTGGGAAGCGATACGTAGAGCTAAAAAGAGCAAACGCTTCAACCAGACGCCCTTCGCAGAACGCGAGGGGCTTTTCGTTTCTCGCACTTCCCATCTCACCAGGAGTACCGAGAATGCAGTTGATCGCCGGCATCGCGTTGCTGGGGAACGGAACCGTCGGAAGGGCCGTCGCGCAGCGTCTGCGCGAGCACGCGGAGCTCATCGAGCGCCGTACGGGCGTCCGCTGCGAACTCCGCGGCATTGCGACGCGACGCAGCGGCGACGCGCTCGCGCTCCTCGATGACCCCCATGTTGACGTCGTCATCGAGGCGGTGGGGGGCACCGGCGCTGCCGCAGAGTACGTAGAGCACGCGCTCGACCGCGGGCGCCACGTCATCACGGCCAACAAGGACCTTATCGCAACACAAGGGCCGCGTCTCATCGCGCTTGCAGCAACTCGAGGTGTCTCGCTGCGTTACGAAGCAGCGGTATGCAGCGCGGTGCCGGTCGTGCGCACGATCGCGGACGCGCTCGCCGGCGATACCATTCACAGCGTCGCTGGCGTCATGAACGGGACCACGACGGCGATCCTGTCGGCAATGGAGAACGGCGCCGACTACGCAGCCGCGTTGCTCGACGCGCAGGAGCACGGCTACGCCGAAGCCGACCCAGCCGCCGACATCGAAGGATTCGACGCCGCGCACAAGCTGGCGTTGCTGCTTCAGCGCGCATTCGAGGCCGCGATCATCTCGCCGCGCATTCGCAAAACGGGCATTGCCGGCGTGACGCGCGAGCACGTCGTGCAGGCCGAGGCGTCCGGCTATCGCATCCGGCTCGTCGCGGCCGCGCACCGTTCTCGCAGCGGCATCGCAGCCGAAGCCGCTCCCCTGCTCGTGCCTCTCATGCATCCCTTCGCGCAGACGTCCGGCGTCGAGAACGTCGTGCGCATCGACGCTGCGGATGCCGGCACGCTCTGGTTGCACGGTCAAGGAGCCGGCGGTGCAGCGAGCGCCTCGCCCATCCTCGGCGACCTCGTCACGCTTCTGCGCGATCGCGCAGATCGCCGTGCACGCAGCCATGCGCCTGCGCCTCGCCTCGAGCCGGTCATCGACGTCTCGCCCCTCTTCTTCGGCCTCGAACGCCACCGCGAACTGCCCTACTCGATTTGGAACGAAAGGATCATCACCGATGACTGTTACAGCACACGCTGACGCCGTACCGCATTTCGACACGCTTGCCGTGCACGGCGGACACGCCGGCGATCCGGCGACGAAGGCACGCGCCGTGCCGATCTATCAGACGACCTCGTATCTCTTCGACTCGACCGACCACGCCGGCAAACTCTTTGCCCTCGAGGAGTTCGGCAACATCTACACGCGCATCATGAACCCGACGACCGACGTCTTCGAGCAGCGCGTCGCTGCGCTCGAACGCGGCGCCGGCGCGCTCGCGACGGCAAGCGGACAGGCAGCCGTCGTCTATTCCATTCTCAACATCGCGCGCGCCGGCGATCACGTCGTGAGCGCGGCCTCTCTCTACGGCGGCACTTACAACGCGTTCGCACACACGCTGCCGCGTTTCGGCGTCGAGGTCTCACTCGTCGACTTCTCCGATCCCACGGCCATCGTATCCGCCATTCGCCCGAACACAAAGGCGCTCTTCGCCGAAACGATCGGAAACCCGAAGATCGACGTGCTCGACGTCGAAGCCGTCGCGGCGATCGCGCACGCGCACGGCCTTCCCCTCATCGTCGACAACACGTTGGCAACGCCCTATCTTCTGCGCCCGTTCGACTGGGGAGCAGACGTCGTCGTGCACTCGGCGACGAAGTTCATCGGCGGTCATGGCACGGCGATCGGCGGCGTCATCGTCGACGGAGGCTCTTTCGACTGGACAGCGCACGAACGCTTCGCGGAGTTTACCGAACCCGATCCGTCGTACCACGGTCTACAGTACGCAGCGGCGTTCGGCAATCAAGCGTACATTGTCAAGGCGCGCGTACAGCTGCTACGTGATGTCGGCGCGGCCCTTTCACCCTTCAACGCGTGGCTGCTGCTCCAAGGTCTCGAGACGCTCGGCGTGCGCGTGGAGCGGCATTGCAGCAACGCCCTCGCCGTCGCCGAGTCTCTCGCACGTCACCCACGCGTCCGCAGCGTCTCGTACCCAGGGCTTGCGGACGATCCGGCGCACGCCCGCGCGAAGAAGTATCTGCGCGGCGGCTTCGGGGCGATCCTTACCTTCCGCGTCGACGGTGGTGAGAGGGAAGCAAAGGCGCTCATCGATCGGCTGAAGCTCTTCTCTCTTCTCGCGAACGTCGGCGATGCGAAGTCCCTCGTCATTCACCCTGCGTCGACGACGCACCAGCAGCTGCAGGTCCCCGAACGGTTGCGCAGCGGAATCGACGCATCGACGATCCGGCTCTCGATCGGTATCGAGGACCGCCGCGACATCATCGGCGACCTCGAGCAGGCGCTCTCGGCGTGATCGCGTCCCAGCCGATGGAAGCGCAGGAACTCGACGTCGAAATCGGGGCGTTCACGCTCGATTCCGGTGAACGCCTCGACCGCGCCACTCAGCGCGTCACCCTATATCCCGGGCATAGCGCACGAAGTGAACGAGGTCGAGGGGCCGCCGAGCGCATCGCACTCGTGACGCACGCACTCACCGGTTCGAGCCGCGTTCGCGATTGGTGGCCCGGTATGTTCGAGAAGGGCGGGCTCTTCGCCGACGGTTCCTGGAGTGTCATCGGCATCAACGTGCTGGGCGGATGCTATGGATCATCTGCGATCTCTTGCGGCCGCGTCACCGTTGCCGACATCGTGCGCGCGCAGCAGCGCGCGCTGAGCGTGCTGGGAATCGAACGTCTTGAGACGGTCATCGGCGGTTCGCTCGGCGGCATGCAGGCGCTGCAGTGGGCGCTCGACGCACCGCATCGCGTCGGCCGTGCGATCGTCGTCGGCGCACACGACCATTTCAGCGCCATGGGCGTCGCGCTCAACGCGGTGCAACGTGAAGCGCTCGACCTCGACCCGGACCGCGGACTGCGCCTGGCACGCAAGATCGCGATGCTCACCTACAAGTCGGAGGAGCTGCTGAACGAGCGCCACGGAAGGCGCCCGGACCGCGCGGGCGTCGATCGCTTCGACGTCGAGGGCTACCTCGACCGCCAAGCGCAAGCGTTCTCTGCACGCATGGATGCTGCAACGTATGCGACGCTCACGCGCGCGATGGACGCGTTCGACGTACGCGAGGCGCGCATACGTGCCGGTACCAACCTCCTCTTTGTCGGAATCTCGTCGGATTGGCTCTTTCGGCCGCAGGACGTGCGCGCCGCCTCAGAGCGCTTCCGCGCTCGAGGGGCGCATGCATCGTACGCGGAACTGCGCAGCGATCACGGGCACGACGCGTTCTTGGCCGAACCGCATGCGCTCACCGCGATCATCGCTCGTACGCCCAGCACATGACGGCGCGCGGCACCATGGCGCGCTCCATCGTTCGCAGGCGTGCGTAGACCCGCTCTTCATCTTCTTCCGGCTGCAGTTGCAACGGCACGCGCATCAAGACTGATCCGCGGTCCGTCTGCGCGGTGACGCGATGCACGCTCGAGCCGATCCATCGGCATCCCATGCGTACGGCGTCGCGCACAGCGTGCGGTCCACGAAATACCGGGATCATCGAGCCATCGGGCATGCCGACGACGTCGCGTGAAGGATCGAGCGGCAGAAATGCAGGATGCAAGTTCAGCAGCTCCCCAAACGCATCCACGAACCGCGATGGCAGGAGATGCATCCAGCCCAGCAAGAGCACGAGCTCTGGCTGCAGCGCGAGAACGCATTGCAGGAGCCGCTCGTCGTAGGCCTCACGCGTCTCAGCGTCCCGTCGCCACTCCAGCACGACGTCCCGCACTCCAAGCGCACTCGCACGTTCCCGCACGCCGGCATCCGCATGATTCGTCACGACCGCGGCGATGTCGAGCGGAATCGCACTGTGCTGCGACGCGCGCATCACCGCTTGCGCGTTCGTTCCCGCACCCGACGCCATGACCACCGCGCGCGTGCGCGATACAAGCGCGGAGCGATCGAAACGCTCCGCTACCGTGGCGCCGCAGGCGCCCGCGTACCACTCTACGAGCCGTTCGTCGCCCACCGCTGCAATGAGCGCCCTCTTGAAGCCAAGACGGCGTAACCCGCATAACGCAACTGTCGCAAGCGCGCCTCCGGTCCCCCGCCCGCGCTCGCTCGCTGTCACCCCGAACGGGCCGAAGACGCCGACACCGGGCTCGCTCGCCATGCCGCGCAGCCACCGGAAGCGCAAACCCTGCGCAGCGAACGACGCAAAGCCGACGGGCTCACCGTCACGCGCGGCGACGACGTTGCGCGAGCGAAGTGCTTCGCCGCTCCACGATCCGCCGAACCGCAGATCGATCCATGCCAGGGTGCGATCGTCGGCGCTCCCGCGCTCCTCGACCGTACATTCTGTTGCCGCAACGCGCAGGCGAGCCGAAGCGCACGCCGCTTCGTCGAATCGCTCGTCGAGCGCGACCACGAGATTGACGAGTTCGTGCACTACTCGCGCGCCGGATGCACGATAACCTGCGACTCGTCTCCATTGCGCCCTTCGATCCACCCAACGACCTTCGCGCGCGGAACCGCGCCGACGGCTCGCATCGCTTCGTTCAGCGGCACGACGAGCGTAAAACCGATGCCCATGTTGAGCGTGCGATAGCGCTCCTCGTGCGCAAGCCCCGCGCGCCGTACGAGCTCGCGCTGGATCGCCGGAACCTCCCAACGCGACTGTTCGAAGATTGCTTTCACGTTCTCGGGCAGCGTGCGCGGCACGTTCTCGAGCAATCCGCCGCCCGTGATGTGTGCCATTGCCTTCACGCGCGCGACGCTTTGAATGGCGCGCACCGATTCGTAGTATGACGAGTGTTCGGCAAGCAAAGCGTCGGCATACGTGCCACCCAAGCCGAACGGCTGGGCCCACTCCTGCGACGGAATGAACGCGCGCGCGAGCGAGTACCCGTTCGTGTGCATACCGGCGGCTGGCAGCGCGATGATCGCGTCACCGGGCACGACCTTGGCTGGATCGGGAATTTCGTTGACGGCGACGACGCCGACGATCGTTCCGGCGAGGTCGAAGTGATCGTCGGCGTAGACGCCCGGCATCTCCGCGGTCTCTCCTCCGAGCAACGCACACGTATGCGCCGCGCAGGCGCGCGCGCAGCCGCCGACGATGCGGGCCGCAACATCGGGGTTCAGCCGCCCCACGGCGAGATAGTCGAGAAAGAAGAGCGGCGTCGCGTTCTGCACGAGGAGGTCGTTCACGCAGTGGTTCACGAGATCGGCGCCGACGTCATCATAACACTGCAGCGCAGCCGCGATGAGCAGCTTCGTTCCCACGCCGTCGGCGGAGGCGACAAGCGCGCGGCTGTCGTCGCCGGGCAGCCGGAAGAGCCCCGCGAAGCCGCCCACCGCGTCGAGCTGCGAGGGATGCCGCCATTGCCGCAGCAGGGTTTTGTAGCGCGAAACGGCCTCGTTTCCGGCCCCGATGTCGACGCCCGAGCGGGCGTACGCATCGCTCACCGCGAAGGCCCGGCGTGGGTTCTCTGCATACTTCTCCCTTCACCTCATCGAAAGGCAGACCATGCAAATTCGCATCGTTCACGATGCGCCAGTCGAAGTGCGCGCCGGCGCGATCGTCGTCCCCGTCTTCAGCGACGGGCGCCTGTCCGGTGCGGCTGTCGCACTCGATGCCGCGCTCTCCGGAGCGCTGGCCGACGTTGTAGCAGGAGGCGAACTGCAGGGGAAACTCTGCGAACACGCATTGCTCCATGCCAAAGACAAGCCGTTTCGCCGCGTGCTTGCCGTCGGGCTCGGCGACCGCGCGCAACTCGAACCGTTCATGCTCGCACGCTACGCCGGCGCCGCAGTCCGCGTACTCGGACGCCTGGGCATCTCCGACGTCGCGATCGCACTTCCCGAAGAACTCTCCGGCCGCGCGAGGGAGGCTGCGGCGGCAGTTGCCGAAGGCGCGACGACGGGCTCCTTCGAGATCACGATCTACCAGCGCGATCCAGAGCGGCGCGTCGCAATCGAGAGCGTCGCGATCCTCTCCGGCAATGGCGATCGAAAGGCGCTCGAGGCCGGCGCGCGTTACGGTAGTGTCGCCGGCGACGCGGTGAACTTCGCACGCCGCCTCGCGGTCACGCCGTCGAACGACATGACGCCGACGCATCTCGCCGAGGAGGCCGTCAAGGCTGCAAGCGAGAGCGGGATGACGGCGGAGGTGCGCGACGAAGATTGGGCCCGCGCCAAAGGTATGGGCTCTTTTCTCTCCGTTGCTGCCGGCAGCGCGCAGCCGCCGAAGTTCATCGTGCTTCGTTATAATGGAGCGCCTTCGAGCAAAGACCTTCTCGCGCTCGTCGGTAAGGGAATCACGTTCGACACGGGCGGCATCTCGATCAAGCCGGCGGAGCGCATGGAGGATATGAAGTACGACATGTCCGGCGGCGCGGCGGTGATCGCCGCGATGTCGGCTATCGGTAAGCTCAAACCCAAGCTGAACGTCGTCGGCATCGTTCCGGCGACGGAGAACATGCCCGGCGGCCGCGCGACGAAACCCGGTGATATCGTGCGCGCCATGAACGGCAAGAGCATCGAGATCATCAACACGGATGCGGAGGGCCGCCTCATCCTCGCAGACGCGCTCTGCTACGCAAACGAATGCGGCGCGACGCGCATCGTCGACTGCGCGACGTTGACCGGCGCCTGTGTCATCGCGCTCGGGCACGCTGCGGCGGCCCTCATCTCGAATGACGACGCCTTTGCCGAGCTCGTGCTCGCGTGTGCGAAGCCGACGGGCGAACGCTACTGGCGCATGCCGCTCTTCGACGACTACGGCCGGCAGATGCGCAGCGACATCGCCGATCTCAAGAACACCGGCGGACGCGACGGCGGCACGCTAACGGCGGCCGCGTTTCTCCACGCCTTCGTCGGCGAGACGCCCTGGGTTCACCTCGACGTCGCCGGCACCGCGTATCTCGATCGCGGATCGGCATGGTCTGCAAAGGGACCGACCGGCGTACCGGTGCGTGCCTTCCTCGCTCTCGCGGAGCGATTGGCGCAGTAGCGATGTCGACGAAACCGCAGTCCGGCGCTCACGACGCACGCCCGTACGAGCCGGCAAGAGCGCCCGTCTTCCGGCGCTTGACCGCCGGAGCCATCAAACGCCGCAAGAATAAGCACATCTTTCCGGTCATCACCGCCTATGACGCGCCATTCGGCAGGTTCGCTGAAGAGAGCGGTATCGACGTCGTGCTCGTCGGCGACAGCCTCGGCAACGTCGTTCTCGGATACGACGAAACGACACCCGTCACGATGGAACAGATGGTCCACCACGCGCAGGCCGTCGCGCGCGGGACCGCGCGTGCGCACGTCATCGTCGACATGCCCTTCGGCTCGTATCAGGTGAGCGACGAGCAAGCCCTCACGAACGCGATTCGCCTCGTGAAAGAGGGCGGCGCGTGCTCGGTGAAGCTCGAAGGCGGCGTACACGAGTCGGATCGTGTGCGCGCAATCGCGCGCGCCGGCATTCCCGTCGTCGGACACATCGGAATCACGCCGCAGACCGCCGGTCTCGGGCCAGGATACAAGATGCGCACGCATCACGATCGGCTCGTCGCCGATGCTCAGGCGATCGAAACTGCCGGTGCCTACGCGATCGTGCTCGAGGTCGTAGATGCCGAGATCACGCGCGAGATCACCGCACTGCTATCGATTCCGACGATCGGCATCGGCTCGGGGCCGCACTGCGACGCGCAGGTATTAGTCTTGCACGACGTGCTCGGGCTCTATGCGCACTCACCGAGCTTCGCGCGCCGCTACGCCGAGTTCGGACGCGACGCAGTCGAAGCACTGCGCGCGTACGCTGTCGACGTCCGCGAACACCGATTCCCCATATCATCACAAAGCGACGACAGCCCTGATGCTATGACTCCGAAGAACACGTAAGGATGTATGGCTATTTGACTGTCGCTGCCTCGGGTTTGCTGGGGTACGTGCCCGTAAGGCAGCCGAGGCACATCTCCTCGCGGCGCCGTGAGGTTGCGGCAATGAGCGCCGCTAGGCTCAAGTAGCCCAGTGAATCTGCACGGGTGTGCGCTCGAATTTCCTCGACGCTCTTGTTCGCCGCGATGAGTTCGTCGTACGTCGCCATGTCGACACCAAGATAACACGGGTGCGTAATGGGCGGCGCGCTGATGCGTAAGTGCACTTCGCGCGCGCCCGCTTCTCGAAGCAAGGAGACGATTCGCGGCGTCGTGGTTCCTCGCACGATGGAGTCGTCGACGACGACTACGCGCTGGTCGCGCAGGTTCTCGACCAACGGATTGAACTTCAGCTGGACGCCTCGGGAGCGCATCTGCTGATCGGGGCTGATGAACGTGCGGCCGATATAGCGATTCTTGATCAAGCCTTCGACGTACGGCAAACCGCTCTGCGCTGCGTATCCGATGCCGGCCGGCACCGCCGAGTCGGGAACGGCCATCACGACGTCGGCCTCGACGGGATGCTCGCGCGCGAGCGCCTGACCCATCGCGTAGCGCGCCATGTAGACCGAACGCCCGGCGAACTGCGAGTCGGGTCTCGCGAAGTAGATGTACTCAAACATGCAGAGCGCCGGTGGTTTGTCGTCGTCGATCACCCTTCGTGATTCGATACCGTGCTCACCGATGCGAAGAATCTCGCCCGGCTCGATCTCGCGCACGAAGCGCGCGCCGATTGTTCCCAACGCGCACGACTCGGATGCGACGACGTACCCGCCCTCGTCGAGCGCGCCGAGCGCGAGGGGACGCACGCCCCATGGATCGCGAAACGCGTACAGCTCGTCGCCGGTGCAGAGCACGACCGAGTACGCGCCGCGCGCCACCTCGAGCACGTGCGCGGTGCGCTCCACAAGCGATCCCGAGCGCTCGACGAGCATCTTCGCAAGCACTTCGGAGTCGGAACTTGCTTGCAAGACGACCTGCGGCGAGAGCGTCTCACGTAGGGTCTGCGTATTCGTCAGGTTCCCGTTGTGCGCGAACGCGAAGTCGCCGAGTTCACTGCGCTCCAAGAGCGGCTGCGCGTTGACGACGATCGATGATCCGCTCGTCGAGTAGCGCGTGTGCCCGACGGCGATGGGCCCAGACAACTCCGAGAGGATCGCTTCGTCGAAGATCGCACCGAGCAACCCCATCGCTTTGTGCGAGCGAATGGCCCCGCCGTCGGCTGCTGCAATGCCCGCAGACTCCTGTCCGCGATGCTGCAGGGCATAGAGCGCGAAGAACGCGAGGCGCGCGGCATCGCGCCCCGGAGCGTAGATGCCGACGACGCCGCACACGTTAGTCCCTGCGACGGCCCCCGAAGATCGTCAGCAGGGCCAAAAAGATATTGAGCGCGTCGAGGTAGATGCTCACCGCAAGCATGACGGGCGTGTACCCATCGCCTCCCGCGCGAATGCGCGCGAAGTCGATGAGCACGTACGCGGTGAAGATGGCGAGCACCAAATACGCGTAGACTTGCGGGTGAATGAAGCGTACGAAGATCGAGACGATACCGAGCAGCACGAGCCCCAAGAGCGCAAGCGTCACGTAGCCTTGAAAGCGCCGCAAATCGAGCCCCGTCGCGTAGACGACTGCGCCGAGTGCGAACATGCCTAGGCCCGTCGTCAGCGCCGCTTCGGTGACGACACTCGGCCCCATCGTTTGATTATGCTGGCTGATGACGGGCGCGATGCCGAGCCCTTCACAGAACGTGAAAGCGTAGAAGAGCGTCAACGAGAGCGCCTCGTTTTTTCGTGCTGCCATGCAGCCGAAGAGCAACCCGAGGCCGGCAAGCATGGCGATCATCCCGGCACCGGGCGCAATCCCGGGGAAGAGCCATGCTGCGAGCGCCGTAATGCAGAAGCCGAGCGCGGAGATACCGAGCACCTGCGCGAGCAGTGAGTGCGTGGGGATCGCCGGCGCTGCCAAGCGCTGCTGAGGCGGTTGGTACTGATATTGCATCGCGTTCATTCTTCGCCGACGCGCCTCGAACGCCTGTTCGGCAACCGAAGGTTTGCGTAACACGCCGGGGGATTGCTTGCCGGGGGCGAATACAAGCACGCATTCGTCACGGGGGTGTCGCAATGCGAGTAGGAATCGCCAGCGCGGCTTGGATAGCGGCGTTGCTCGCCATGGGTTTTTCCGCGCGAGCGCAGAGCGTCGACGCGCTCGATGCTCCGCCTCCAAACCTCGCGCCGGCGTCCGCCCATTTGGCGGCAATCTTGTCCGCTCACGACGTGGCCGTGGGGCGACCGTTGGGCCGCGACACGGTCGTCGAAGACTGGCGCTTCACCGACAGCGGCATGTCGGGGACCCTGCACCTCGAGCGTTCCGGCACCGACTACCATTCGCGCATCATGCGCGGACCATTTCTTGAGGAGTACGGGCAGCAGAACGGGCACCGCTGGCACCGCGATCAGAACGGTTTCGTCTCACCGACGACGACGACGGACGACGTGACCTTCTTCTCACAGCAGGTCAACGAGGATGCCGCGGATCCGAAGAATGACGCGAGCGTTGCCGGCCAAACGCAAGGCGCCGATCCCGCGTACGTCGTCAAAGTGCAGGTCGCCGGCAGCGCTCATCCCGAATGGATATTCTACGACGTCGCGAGCGGACTCATTACGCGCGTCGAATGGGTGCACGATGGTCATCGCCTCGTGCGAACCTTCGACGACTTTCGGACCGTCGACGGCGTCACGAGCGCCTGGCACGTCCACGACACGTGGTATCCCAGAACCCTCGACGACGACTACGTCTGCACGTCGATGCAAGGCGGCGTCGCCATCAGTGCCTCTCAGTTTGCGCAGCCACCGAGCGCGCCGTTCACGCCCTACTCGCAGGTCGCGCTCACGATTCCCGCGCAGATGTACGACGACGGTACCATAATTCTGCGCATGACCGTCAACGGACGAGGACTGGACATGATGCTCGACACGGCGTCGCCGGAAGACATCATCGACGAAGACGTCGCGAAACAAATGGGGCTGCCCACGTACGGAAGCGTCGACCGGTCGCCCAGCGGCGCAGACGTGCCCTTCGAAACGCTTGTCCGCACGGCAACCGTCGGCCCTCTCGTGCGCAACGAACTGGCGCTCGACGCGATGCCGTTTAGCTTTGCGTGGTTTCGCAACACCGAAGTCGTCGGCGTGCTGGGCTACGATTTTCTCGCCGGAAACGTCTTCAAAATCGACTATGTGAACGGAACCGTGCAGGTCTTGCCTGCGTCGTCGTTCGACTCCAACGATCCTGTGCCCGGCGGATTGATCTACCCGCTCGATTTCGATGATGGTTTTCCTTTTCTCTCCGTCGGGGTCGGCGACGTGACGAGTGGTAACGTTCTGCTTGCCAACGAAATCGTCCACACCGAGTTTTTCGGAACGTTTCTCGCCGCGCACCCCGAGTTGTTCACCGGCGGCGGCGCAATCGCGAGCCAAAATCTGCCATTTGCCAACAACGGATCGTTTGGCAAACGCGTTGCACGCGAATGGATCGCGCAGCCGACGTCGGTGCACTTCGGAACCGTCAATTTTCAACAGCCGAACGTACGCGCATCGAACGAACCGCTCTACTTGAGCGAGAACCGCGCAGTCGACGCCGCGCTCGGCTTTGACTTCTTACGATTCTTTGACGTCTATCTCGACTATCCGCACGGGCGCGTCATCGTCAAGCCGAACGCGCTCTTCATGCGGGTGATTCACCATGCGTAGCTCGCTCGTCGTCGTGCTCGCCGTCCTCACCGTGAGCGCGGCGCCCGCCCACCGTGCGGCCCCACGCAGCGCCCTCGTCGGAGTGCTACGCGCGTACCGCACGGCGCTCGGGACGTCGACGCCGGGAAGGCCGCGAACGCGCGTGCTGCATTGGAGCATCACCGAAGGCGATCTCAGCGGAACCGAGGCCGACGTGTTTTCAGGCGACGACTACCGCACCGATAGCACGATCGGGTCGGTCACCGACGCGCAAGGCTCGATCGGCGGTCATGGCTGGTCGCAGAACGCCAACGGGGAGATCATGGAGGAGAGCGGCGTTCACGACCGCGTCACGATCGACGATAACGCTTTCACGGCGGCGGTGCTCAACCCGCGCGCTGCACCTACCGGCGTTCGCCTCGTCGGCCACGTCTCACAGCCGTACGACGCGTACGAGGTGCTCGTCGATCCGCCGTCGGGCGTGCCACAGACGCTCTACATCGACGCGCGAACGTCACTTCTGGACGAACGCACCGTGAACTATCCAGGGCATACGATGGTCTTCACGTACAGCGATTACCGCACGACGCTGGGGCTCTCGTTCGCCTGGCACGTCCACGAAAACATCGACAACGGCCTGCGCGAAATCGACCGCCGTTTGGTCGATGCGCAGGTCGGTGGACCGATCGACCCGTCACTCATCGCGATGCCGCAGAGTCGCAGCATTGTCACGTTCGCGCAGCCAACGGCGATCCTACCGGCCAAGATCATCGACGATCGTATCATCATTCCGGTCCGGATGGGATCACATACGGTGAACATGCAGCTCGACAGCGGCGCGAGCGCGATCGCGCTCGATCGCGGCATCGTCCATGCGCTCGGTTACGTGGAGCACGGCCATATCACCGAAGAGACGGCAGGCACGTACACCGAAAGCGATGCGGTCGTTCCATCCATGACGATCGGCGCGCTCTCGATGCAGAACGTCCACATCGAGAGCCTGCCCTTCGAAACGATCGCCGGCAACGAGCCGGTGGCGGGCCTATTGGGATTTGACTTCCTCGACTGCGTCGTGCTCCACGTCGACTACGCCGATGGCACCGTCGAAGCGATCTCGCCGCAAAGCTTCACGCCGCCTGCGGGTGCCGTGGCGATTCCCATTGCCCTCGACGACGGCATTCCCGCCATTTTCGTCAGCCTTGGCCAGGTCTCCACGATGCGCATGCTCGTCGACACGGGCGCGGATCGGAGCTTGCTCTTCTCGAGCTTCGCCAGAGAGCATCCCGCTGCGCTCGTCGATCAAGGTCTTGGTGACGAGATGGAGGCGCAATCGCCGTTTCTCGGCAACTTCGAAGGCGTGGGCGGCACCGTCGGATATCGTCCAATCGATCTCGGCCCGCTGCGCGTCTCGTCATGGACATTTCCGCGATGGCTCTTCTACCTCACGCAAGATCCGTCGAAGTTTGAAATCGAAGACTACGACGGCATCCTCGGCCAAGACTTTCTACGCTATTACGATCTCTATCTCGACTATCCGCACGGTCGGATACTGCTCGCTCCGAACGCGCGCTACACACAACGCTTCGGAACCTAAGAGCGCCCTACTCAACGCGCCGGACCGCAGGCGATGTCACCGCGATAGGTGAGCTCGTACGCGCCGAGTATCGACGCGAGCGTTTGTATGCCCGCGTACGCGCGCTCGCGTGCCGCTGCGAGATCGACCCCGCGGCCGGTCACCGTCATAACCCTTCCCCCGTCCACGTCGACCGTATCGTTGCGCAGCGTCGAGTTTCCCCAGAACATGCAGCAGCCGTCGGGCAGGTCCACCTGCGCCGGCAGGCCGGATAGCGGTGTCGACGTCGCAGGATACCCAGACGTTGCGAGCACCACGCCGACGCACACATCGTGCGAGAACGAAAGCGCGCGTTCGTCGAAATGACCCGTCGCTGCTCCATGCAACGCAGCGGCAACGTCGCCCTCGACGCGGGGCAACAGCACCTGTGCCTCCGGATCGCCGAAGCGCACGTTGAACTCGATGACGAATGGTCCCGCGGCGGTCCACATAAGCCCGCAGTAAAGCACGCCGACGAACCTTTCCCCTTCTTCCGCCAAGCCGCGCTGTAGCGGTTCGAGCACGCGCTCGCGCACGATCTCTTGAACGTCCGCTGGAAATCCCAGCGGCGGCGAATACGCGCCCATACCGCCGGTGTTCGGGCCCGTATCGCCATCGCCGGCACGCTTGTAGTCGCACGCCGACGAAAACGGAGCGAATCGCCTGCCGTCTCCGATTGCAAAAAGACTCAACTCGCGTCCTTCGAGGCGATCCTCGATGAGCACATCGTTGCCTCCGCCCGGAACGTGTGCGCTTCCATACCACTGCGCGAGCGTCGCGCGCGCGGTGTGACGGTCGCCGGCGACGACAACGCCTTTACCCGACGCGAGGCCGTCGGCTTTGATCGCAACGCTCTCGCCGTGGTGCTCGAGAGCGCGCACTGCGCTCTCGAGCGAGTGCGCAGCGCTCGCTCGAGCCGTCGGAATACCGTGCCGCTCCATGAAGCGCTTGGCGAATATCTTGCTCGATTCGAGCCGGGCCGCCGCGCGTGAAGGCCCGAAGACGGCAACGCCCGCTTCACGCAGCCGGTCGCCGACGCCAGCCGCGATCGACGTCTCGGGTCCGAGCACGACGAGATCGATGCGCTCGTCCTTGCAGCGCTGCGCGAGCCGTTTCCCATCGGTCGCCGGGATCGCCCAGTTTGCGCCACGTTGCGCGGTCCCCGCATTCCCCGGCGATGCAAAGATCGCCTCACACGACGGCGATGCTGCGAGACGCCACGACAATGCATCTTCCCTCGCTCCAGCTCCGACCACGAGCACTCGCATCAGCGCGCCGTCACTCCCACTCGACGGTGGCGGGAGGCTTCGACGTAATATCGTACGCGACGCGATTCACGCCTGCGACTTCGTTCACGATGCGCGTCGAGATACGCTCCAAGAGCTCCGCAGGTAAGCGTGCCCAGTCGGCGGTCATGCCGTCGTCGCTCGTGATCGCGCGCACGGCCACGAGAGTCGCGTAGGTTCTGCCGTCTCCCATTACGCCGACGCTGCGCACGGGCGTCAGCACCGCGAAGTACTGCCACGGATGCGGATCGAGCGGCGCCGCATCGATCTCTTCGCGGACGATCGCGTCCGCGTCGCGAACGATCGCAAGCCTCTCCTCCGTCACGTCGCCGATAATGCGCACGGCAAGGCCCGGCCCCGGAAATGGTTGTCGTCGTACCACGTGCTCGGGCAGGCCGAGCACGCGTCCGAGCTCCCGCACCTCGTCTTTGAACAACGAGCGCAGCGGTTCGAGCAGCTCCAGATCCATCTTCTCCGGCAGCCCGCCGACGTTGTGATGCGACTTGATCTTGTGCCCCGCCTTACTCTGTGGGGTCTTCGATTCGATGACGTCGGGGTAGAGCGTTCCCTGCACGAGAAAGCGTACGTCCGGAATCGCGCGCGCTGCCTCTTCGAAGACGGCGATGAACTCGTGGCCGATGATGATGCGCTTGCGCTCGGGGTCTTCCACGCCGGCAAGGGCACGGACAAAGCGCGCGCGCGCGTCGATCGTGCGCACGTCGAGGTGCAGCACGTCACGAAACGCCGCGAGCACGCTCTGCGCCTCTCCTTTGCGAAGGAGCCCGTGATCGACGAAGACGCACGTCAACCGTTCGCCGATCGCGCGAGCGACGAGCGTCGCGGCGACGGCGGAGTCGACGCCGCCCGAGAGCGCGCAGATTGCACGCGCGTCACCCAAGCGCGCGCGTATCTCTTCGGTCGCCGTGTCGACGAACGACTCCATTGCCCAATCCGGCGGCACGTTCGCGACGCGGCGCAGAAAGTTCTCGAGCACCGCCTTACCGTGCTCCGTATGCGCTACCTCCGGGTGAAACTGCACGCCGTAGATGCGGCGGCGCTCGTCACCGATCGCAGCGACGGCGCAGCGCTCTGTCGATGCAAGCGCTGCGAAGCCTCTCGGCAGGCGCGTCACGGAGTCGCCGTGCGACATCCACACGCGCGTGCGTTCCGGCACGCCCGCGAAGAGCGGCGAACTCCCTGCATCGACGCGCAGCACCGCTGGGCCGTACTCGGCACGCTCGAGCTTGTGCAGCTCGCCGCCGAAGTGGCGCGTGACGAGCTGCATGCCGTAGCAGATGCCGAGCACCGGAAGGCCGCTGCGCAGAATCGCCGGATCGAGGTCCGGCGAGTCCGCAAGCAGCACCGATTCTGGGCCGCCAGTAAGCACGACCGCCGTGGGCGAAAGCTGCGCAAGCGCGTTCCACGGCGTATCGTAGGGATGGATCTCGCAGTAGATGCCCAGTTCGCGCGTGCGGCGCGCGATGAGCTGGCTGTACTGCGCGCCGAAATCGAGAATCGCTACGATGCGGCCGCCCTCGCAGCGGCGATCGCGTCGTCGTAGTTCGGTTCCTGCGCGACCTCGTGCACGAGCTGCACGGAGCGCACGCGGCCGTCCTTTCCGACGACGATCACGGCCCGCGCGAGCAGACCCAACTCCTTGATCTCCAAGCCTGTCGCCCGTCCGAAGCTATGATCCAAATAATCCGAGAGCATCTGCAGTTTCATGTCGCCCTGCTCCTTCGCCCATCGCGCCATCGCGAACGGCAGATCGCGGCTCACGACGTACGCCGTCACCCCGGCCGGCAGCTCGCCGATGCGTGCGTTGAAGGTCTTGGATTCCAGGGAGCAGACGCCGGTGTCGAGCGACGGAACCACGACGAGCATCGCCGCGCCCTTCGCCGTGAGCGCCCGCGGCGAGACCGGCTGCAGATCCGCGCCGACGAGCGTGAACTGCGGTAGCGCGTCGCCCTCGCGCAGCGCGCGTCCGACGAGCGTTTTGGGCTCACCTTTGAACGTGATCGCGCCGGCGCGCTCTTCCAATGCTTGTGTAGCCATAAACTCCTCCTATGTGACGATTGCGTCCAGCGTATTCGCGTCGCGCGCCATGACTACTTCCATCGCGATGCGCTCGCCGACCGAGACGTCGCGCCCCCAGCGGTATGCCGAGTAGGGTGTGAAGCGCGTGCCGGGGGAGCCGGGAATGCGCAGCGACACGTCGTAGCAGACGAGCCCTTTCGGCGGCCCGGCGACGATCGTACACTGCAGCGCGAACGGTCCGATGACGCCGGGAGGCGTTGCCTCGCTTGCTGCCGCGACGAACGCTTCACCCATCGCGAACGCCGTCTCCAACATCGACTCCGTCATCGTCGCGGCGATGTGGCCGGCTTCTTCCAGGCGCATCGGAATCGAGCGTACCGCATCCAACGCGCTCGGCGGCACGTTGCGCAACCCTTCGAGGTTTGTCTGACGGCGCGTGTCGGTGCCGAGCAGTTCGAGTTCGCCCAGCACCGGAGAGTAGAAAAAGTTCAAGTTGATCGCCGGACCGAGCAAATACTCCTCGATGATCGCACCCGCCAATCCCGCTTCGCTCAGGCTTCCCTCGTCCATGAGCCGCGCCGCCGCCTCGCGATACTCGCGCGGCGACGAGCAGAGGAAGAACGCGCGCTCGAAGCTGATACGCGCGTGCGGCGCCTTCACCATCACAAGCCGATCGATCTCCTCGGGCGAGCCGAACTGCAGCGGATGCACGATCCCCGCGCGCCGCAGGAGCGCGTACTGATTGTCGGGCTCATCGCGCTCCTCCGCACGCAGCAGACGCCGGTTTCCGAACACCGGAACCGTCATGCCGCGCTCGATCTCGTCGTATGTGTAGCGTCGGCGCAGATAGACCTCGAACGAGCGGTTGGGAACGAAGATCGCGTTGTTCGCCAGGAGTCGAGCCTGCACGCTCGCGTCCAAGAGTTCCGTAAAGTCGCGCAGCTCGATCACTTCGTCGACGCACCCGCGCGGGGGCGGACCGGCCCGGCGTGCAAAGTGCTGCGCGTACGTGCGCTCCCGTCCGCGCGCCGTGAGCACGATGCTGCGCAGTCCTTGCGCGCGCGCGCCCGCCGCCACGTCGAGTGCGGAGTGACTGCCGATGCAGCTGAGCGCGATCCCCTTCACGAGCCGGGTTGCGGGCTGCCGAGCAGTTGCTGCGCCTGCGGCGAGCTCTGGTACTCCACGGTCAAGATGCCGCGCAAATGCGCCGCCTCCGCCTGGGCCTGCGGCGTCGTCATTCGGCCGAGCATCGCGATGCACTCGTACAGGAGCTTTGCCATGTCGCGGTCGCGCGGATAGACGCGGTGCATGTCGTCAACCGCCACCGCAACGTTCACCGCCGCATCGCTCTCGCGATTTCCGTACTTGTAGTCGAGCATGAAGTTCACGTGTTTGATATCGTTTTCGATGCCAAGCACCGACATCCCGAACGGCCCGAAGTACTCGTCGGCCGGCGCGAGCCGCGTCAAATAGACGCTCTCCGGGACGGCGCGCGTCCGGGCGATGACCTGCAGCTTCCCGACGCGGCGCAGCCGATCGACGATGACGGCCGCGTTCGCGCGGTCCTGCGGTGTGTAACCGCTAACGTTCGCGAGGGCATTCTGCGCGGCGTCGACGAAGGCACCCGCGTCCAGCACCGAAAGGTCAGCAATCGGGAAATCCGGCTGCGCCGCGCGCGCGAGCGCCTTCGAGCGCCACGCGGGATCGTGCGTGAGCTGCCACGCACGCCAATCGGCTTCCAGCGGAAGACGTTCCGCCTGTACGTCGTGCGGAAACTGCGCCGCGAGCGCAACGGCGTCCTCGTCCGCCAACGTTGCGAGCGTCTCGGGATTACCGTCTTCCGCATTCACGCGAACGAGCAGCGTCGCCGCATCGCGCAAGAGGTTCGGGTCAGTCGTGTTCTTCCCCACCCACAGACACGCTTCACGCACGTACCACGTTGCCGCGTCTTCATTCGTCAGCGGGTTGTAGTCGAGCGCTGCACCCATCCGCACCGCGAGCGTCGCAAGCTCGCCGTACGCGGGGTCGTTCGGCCGCTGCAGCGAGTACGCGCGCCCAGCGTTGAAGATCGTGCTCAGATAGTACTCTTGATCGAGGTAATCCCATCCGTTCGCCTGAGCTTTGTCGTACGCGGCCTTCATCTGCGCATACAGCACTTGCGGATCCGCCTCCAGCGTGGCGCTTGCCGCAAGCGGCAGCAGCGCGAACGACAGCGCGAGCGCGCTACAGAACGCTCGAATCATCCAGCACCAGCGCGAGATTGTTGCTCAACAGCGCGTTCTTCAACTCCCGCGCGATCCGTCTGCCCGTCGACATCGGTTCCGAATAGTAGAGATATGAGTACGGAGATCCGTCGATGAAGAGGTTCGTTCCGGCGACGATCCTGGCCGAAATCTCCATGACGTAGAACTTCATGTCGGGCGTGATGATCGTTTCGATGCAAAATGCGCCGAAGAGTCCCTTCGGCCCGCATATCTCCCGGCTCGTCTTCACGACGCGTTCGCCCATGTCATAGGCTTCCGCCAGCATCGACTCCCGCAGGCTCACCGGCTGATTGCCGACGACGACGTACGAAGGGTCGACGTCCATGCCTTCTTGCGCAGCCGCAGGAATACGGCCGAGCGAGTCGACGTTCGTCTCGTAGCGGCGATCCATCGACAGAATCTCCAGACGGTCCTCGAGCGGCGAATAGAAATAGTGGACGTAGAGCGGCACGCCGATAACGTACTCCTGAATGATGTACGCTTCGTGCAGGCGCGTCGCACGCGTCTCGAAATCGGCGGCATCCCGGATGAACATGTACCCCTTACCGCCCAATGCCCCATAGAGCTTCACGATCACCGGGCGATCGATCTCCGCTCCGCTGCGAAACTGCCGCGGAAGACGCAAGCCGGCGCGCGAGAGCCACTCGCGCTGCATGTCCCGGCTCGCCTCCCAATCGAGCACCGCCTTGTTTCCGAAGTATGGAATCTTCATGCGTTTGTGATCGTCGAGCGAAAGGTACGCGACAAAGGAGCCGTGGGGAACGATGATCACCCTGCGCTGCTCGAGTTCGGCGACGATCGACGGAAACTCCGCGTAGCGCTCGAGCGTCATCACCTCGTCGACGAACCGAAACGAGCGATACAGACCCTCGGTTTCGCGGTTTGCGATCGCAAGCGTCGCAAAGCCCTCGTCGTGTGCGCCCTTGAGAATTTGCAGTGCGGAGTGAGAGCCGAGCGTCGCAATCGTATACGACGGATTCATGCGGGGTACCGCGCCTCTTCGATGGCGGGGTTGCACAGGAGCGCATCGCATGCGCGCCTCAGCGTGGCCGTGTCGAGCGGCGCGCCGCGTCCATCTCGCAGTTGCCAGCTCCAGGCGTCGCCGCCTGCGTCCCTCGGCCAGACCCATATCTCGCCGGCTTGCGGATGGTCAGCCTCACGTACGTGCGCTTCGTGAAGATGCGTGTTGAAGATTGCTTCGTCGCGCTCGACCGCAGCGATCATCGCAGCCTCGCTCACGCCCTCGGCGCGCACCAGCCGCGCGCGCTCGACGTGGGCGACGTCGATGCCGGTGCTTCGCAACGCGACGAGGGCCGTATAGGCCGTGTTGTCGGAAAGCTTCAGACGCACGGCGATCCAGCGTTTCACGGCGCGTTCACGGCCCGCACGAAGCTCTCGAAGAGCGGCGAGTGCTGTGGATAGATGCGTTCGGGATGCGGCATGACCGCGAGAACATTGCCTTCGCGGTTTACAAGCCCTGCGCAGCGCAATGCCGATCCGTTCGGCGTTGCGCCATCGTCGACGACGCCGTCGGGTCTTGCGTAGACGAATGCCACGTGCTCGCCGTCGACGAGTGCCGCCAGGTCCGCCGCCCGTGCCGCCAGGCGCCCCTCGGCGTGCGCCGCCCACGCCGGCATCACCGCTCCGGGTGCCAGCGACGATGTGATGGCACTGCGCTGGGGATCGACTGCGAGTTTTACGCTGACTTGCTTGCAGATGAAATGTCCGTTAGGCGCGTTGCGCGTGAACGCCGCCGTTGGCCGTCCGTTGGACCCGCCCGGAACCAGACCAGCCTCGAGCAGAATCTGCGCGCCATTGCAGATGCCGAGCACGAGCTTTCCGCGTACCGCACCGTCGATGACCGGCTCCATCATTGCGTCGCGCGCCGCGATTGCGCCGGCGCGAATCCGGTCTTCGTACGCGAAGCCGCCCGCGATGACATACGCGTCGTACGCGGGCAGCGTACGGGCGCGGCTCCAATGGACGAGCTCCGCCTCGCCTGCATACGCGCGGAGAAGGCGAACGGTCTCTTCTTCGGAGTTTGTCCCGGGAAAGACGAGCACAGCGATTCGCCTCACGCGTAGAGTTCCGTCAGGCGCTCCGACCATGCCGCGTAGAGATCGGCCGTCGCCTCGCGGCGATCGCGCGAACGCACGACCGGCTCTGCCACGACGCGCCCCACGACGCGTCCGGCGTGGTGTTCGCCGGCAGCGATCTCGACGACGAACGCAACGAAGCCATCGTCCGGCGCAGCATCGTGAAGCTCTGCACCGAGCGCGCGCCCCTCGCGCGCCGAGGCAAACGCCATGCGCGCGACCGCCGGCACGAGACCCTCGCTGCACGCGACCGCACACGCGGCGACCCGGTCATCCGCCATCATGCGCTGCAGTTCTGTGATGTCGTCGATAGCAACGAGGAGCGCTCCTGCCGCTTTGAGCCCCGGCGTGACGACGCGCCGCACGTCCTCGAGGACGCCGACGCACGCGACGATCGCCGACGGCGGCACCGCCTCGCCGCGGGCGCCTTCGTTATAGAGGCTGACGTTACCCGAGACGAACGGCAGATTGAGCTTTCCAGCGCCGCGTACGAGGCCGTCGACCGCTGCGACGAACTGCGCGTAGTGCTCTGGCTTCGTCGGGTTGCCGAAGTTCAGACAATCGGTCAAGCCGACCGGGCACGCGCCGACGGCGGCCACGCTGCGCACGGCTTCCAGCACCGCGTACTCCGCCGCCAAGCGTGGATCGTGACTGCCGATCTCCGGGTCACCTGCGACCGCGATGGCAACGCCGAGATGCGAACCTGGAATCGGCGCGACGACGCCGGCATC
The DNA here is from genome assembly GCA_027315245.1 of Vulcanimicrobiota bacterium. Classification (GTDB taxonomy): domain Bacteria; phylum Vulcanimicrobiota; class Vulcanimicrobiia; order Vulcanimicrobiales; family Vulcanimicrobiaceae; genus Tyrphobacter. Next base: position 2,868 of record DAHUYK010000007.1, on the reverse strand, counting down.
TCCATAGCCGCGCGGAAGCACGGTGCAGCCGCGCACGACGCTGTCGTAGCGGCGGTAGAGCGCCTCGGTCACCTGCGGCAGCGCTTCTCGGTCGCCGGGCGTCGTCTTCGTCGCGGGTGCGATGGGGTCGTAGCGCGGCGGCGGCACCTCCGGTGGCGTCGTCAGCACCTCGATGTCGACGTCCATGACGCGCTCGCCGCGATGCACGAGCACGTAGCGCTTTTCCTGCGTCACCGCGCCGATGACGACGGCGCGCGCGTTGTACGCGATCTGCGGCAGGGAGAACTCATCGTTGAAAACGGCAAGAACGTCGTCGAGCATTTCGGGCGCAACCACGAAGAGCATTCGCTCTTGTGTCTCGCCGACCGCGATCACTTCCGCGGGCAAACCCTCTTGCGCCACGTTGACCCGATCGAGATCGATACTCGCGCCATACCCGCCGGCTGCGCAGATCTCCGCGCTGCAGCCCATGATGCCTCCGGCACCCAGGTCTTTGCAGGCAAATACAGCGCCGCGCTCGCGCAGCAGTGCAAAGACGCGGTAGCACGCGCGCATGAGCACGCTCTTTAGGAACGGATCCGGCACTTGCACGGCACCCCTGTTCCCAACCTCGCTCGCACCATCGAGCGTCAGCGACGAGAACGCCGCGCCGCCGAAGCCGCTGTGGTCCGTCGCTTTTCCGACGAGGAGCAGCGGCCATCCGCTGCTGCCCGCGGGCGCACGAGAGTGCACGATCTCGTTTTCCTTCACGATGCCGAGCGCGACGACGTTGACGAGGCAGTTCTCGTCGAAGCCACGATGAAAATGCACGTCACCGGCGAGATTCGGCACGCCGATGGCGTTACCGTACGCCGAAATGCCGTCGACGACGGCGCGGGCCACGTGGCGCGGATGCCCTGCAGGGTCGCTTACGTCGCCGAAGCGCAGCGCGTCGGCAATGCCAACGACCTGGGCGCCCATGCACAACACGTCACGAACGATGCCGCCGACACCGGTTGCGGCGCCTTCGAAAGGCACGACCTGCGAAGGATGATTGTGCGATTCGTGCGCGACGACGACGCAGTAGAACTCACCGTCATGCTCGCCCAGGCGCAGCACGCCGGCGTCTTCACCGGGCCCTACGACGACGTCTTCGCCGCTGACGGGTAACCGGCGCAGCTGCGCACGGCTCGATTTGTAGCTGCAATGCTCGCTCCACTGCGCGTCGAACGCATAAAGTTCAACGCGCGTCGGCTCCCGGCCGAGCGCGCTCGCGATACGCTGCCGCTCGTCCGCGTGCAGCGCGACGTCGATCACGAAGCCGTGAATCCGGCGACGGCCGCAGCGACCTCCTCGTACGCGCGCTTGACGTGCGCCAAACTCTCCGCGTCGCGCAGCTCGAGGTTGCGGTAGATTTGCTTGTCGAGCATCGCAGCCTCGCTGCCGCCCGGCCAGATACGCCACGAGTCGTTGTCGATGACATCGGCAACGAGCAATGCCCCGCCGGCGGCTCTCCCGAACTCGGTCTTCAAGTCGACGAGCAACACGTCGCGCTCCGACCACGCGCGCTCGAGCACGGCAAACGTCGCCTGCGCGAGCTCGGTCATCCGTTCCACCTCCGCAGGCGTTGCGATGGCGCGCGCGACGATCTCCTCAACAGAAATCATCGGGTCGTGATGCGCGTCGTCTTTGAAAAAGAACTCGATGACGCGTGGCGAGAGCACCGATCCGCGCTCCAACTCCGGGTGCCGCCGCGCGTACGATCCAGCGGCGACGCCGCGCGTCACCACTTCGAGCGGAATCATGCTGCAGCGCGTCACGAGCATCTCGTTTGCGTCGTCGTCTTCTCCTCCAGCGACGAAGTGCGTCGGCAGCCCTTGCCTATTGAGCAGACGAAAGACCCGCGATGTCGTCAGCGCCGCGAGGCGTCCCTTTCCGGCGATCGTGTCGCGACGCGCGCCATCGCCTGCAGAGATTGCGTCGAGTTGCTGCACGACGAGTTGCTGCGGTGCATCGGCGAACTCGTAGAGAATCTTCGTCTTGCCGCGCGCGACCTCAGGCCCTTTCGTCATCTGCGTCATGACACGCGTTCCTGCTTCGGGAAGGGCGCGAGCGCATCGACGCGTTCGGCCAAGCGGCGTGCGCGCGCCGGTGCGGTGCCGATGTGCGCCGACGGGTCGAGCAGGCTGCGGATCTCCGCCGGATCGACGTACGCGGTCAGCTCCGTCTGCTCGGCGAGTAGAATCGCAAGCGAGTTGTCCTCGCCGCGCTCGAGCGCGCTCCACGCTGCGAGCGCCGCGTCGCGAATCGCGCCGTGCAGACGCTGGCGATCTCCGCCCGCGCGCGCAGCCGCGATCATCACCGCCTCCGTACCCGCGAAGGGACCGTACGTCCGCAGGTTCTGCGCGATGCGCCGTTCGTCGACATGCAATCCGTCGACGACGCGATAGGCCAAGCCGAGCAGTTCGTCGGTGCAGAGCATCGCTTCGGGAAGGATCGTGCGCCGGTTGGCGCTGTCGTCGAGCGTACGCTCCAGATAGTTCGTCGCCGCGTTCTGCCACGCGACGTCCGCATACGACGGCAACAGTCGTGCGAGCGAATCCATGCGCTCGCAGAGAATGGGGTTGCGCTTGAACGGCATCGCCGAGCTACCCACCTGATGCTCTTCGAATGGCTCGCGCAGTTCGCCGAACGGCGGCGCGCTCAAGATACGCACGTCGGCGGCGAACTTCGACAGCGACGCTCCCAGGCCGGCGAGCGCGCTGAGCACGCGGTAATCGAGCGTCCGCGAGTACGTCTGCGTGCCGACGTCGCTGGCTTCGAGCCCGAAGCGCTCCAGGACCACGCGTTCCATCTCCTCGGATGCGCCTGGACTCGCCAGCAGCGCTT
>DAHUYK010000168.1 GCA_027315245.1 Vulcanimicrobiota bacterium | reverse complement strand
CGTCGCCGGCTCGCGCGCCGTTCGCCAGCTCGAGCGTCGTCTCGGCCGTTCCAAGGAGCTCGCGAACGCGCGCAAACGCGAGGATGCGAACCGTCACGCGCTGCGCGCATCGTAACGTCCGCGCAAGACGTATTGCTCGATCGCGCGGGCGACGCCGTCATCGTCGTTGCCGGCGGTCGTGCGTCCGATGCTGCGCAGGACGTCGGGCGCGGCATTTCCCATCGCAATGCCGACACCGGCCCAACGGAGCATCGGCACGTCGTTGCGCGAATCGCCGACGGCCATGACACGTTCGCGCGTGATGCCGTATGTCGCGCAAAGGTTTTCCAGCGCGTGCCGCTTCGTCGCTTCCCGGCTCGTAACGGCGCACTCCTCGAAGTCCCCCCACGTTTCATACTTGAAGTGCAGGGGAAGTTGCGCGAACCTGTTGCGCGCTACGGCAACTGCGGCGCTTCCCAAGAAGCGCACGAACGTCGGAGCGACGCCCGGCAACGCATCGAACGACGCGATCTCGTTCCATTCCGGCGAACGCATGTCGCTCATGTACTGGCGCGCGCCAGCGATGCGGTAAAAGCGCTCCTCGAGATAGACCGCGAGGTCGATGCCCGATTCCTGCGCGTATGCAAGCATCGGTTTTGCGTAGACCGCCTGAACGGGAATGTGGCCCATCGTGCGTCCCGTCGACACATCCTTCGTCAGGGCACCGTGACAGCAGATGACGGGAAGCGCTAAGCCGAGATTGCGCGCGATCTGCGTGGGCGCTTCGACGCCGCGCCCGGTGACGAGCACGACCCGCACGCCCTCGGCCAGGGCAGCGGCGACGGCTACGCGGTTGGCCTCGGAGACCTGCTCGTGGGAATCGAGCAGCGTCCCGTCGAGGTCCAGGGCGACGAGGTCGATGGACACTACCCTTAAGGATACCCCGTCCCGTCAAACCCCTGCCCAGTGAAACCTCGTCCCGGCGGGGAACCTTATAAGAGGACGTGCGACGCAGATACATCGCCTTTAGAGACGCCAAAATCCCAGACTGTAGGTGCGGGGGCCTCGCATAGATGGCCTGCACCGCCGAACGCCCGAACCTCACGGCTCGCGAGCAAGCGCACTTTCTGTACGACGCGATTCCGACCGGCCTCTTCCGTGTAGAGGATCAGGAAGATCGAATCGCCTGGCGCATCGCCCCTGAGCCGTTTGCTTTGTCTCCCGAGTCACTCGAACGTATCGAGCGCCTCGGCAGCGATCTGCTCGCATTTTATCGCGCGCTCAACGCGCTCTATCTGCGCAGCGCGCGAGGGACGGCACCGTTGTTCATCGCGGAGTATCTCGACCAAGGAAAGCCCGAGCACGTCGTGCGGCTTACGCGTCAGAATCGGTTCAAACAAGACGTGCCCGCCGTCATCCGCCCGGATCTTCTCCTCACCGACGAGGGCTTCGTCGCCTCGGAGCTCGACAGCATTCCCGGAGGCCTCGGCTTCGTCGGTGCGATGGCCGAAGCATACTGCAAACTGGGCATTGAGTCCGTCGGTGGCGCGCAGGGCATACCGCGCGCGTTTGCAACGATGCTCTCGGCGACGAGCGGGATCGCCGAGCCCGCGGCGGCGATCGTCGTCTCCGAAGAGGCTGGAGATTATCGACCCGAAATGGAGTGGCTCGCCGGCGCCGCACGCAGTTTGCGCCTCGCGAAGATCTTCGTTTGCGCACCCCAGGACATGATCTTCACCGAAGAGGCCATCTTCGTGCGGCTCGCAGACGGACGCGAAGAGAAGATCGACGTCCTGTACCGGAACTTCGAACTCTTCGATTTGCTCAATATTCCGAAGCAAGAACTCATGCTCTATGCCGCGCGCCACGGCCGCGTCAAAATGACGCCGCCTCCCAAAGCGCACCTCGAGGAGAAGCTCGCCTTTGCGCTGCTCCACCATCCTGCCCTTGCAGCCCTCTGGAGCGCAGAGATGGGTCCCGAGGTCTACGAACGCGTGCGTGCGGTGTTGCCGCGCACGTGGGTGCTCGATCCGCGGCCGCTTCCTCCGCAAGCGTCGATCGACGGATTGACCGCCGCCGGCGTGCCGGTGAACGACTGGCGTCAACTTCTCGAGCTGGGGAAGAGCGAGCGGACGTACGTCACGAAACCGTCCGGCTTCTCGGAACTGGCGTGGGGATCGCGCGGCGTCAAGATTGCAAACGATCTCACGAAGGAGGAATGGGCGCAAACGCTTGAGGCGGCGCTAGGGTCGTACGCAAAGACACCGTACGTGCTGCAGCGTTTTCACAAGGGGAAGCGCTTACGCCAGGCATACTTCGATCGCGGTAAGGACGAGATCGCGCACTTCGACGGGCGCGTGCGCCTCTGCCCGTACTACTTCGCCGCGGGCGACGGCGTGACACTCGGCGGAATCCTCGCCACGGTCGCGCCATCCGACAAGCGTCTCATCCACGGCATGAAGGATGCGGTGATGTCGCCTTGCATCGTCAAGGAAGGCGGATACTAAACCCCTACGGGCGGCTTGGGACGGCCTCCAAAAGCCGGTCGATCTCTTCTGCGGTGTTGTATCCGTGCGGCGAAACCCGCACACCGCTCTTGCGATAGGTCGTCACGACGCCCGCTCGCTGCAGCGCGCGGCCGATCTCGACCGGGTCGCGCCCCGGCACGCTGAAGCTGACGATCCCCGAAGAGAGCCCTGCTCCGCGCTGCGACTGCACGTCGGCGCCGAGACGCCGCAACCCGTCGGCAAGACGATCGGTGAGTGCGAGGATATGTGCGGCCACGGCTTCGCGATCGTAACGCTCGAGAAACTCGATCGACGTTGCAAGGGAGAGGGCTCCGATGAAGTTCGGCGTTCCTCCCTCGAAGCGGGACGCGTCGTTCGCGTACGGCTGATCGTAGTTGAGAAAGTCCCACATGTCCGCAAGCGCACGCCAACCCGGCATTCCGACCCGCAGCCGTTCCTGTAGCCGTGGGCAGACGTAGAGAAATCCAATGCCTTGCAGCGCCAAGAGCCACTTTTGACCGCCCCCGTAGAATGCGTCGGCTCCCGACGCGACGACGTCCAACGGAAACGCCCCTAAACCCTGAATCCCGTCGACGAAGAACCAGGCGCCGGCACGATGCGCGATCTCGGCCAGCGCCGGCAGATCGTGCCGGTAGCCGTCGCCGAACGACACCCAAGAGACGGCCACGGCGCGCGTCCTCGAGGAGACGGAACGCAAGAGCGTGTCCGGAGTCATGCGCTCTTGCGCCGTGGGGATGAAGCGGACGTTCACACCACGGCCTTGAAGCGCAACCCACGGCACCGCGTTTGCCGGAAACTCATTGTCGCAGAGCACGATTTCGTCGCCGTGCCGCCAATCGAGTCCGAGCGCCAGGACGTTCGCTCCCTCGCTCGTGTTGCGCAGAAACGTGACGTCGCGAGCCTTCGCACCGATAAACGAGGCGAGTCGCTCCCGCAGCGACGGCATCCGCAGTTCGTACGGAGAAGTCCCCAACACGCCTCCCTCGCTCTGCGCCGCCGCGAACGCGACAATCGCGTCACGCGTCGCTCTGGGCGGGACGCCGGTTGCCGCGTGATTGAGGTACGCGCACTTCTCGGTAACCGGAAACTCAGCTCGCGGCAACGGCGTCGTCACGAGCGCTGAGGGCCCCGACGCGACGATGGCAGCGCGGATGTATCCGAGAGCCGATTTCGTTCAGGCCGAGGAGCGGAGCGGGCGACGTGTACGACGGTACACGAGCCCCGACGCGATGACGGCAGCGCGGATGTATCCGAGAGCCGATTTCGTTCAGGCCGAGGAGC
>DAHUYK010000160.1 GCA_027315245.1 Vulcanimicrobiota bacterium | reverse complement strand
CGGCGGCTCTTCACGCCGCTCCCGAGCGCTCCGCCGAGCGATCCGTTTGCGGTGAGCACGGTAGCCTCTCCACTCTGCACGGCGGACGCGGCTAAGGCCGCGCAGCGCGCTTCGCAAGAGTTGCGCGCGGTGGTCGCGAGCATCGAGGCCGCAAAGACGGCGGGGGGTTATCCGGCAACCTTTGCGGTTCCGGCGTTCGCGGATCTGACGCTGACGTACCACGGGCTCGGAGAAACCTACGCGCTGACGATCACGCCGAAGACCACGCCCGCTCCCGCCGGACCGGGCGGCCCCGGCGGCCTGCGAGCCATAGCGGGCTGCATGGCGCTCCATCTCGCGCGACCGCAGGACGTACAATCGCATGGCTTGTACGCGCCCGCACATGCCACCCCGTTCTTCGTTCCGCAGGTACAGTTCATGCCGGCCGCCGGCATGTACGTCGCGGTGCATCCTCCGCAGCCGGGCCAAGAGACCTTCAGGATCTATCAGCTTCCGAACAAGCCGCCGGCCAATCCGTTCGCGCTCCTAACGGCCTCGGCTCCGTGTAGCGGCGACGCGCGCAACACGGCGGCGCAAGCACTCTTGGAACTGCAACAGTATTTCGCCCATGGGACGGCGGCGCCGGGCTGGACGATCGCAGCCCATACGGACCGCGGCGGCACCTGGTACGATCTTGCCCCCGGCGACCCCAGCATCGTCGGATCGCTGCTGGTGTGCGGCCGTCTTGCCACCGGTACCGCCGATCAATTGCGAGCGCGGGGTTTCGGCGGCGAGAGACTGCCGGAGCTCAACTACGCGGCACCTTTGGGGCTCTACCTCGTGCGCCCCGCTCGGCCGCCGCGTCCGGCGGGAGCGGCGAGCCCGGCGCCTCCTTAGCACGTTCGACCATCTCGCGCATGCGCGGGTGCTCGCCGGGAATCGTCTGCACCCAGCTCTCGAACGCCGGCACGGCGTGTCCGGTGCGAAAGAGGACGTACCACACGCTCATGTCGCCGATGAATGAAAACCGCCGCTTCATGTCGGTTGCGAGTTCGGTGTAACCGGCGAAACTTGCGACATATCGATCGAACGATCCGTACTCGCGTTCGATCTCCAGCAGCGCTCGAGCGTTTGCAATCGTCGCCACCACCTTGCGGCGCATACGCAACACGCCGGGCGTTGCGAGAACGCGCTCGATCGCGGCTTCGTCGTATGCTGCGACCGTAGCGACGTCGAAATCGGCGAACGCGTCACGATAGGCGTTCCAATGCTTCGCGATCTGCGCCCAACTCACGCCGGCCTGAAAGACCGCTCGAACCATCACGCCGAGATAGTCGGCCATACTCGGCGCCTGGATCACCGAGGGAATGGCGGGCGTGTCGAACGAGTCGTCGTTAGGGGGCGTTGCGCGCGGCATCGAGCGCCAGTGCGGTCATCATCGCTACGCCGGTCTCCAGAGCGGCTTCGTCGATGTCGAACAGGCTGGAGTGGTGCGGATGGCTGGTCGTCGCGCCGCCGGAGCATCCCAGGGTGTAGAACGTCGCCGGAACGCGCTGCGCGTAGAATGAAAAATCCTCGGCACCCATCAACGCGCTTGCCTCGAGCGTGCGATCCGCGCCGAACGTCCGCTCTGCTAACGAGCGCGCGTACTGGGTTTGGGCGGCGTCGTTCGCGGTGACCGGATAGCGCCAGATGTAGTCGAAGTCGTAGGTCGCACCCGATGCGTCGCAGCACGACCGCAACACGCGCTCGATCCGTTGCGGCATCGCGTTGCGAACGTCGTCGGAGAACGCCCGAACCGTACCGAGCATGCGGCACGTACGCGGGATGACGTTGTGAATGGTTCCG
>DAHUYK010000016.1 GCA_027315245.1 Vulcanimicrobiota bacterium | reverse complement strand
CGCGCGTCGTCGAACGCACCATCGGACCACTCGGCGAGATGCTCCTTCGCGAGATCCACGACGAGCCTGTCGATATCGACCATCGTGCAGCGGCGCACGTCTGGATGGCGCAACGCCTCGCGCAACGTCGCGCCCTCGCCGCCACCCAGCACGAGAACTTCAGCACGCTCGGCGCTCGCTGCGAGCGCCGGATGCACGAGTGACTCATGGTAGATTCGTTCGTCGCGCTGCGAGCTCTGCGTATCGCCGTCGAGCACGAGCATCTTCCCGAAAACGGGCGTCTCGATCACGGCAACTTGCTGGAACTGCGAGCGCCCGCTGTAGAGAACGCGCGCAATTGCATGATGGTGCTGCTCCGTCGGCGCGAACTGCTCGACGTACCAACTCCAATGCTCAGTCTTTGGCGAGGTGGTCTCCCTTCGCCCGAGCAGACGACGCCATAAGGAACGTTATGCGGAAAGGATGCTCGTGTCGTGATCGCGGGTCAGGATGTGCGTAAAGCGCTGGTCGGATGACTGCAACACACCTCGCTTGACCTCGGACGTAATGGTATTCTGCGCACGCAGTGCCCTGGCCGCAAACTCGCATGCCAGCCAAGGGTCCGTATGCTCGCCGCACGTGTAAAAATCCATGGCCGCATATCCGAGCTCCGGCCACGTGTGAATCGAGATGTGAGACTCTGCCAGCACCACGACGCCTGAGACGCCCTGGGGCTGGAACCGGTGAAAAGCAACCTCCATGACGGTTGCCCGGGCTGCCTTGGCAGCAGCGATCATCATGTCGCGAACCGCATCCACGTCCGTGAGCACCTCCGGATCGCACCCCGACAGCTCGCAGACGATATGGGTACCGAGTGCCTTCAATTTATGGTCTCTCCTCGTGCCCCTTGGGGGGATCCCACCTCCGGACTTCGTCGGCTGGCGCCTGCTGTGCAGTTCACGTCCCCGACCTATCGACGGGCTCTTGCCGGTGCGTTTCGGTGCACGGGCGACTCGTCGCGATGGCGCGAAAGGGCGCGCCTTCCCCACGACCGACCATCTACGGCTTCCCGTAGATTCCGCGCAATCATACCCCCCCTGCTGCCCTATGTAAAGGGGCAGAACCGAGCATGGGTTTCCCTGGCAAACGATGATTTTAAAGGTCCTACTTCATAATCTTGACTTAGTAGGGCGCGACGGGTACGCTCGTAGAGCAATGGCCACCGAAGCGAAGGTCGCCCCGCAGGCACTCCTCGAGGAGTACCGCCACGGGTTTCACGACCCCGAGAACTACGTCTTCAAGTCCGACAAGGGCCTGACGCGTGAGATCGTCGCCAACATCAGTGAGATGAAAGACGAGCCGCAGTGGATGCGGGACTTCCGCATGGCCTCGTTCGATATCTTCGCCAGCAAGCCAATGCCGGCATGGGGCGATTCGGCGCTGCTCTCGGAGATCGACTTCGGTAACATCCACTATTACGTGAAATCGACCGACAAGGCAGAGCGATCGTGGGACGACGTCCCCGAAGACATCAAACGGACCTTCGACCGGCTCGGAATCCCCGAGGCCGAGCGCAAGTTTCTCGCCGGAGTCTCGGCGCAATACGAATCGGAGGTCGTCTATCACAACGTCAGCAAGGAGCTCGATGCACTCGGCGTGCTCTTCTGCGACATGGATTCTGCCGTGAAGCTCCATCCGGAGATCGTGCGTAAGTACTTTGCGACGATCATTCCGCCGGGCGATAACAAGTTCGCCGCTCTCAACTCGGCGGTCTGGTCGGGCGGATCGTTCGTCTACGTGCCGCCCGGCGTCGAAGTGAAGATGCCGCTCCAGGCCTATTTCCGTATCAACGCTGAGAATATGGGCCAGTTCGAGCGCACCCTCATCATCGCCGACAAAGGCGCGAAGGTTCACTACATCGAGGGATGCACGGCCCCAAAGTTCTCGACGTCGTCGCTCCACAGCGCGGTCGTCGAACTCATCGCACTGGACGACGCGTCAATTCGCTACACGACCATCCAAAACTGGTATCGTAACATTTTCAACCTCGTTACGAAGCGCGCATACGTGCATCGCAATGCGACCGTGGAGTGGGTCGACGGCAATATCGGCTCGCGTCTCACGATGAAGTATCCATCCATCTATCTCATGGGGGACGGGGCGCGCGGCGAGATTCTTTCGATGGCGTTCGCCGGCGAGGGCCAGCATCAGGACGCCGGCGCGAAAGCGATTCACGTTGCTCCGAACACGACGTCCGTGATTACGAATAAATCGGTCAGCGCGCACGGCGGCAAGACGACGTATCGCGGCTTGGTCGAAATTCACCCCGGCGCCATCGGTGCCAAGACGCGAGTACGCTGCGACGCGCTCATCATGGACGAGCAGTCAGCGAGCGACACGAAACCGACGATGAAGATCCACGAACAGCGCTCGACGGTCGAGCACGAGGCGTCGGTAAGCAAGATCGGCCAAGATCAGCTCTTCTACGCGATGAGCCGTGGGCTCTCGGAGGCCGACGCCGTCGCCATGATCGTGAACGGCTTCTTCGACTTCTTCGTCAAAGAACTACCGATGGAATATGCCGTCGAGCTCAACCGCCTCGTGAAGATGGAGATGGAAGGCGCCGTCGGATAACGCAGCGCTAATGCTGCAGCGCTAATGCTGCAGCACAAAGGCGGCCGCGGCGACCGCACCCAGAATAACGGTCGTCTGGCAAAGCCACAGCCCCAGAGCCCACGCCGACCGCGCGTCCATCTTCTTCTCCATAGACCCGAACCGCGAGTCCATCTTCTTGTCCATAGACTCGAACCGGGTGTCCATCTTCTTTTCCATAGACTCGAACCGGGTGTCCATCTTCCGATCCAGCGTCGCGAGTTTCGTGTCGATACCGTTGAACCGGTCCGCCACCTGCTCGTAGGCGCCTTCCAGGCGAGAGATACGTTCGGGCAGCTGCATCGCCATCTACGCTTCCTTCAGAGACGAGTATACCATCTTTCATAAGTGCCCCGTCGCTCGGCGCTTGGGATGACAGCGTCGCGCCTACGCATGAAAAGCGGGGCTTTTGTCGTAGGGTCAGTCTATGAGCTATGAGCGAATATAGGGTCGCTCGAATTTCCGAAATTGCCCCGGGCACGACGAAGGTCGTCGACGCAGGCGGCACCGAGCTGATGCTTTGCAACGCAGACGGCGAAATCTACGCCATTGAAGATGTCTGCACGCACGACGGAGGCCCGCTCGATCAGGGCGAGCTGGAAGGGCACTGCATCATCTGCCCGCGCCACGGCGCGACGTTCGACGTGCGCAGCGGCGAGGCGCTCACGCTTCCTGCCGTGATGCCGGTGTTGACGTTCCCGGTACGTGTCGATGGCGACGACGTGTACGTGGACGTGTGAGAACGCTCTCGTGAAGCGCGCCTTCGGGCTTCTCTTCGCGGTCGTCGTGCTATTCGTGACGCTCTACGCGATGAACGCACTCATCGGTTGGCGCGCACCGGAGAAGACCTCGGGCACCCTTTCCGGCCTCGGCGTCTGGCAACCGGTGACGATTTTGCGTGACGCTCGCGGCGTGCCGCACATCGCTGCACACGACGAACACGACGCCTTTTTTGCGCAGGGCTTCGCCGAAGCGTCGGACCGGCTCTTCCAAATGGACCTCACGCGGCGCTACGTCGAGGGACGACTCGCCGAGATCTTTGGAAGAGCAGCCCTCGCAAGCGATGAGAACGCGCGAACGGTGCCGGTCCTGCAACTCGCGCAGATGCAGTGGGATCGCCTGCCGCCGCGTGCCAGAGACGATCTTCAAGCCTTCGCCGACGGCGTGAACGCCGCGATGCGCGTCCAGCCGCTGCCGGTCGAGTTTCGCATGCTGCTCTATAAGCCGCAGCCGTGGCGCCCGCAAGATTCGCTCGTCACGTCGTTCGGCATCGTCCTCGATCTCACCGACCTCTGGACCGACGTCGCCGCTCGCATCGCCCCTCCCGGCAAATACGACGCGCTTCATCCGCTTACGGATCCGTGCTACGACGCGCCCGTGACCGAAGGTCTCGCTCGCATCTCCCCGTCGCCGCACTGCAGAGCGTCGATTGCCGAACTCTCCGCGCCTCCCGCAGCGGGAAGCAACGAATGGGCGACTGGGTCGGCACGCAATGAGACCGGTCGCGCGCTGCTCGCGAACGATCCGCATCTGCGCCTCGGCATCCCTGGCATCTGGTATCTCGTCGATATACGCTTTCCCGGCTATCACGCGGCGGGTGTGACGCTGGCCGGCATCCCCGGCGTCATCCTCGGACATAACGACGACGTTGCATGGGGAGCGACGAACGGGACCGTCGCTTCGGTGTCGGTCTTCGACGCACCGCCCCATCTTGCGCGTGGATACTGGGCGACTGAAACGTTCCACGTTCGCTTCGGCTTCGCTGTCAAGCGGCGCTACTATCGAGGCGTTCGCGAGTTCGGTGCGACGTTGCGCGGCGGACGTTTCGTGCTCGTGCGCTGGGACGCGTACGACGATCCCACCTCGCAACTGCCGACGTTCGACGCTTTGGATCGCTCGCACTCGATTGCCGGCGCCGTGCGCGCGTTACGCCATTATCCCGGTCCGACACAGAACTTCGTCATCGCCGATACGAGTGGACGCGTTGCCTACCAGCTCGCCGGCAACATTCCGGACGATCCTGCGTGGGGCCGATGGATACATCCCGCAAGCGACCTTTCGAAGACGTATCCCATGGTACCGTTCGACCGGCTTCCGCGCGTCCTCGCTTCACGAAACGCAATCGTGTGGACTGCGAACAACAAGATGTACGGGCCCGGATATCCCTATCGCTTGAGTCCGGAGTTTGCGCCGCCGTACCGTGCCTATCGCATCGCGCAGCTGCTCGCGGCAGGCTCACATTACAACGTCGCGTATTTTCAAAAGATGCAGCTGGATACGCTGTCGCTGCCGGAACTGTACCTTGCGCGAGCGGCCGGCCTTCGAGGGTGGAGCGGACGCTTCACCCCGCAGTCGCGGCAAGCGACGCGCGTGTATCTCATGCGGATCGCCGCCGTGCACGGAACGCAAGCGATGTCCGCCTTCATGATTCGGGCACGCGCGACAAACCACGGCCTCCGGGCGAACCCAACCGCGATGCCGGCGCCCTGGCGCGTCGCCGGCGCGGTGACGCCGAAGCACCCGTTCGCGTCGCTCGGCGTGAACTGGTTCGACGGCACAACGCTGCCGGGCGACGGCGACGCATTTACCATACACGTGCAGACACCCGGTCTCTCGCAGAGTTTTCGCGCCGTCTGGGATGTCGGCAACTGGGACGCGGGCGGAATCTCGCTTCCGCAGGGAGAGTCGGGACGTCCCGGCTCGCCGGACTATACGGATGAAGCGAAGGCATGGATTGCAGGAACACTGCTTCCGCTCCCCTACTCCACGGCAGCGGTGCAGGCAGCGGCGCGCGAACGGCTAACGCTGCTGCCGTGAGTGATGCGCAGCGTCTCGTCAAGGCGCTCAACGAGCTGACGAAGAGTACGCAGTTCGACTACGTGAAAGCACGCGCCGTGGCGCGTCAGGAACCAGCCGTCGATTGGCCGGCGACAAAGGCGCTCAACGTCGACTTCAACGCCGAGGTCGACGGCTGCGAGACGTTCGTCATGCGCGACGGCAGCCGCGCGGACTGGAAGCCAGGGCAGTTTCGCTACGCGGCATCGCAGTAGCCGCTATGTTCGTTTGCGCTCGTGGAGGAAGATGAGGTTCCCTTCGGTATCGTTCATTGCCGCCATGCGGCAAACGGGCGTCTCGATCTCCATGGCGATCTGCGCGCCGCGCTCCTTGACCGCTGCGACCGCCGACGTGAGGTTGTCGACGGAGAACAGAATGCCATTGCTCGGCTGAAACGGCATCACTTTGCCGCCTCCTCCCCACAGCCCGAACGTCGTGCCGTCGGGAAGATCGTACTCCGCGCCCCGGTTCTCCGGATAGAACGCGTGTAGGCTCGAGCCCGATGACGTCACGATAGAACGCAATGGCACGAGCGCCGTCCTTGACCATATATCCGCTGAAGTCGATGCCTCGAATCATTCTGCCTCCAAAGCTGTTTTGATTTCGAATAGCGAGCGAGCGCGCCGCACGCGGTATTTTCCAACCCATCGATCGTACGCGACTTGAATGGGCACCGGATTGAGATAATGGAACTTCTCTCGTCCCCGCCGCAACGTCGCCACGAGACCCGCTGCTTCGAGCACGCGCAGATGCTTCATGACGCCGAAGCGCGTCATCGAGAGCGCCGACGCGAGTTCGGTCAGCGTCTGCCCGTCTTTTTGAAAGAGCGCGTCGAGGAGCAGCCGCCGGCTTCCGCAGGCTACTGCCTTGAAGACGATATCCAGAACAGCGATTATAGGTGACTTTTTAGTCACATGTCAAGATTGGGAAGCGCGATTTGACGCCTCCCTAGCGGCCGTGGGATAATAGGGCAACCCCTGCGCGATCTTTCGTTTTCGATCGAGCCGCGCGCTCTCGTGAAAGATTGCAACCATTCCTACATTCGAATCCCTCGGATTGCCGCCGGAGCTTTTGCGCGGCATCCACGATCTCAAATTCACCGAACCGACGCCAATCCAAGCGCTCTCCATTCCTCCCGCCCTGGAAGGTCGCGACGTGCTCGCCGGCGCGGAGACGGGCAGCGGCAAATCCGCGGCCTTCGGACTTCCCATCCTTGCCTCGCTGCTGAAGGAACCGCCCGGGAAGTCGCGCGCGCTCATTCTCGCTCCCACACGGGAACTCACCGAGCAGATCGCCGCGCATCTTCGCAAGCTCGCAAAGCACACGTCGATTCGCGTCGCACCGGTCTATGGCGGCGTTGGATTCGCACCACAGGCCGCCGCGTTCGCGCGAGGCGACGCGATCGTCGTTGCGACGCCCGGCAGGCTGCTCGATCACATCGAACGCGGCACCGCAACGTTGGATGCCATACGCATCCTCGTTCTCGACGAAGCGGATCGCATGCTCGATATGGGCTTCCTCCCATCCGTGCACCGCATTCTCCGCCGTCTGCCGCGCAAGCGCCAAACGCTCTTCTTCTCCGCGACGCTTCCGTACGCAATCTCTGCGCTCGTCCGGGAGATGCTGCACGACCCCGCGCGCATCGAACTCACGGCCGCACCCGCTCCCGTCGAGACGCTAAAGCAGACGCTCTACGCCGTGCCGCAGGAGCAAAAGACGGATCTGCTCGTCGAGCTGCTCAAGAGCAGCGATATCTATTCCGCGATCGCGTTCACGCGCACGAAGTCTCGCGCTAGCCGCTTGGCGGCGCAGTTGCAGAAACACCGCATCGAGACCGGACTTGTGCACGGCGACCGCTCGCAGGCGCAACGCACGCACGCGCTCGAGAACTTCAAACGCGGTAAGTACCGTGTGCTCGTCGCCACCGACGTCGCCGCACGCGGCATCGACATCGCCGGGTTAGGGCATGTCATCAACTACGACGTGCCAACGCCGTCCGGGGAGTACCTGCATCGCGTCGGGCGAACGGCGCGCGCCAAAGCAGCCGGCGACGCGATTACGTTCGTCTCCTCCGAAGAAGAGCCCCTCATACGCAGCATCGAGTACCTCATCGGCACGCGGATTTCGCGCTCGAAGAATCCGCTCTTTCCCGAAGCGTCGACCGAGGCGCCCAAGCCGCGCGTCGTCTACCGTTCACGCCGTCGACGCCGCTGACGTCTGCGCGCGCAAGATCGTCTGCAGAATCCAGCCGCCCACCCAACACGCGCCGAAGAACGGTGCCCCGTTGAATCCAACGATCGCCAGACCGATCATCCCGATGGTGAGGCCGAGCGTCAGCAGCTCCGAGCGCATCCCGCCCGTGAACGACGCCCGGCCGCGAACGCTTCCCTCGACGCGCGCCGGCGTCAGTCGCGGAAACATCGCGGGAACCGTTGCGCGGAAGCGCTCGTAGACGACACCGTATCGCGCACGCATGAGTTGCGCTTCGTGCGCTGCAAGGAGTATGGTGAAGAGCACGCTTCCGAGTACGATGACGGGTGCGCCGTACGGCGTCGCGATGAGCGCGAAGCCGAGCGCCTGGAGATTGTTGCCGAAGTAGAGCGGATTTCTGATGTAGCGAAACGGGCCGTCGACGATGAGGCGATCGTCGAGCGCGTTCGCGTTCCAGACGACGCTCGCGCTCAAGTACGCCGAACCCCAGAGACGAACGCCGAAGCCTAGGGTAACGAGCGCCGCACCCGCCCAGAGCAACGCGTGCGGGCTCACGCTCATGTGCGCGGCAAGCAACGCATACACCGGAAAGTACGGCCCGTGCGTGAGGCCCTGCCAAAGCGCAGCACCACCGTAGAAGCCCGCGAGATAGATGAGGAAGATGACGAGCGACCGGCGCCGGTACCACCACGGAGAGCCGCGACCGCCCGTCATGGCAGCGCCTGCGCCAAGAACTGCCATATCGTAGGCCAGGCCTGCGCTGCAGCGTGCATGTCACCGTCGACCGTTCCGCCCAGGGCCATGGTCGCGCCCCCGCCGATGGGAACCGACGTCACCGCCGAGCCCGGTCCATGAATCGCAAAGAGAAACGTGTGCCCCGCGTCGGGATAGTCGATCGCTCGATCTGCATACGGATGATGGTGCGCATGGAGATACGCCATTGCCATGTTGCAGTATGCCGGCGAGTCCCAGAGCTGGTCGTCCGCCGCACTGAGGCAAAGCACCGGACCGCGGATGCGCTCGAGCGGAAAGAACGAGGCATCCACGCCGGGGCGCGCCGCGATGGCGGCGAGTGCGCGCCCGATCGTCTCTACGGGAATGTCGACAAGGTCCTGGGGCAGTCCCGGTTCTTTGAAATAGGCGACCGACGCGGCCACGTAACCATGCGCGGCAAACATGGGAGCCGCCTTGCCCATGAGGTTGCCGCCCTCGGACCCGCCGAGCAGGATGATCGCAGGGTGTTTGCCGCTTCCCGGCGGCGCGCAGATCGTCCCGATGAAGGGTTGCTGCACCATAGAGCAGTTCGAGAGGGGTGCCTTGGCTGCGGGTGAGGGCACCTGCGCGAGCGCTGGAGCTATGCACGCAGCCGCGATTGCGAGCGCGGCGAGAGCCGTGCGCTTCACGGCGACACCTGTGCGAGAAACGCCGCGATGTCGGCGGTGACCGCTTGCGGCTGATCGTACATCGCGAAGTGCCGCGAATGGTCGATCATCACGACGCGCGCATTCGGTGCGCCTTTGATGAGGCTTTCGTAGTACGCTTGTTTTGCCGCCGGAGTCGTGAGCGTGTACTGCGCGTCGACGGCGGCATCGAACGGCGCGATGAGCAGGATCGGAACGGCCGCCTTCGAGAGCGCGGGGCGCAGGTCCAGGAGCATGTCTTCGGAGAGCCATCTGCCGCTGGCAGCCGGATTGCTGCGGGCAGTAAGCGGCGCAATCGCTGCAACATCGGCAGGAGACGTGACGAGCGACGGAAGCGTTACCGTCCGCTCGTACTGCTCGAACGCCGCCGGCGTCAGTGTGGCCATGCGCGAAGACGTGGCCGCGGCGATCTGCTCCACTTGCGCTCGCGGAACGAAGTTCATACCGGGCAGAATCGGAAGGCCGTCGAGCGAAACGACGCCGGCGAGCAGCTCGGGATGCTGCGTCGCGAGCAAAAAGCCCATCGTACCGCCCAGGCTGTGCCCGATGACAACTGGCTTCGTGATGTGGCGCGTCGCGAGAAGCGTCCAGAAATCGGCGCTCACCGTTTTGAAGAGCGGCCCTTGTATCGCAGGCTGCCCGTCGAAGCCGGGCAGCGTCAACGCGTAGACGGTATACTGTGCCGCAAAGTGATCGATCTGACCGCTCCACTCCCACGGCCCGCATGTCAGGCCCGGTATGAAGACGAGTGCTTTAGGGCCGCTGCCGTACTGCGCGACGTGCAGCGACCCCACTTGGAACGCCGTGACGGGCGCAGGCAACGGTGGAGGAACGGCCGCAGAGGCACGAACGATGCAGAGCATGGACAGCAGTGCGCCCGCAATGAATGACTTCGATAGCATTACGATACTCCTTGGAGAAAGGATTGCAGTTGTTTGACGTGCGCGAGGAAGGCATCTCTTCCTCGACGAGTGAGACGGTAGCGTGACTGCGGACGCCGTGAGACGAAGAGCTTCTCTTCTTCTACGTAGCCGGCTTCGACGAGTTTCGCGAGATGCGCGCCGAGATTGCCGCCGGTTGCCTGCGTGTTTTCGGCGAGCGCGGCGAACGACATCCACTCGTTGCTGAGCAGCGCGGCGACGATACCAAGCCGCACCTTGGACAGAAGGAACTCGTCCACGCCGTCATACCCGCGCGAGCAACTCGGCGATGCCGAAACCGGCGTAGCCGATGTAGAAGCCCGCAGCGAGGACGTACCCGACGATCGACGGCATGAAGTTGCCCACGACGATCGAGCCGACGAGCACGATGCCGCCGGCGAGCGCCCTTCGATTCTCGTGTAACCCGATGTAGAAGAGAACGATCGAGGCCGCGACGGCCCACACGGCGCTCACTGCAAAGAGTGGAAAGATGTTCCATCCACCGACGTTGACGACGAAGGCAACGCACATCGCGATCCAGAGCACATTGAGGAACTCACGCTGCAGGAAGGTGAGGCCGCAAGCTGATTTGCTTGATATGCGGCCATAGACGGCGCTGAAGACGACGGCCAGCGCGAGCAGTCCCACGCCGATCCACTGAGTCCAAGGAGGCGCGATGCCCGTGGCGATGAGCTGATAGATCAGGCAGACCGTACCGCTCGCGAGTCCCCAGACGACGAAGAACGGGGCGGCATATCGCATCGACAGCTCGCGGGTGGACGCTGCGACGATGCGCTCGGCCATCTCCAAATGCTCCCGTGCGTCTGCCGGCTCCATAAAAAGCTCCTCCATAGATTAGTCTGTATTTTAGACTATTCTACATCGCGGCGAGTACGGCGTCAAGACGGCGTGCGTTGACACCCCTTAGGGTGCCTGGTATCGTACCGAGGTCATGTATGCGATCATCGAGACCGGCGGCAAGCAATACCGTGTCGCCGAGGGCGACGTCATCCGATGCGACGTTCCGGGCGCCGCCGGAGCCGACGTCACTTTTGACCGCGTCGTCCTGGCCGGCGGAGAGGGCGACGTCAAGGTCGGCACTCCAACGCTGAGCTCCGTCACCGTGCAGGGCACAGTGCTGCGCCGCGCCCGCGACAAGAAGATTCTCGTCTTTCACTACAAACCGAAGAAGCGCATCCGTAAGCTCTCCGGCCATCGGCAGCCGTTTGCCGAGGTGAAGATCACGAAGATCTCGCTCTAGGAGCGCTCCAGCAGCGTGCTCGAGGTAACCTTCTACCGGGACGCGCGCAAGCGCGTCTCTTCGTTTGTTGCTGCCGGCCATGCCGGCGCAGGGCGCTACGGCGAGGACATCGTCTGCGCGGCCGCTTCCGCGATCCTTCAGGCCGCGCAGCTCGGCTTGCAGGAGCACGCACACGTTCGCCTCGCAACCGTGCGCGAAGCGGGGACCTTGCAGGTGCGCTGGCCGGCTCGCGCCCGCGGCGACGCGGCGGTGCAAGCGATCGTCGCAACGGCCGAACTCGCCGTCACCGCCTTGGCGCGGCAGTACCCCCGGCACGTGCGCGTCAGGCGCCGCACCGAGAAAACCGGGTAAGAGTATGCGCACCGCGAAGGAGGAAGCATGTCAGAGAGTTTTCGCGCCAAGCCGCCCGAGCAGCCGTGGTCGACCGCCGAGACGGGGAGCAACGGATACCAGGGGTCGTTCGCAGCGAACGCTTCCGCGAGTTACGAGCGCGTCGACACCGACGGACGGGAGATCGGCAAAGCGCTCCTCTTCGGGGTGCTCGGCGGCATTGTCTCGTCCGTAGGCTATCTCGTCTACCGGCGACTTCCCGAAGAGCAGAAGGAGCGCATCAACCAACAGGTGCGCACGGTCGTGCAGCAGCGCATCTCCGAACTGCGCCAGAACTTCAACATCTAGCAGTCATCTGAGCCCTTCGTCTCCGCCCTTTTCGGGGCTACGCTCGGAGTGACAAGGCTGTGCCGCGCTCAGATCCTCAGTCCTTGGGAGCGTCCTCGTCTAGGTCGGCCGCTCGCTCCATTTCGGCGATGAAGGCGTGCGAGGTGTTCTGGACATCGCGCATGACGCGCCCCGCCTGGCGCATGACCTTCGGCAGCCGGTCGGGCCCGAAGAGCAAGAGCGCGATGACGGAGAGCACCAAGACATCGGGTACCGAGAACATCTTCAGCGCCTGCCCGGCAGGTCTCCCCTGCCTGGCCGTACAAGAGCGGCGGTCCGCCCTTGAAAATCATTTATGCGCGGGGCAACCGGTCGGAGACGCTCGCCTCTTTGGCGACCTTGCGAAAGATTCTCCATCGCTTCGTTGCGCACCGCGTTTTCTATGAGGTCTCGACGCGCTCGAAGCGCGGCCATGAGTTTCTCTCCGCGAAAAACGTTTTCGTCGTGGGGACGATCGAGATCACAAACTACGAACATCTGCGTATCCTCGTCTTCGACGCGCACAATCCGGCCCATTCGATCGAGATCGTGAATCCGCAAACGATGCGCATCTACGACGAGCTCCCGGGCCGAGGCTTCGCCGTCTCCTTCGTCAGCGAGGAGCCGCCCGGCGTAGAGACGCGGTGCTACCTTCGCGATGAAGGCGAGGACGATGACGCCGTGAAGGCACAAGCCGGCCTCGAGCGCATTTCGCTGCCGCAGCTCTTTGAGTACCTGCAAGAGATCACGACGGTGCAGACGCCCTCACGCAAGTGAACCCCGTGCTCACCATCGACGTCCTCACGCTCTTTCCTGAGGTTTTCGCCCCCTTCGTCGGGCTCTCGATCGTCGGTCGCGCTGTCGAAGCTGGCCTCGTGCGGATCGAGTACCACCATCTTCTCGATGCAGTCGAGGGAAGCGGGCGGGCGGATGACGTGCCGTTCGGAGGCGGCTCCGGCATGGTCATGCGCATCGATCCAATCGCGCGGGCGATCGACGCCTTGCCCTCGCCGCCCGGAGAGCGACGCGCCATCGTCGTTCCCACGCCTGCCGGCCCGCAGTTTACGCAGGCCGACGCACGCCGCCTAAGCGAGCTCGACCGCCTCGTCTTCGTGTGCGGTCACTACGAGGGCATCGATGAGCGCCTGGGCGAGATCTACGCGATCGAGGAGTACTCTTTGGGCGACTTCATCCTCACCGGCGGCGAAATTCCGGCGCTCGCGTTCATGGATGCCGCAGTTCGCCTGGTGGACGGCGTCCTTGATCCTGCTTCACGCGAAGCCGAATCCTTCACGACCGATCTGCTCGACTATCCCTGCTACACGAGGCCCGCCCTCTTTCGGGGCGTCGCTGTGCCCGAGGTGTTGCTCTCTGGCAATCACGCCGCCATCGCTGCCTGGCGCCGCGAGGAATCCCGCAGGCGTACGACGGAGAGGCGCGGCACGAAGGGCCGCTAGCGGGCTTGCGGTTGCGGGTCGGGGACGCCCGTGTTATCATGCCGTGGTTGCGCCCCACGACGGGCCCTTTTTTACGTCCGAGGCAGTGCTATGAACGTGATCGATCTTCTGAGCCGCGAGCAGCAAAAAGACCGCCTTCCGGATTTCCGGACCGGCGACACCGTCAAAGTCTATTCCAAAGTGATCGAAGGCGGAAAAGAGCGCGTCCAGATGTTCGAAGGCGTCGTGACGGTGCGCAAAGGAGCGGGAAGCTCCGAATCCATCACCATTCGGCGCGTCGCACACGGCGTCGGCGTGGAGAAGACGTTTCTCCTGCACAGCCCGCGCGTCGAACGCATCGAGGTGAGCAAGCGCGGCATCGTGCGCAGAAGCCGGCTCTACTATCTGAGCGAAAAGGTCGGTAAAGCCGCACGCATACGGGAGAAGAGGACACAAAAATAGTTCGCTGGCGCCTCCTGTTCGAGGTGGCGATCGCGTCGATTCTCGCCGTACTCCTCATCGGCACATTCCTCGTACGGCCGTTTTCCATACCGTCGATCTCGATGATCCCAACACTGCAGGTCCACGACACCGTCCTCGTCGACGTTGCTTCGTATCGCCTGGGTCCGCCGCATCTCGGCGACCTCGCCGTCTTCATGCCTCCCGTTCCATCTCATGGCGTTGCGTTCATCAAGCGCATCGTCGGCGTTCCCGGCGACACGATTCGCATCTCTGGCGGCATCCTGTATCGCGACGGAAAAGCAGTCTCCGAGCCGTACGTGAACGAGCCCCCGGCGTACAACTTGCGCATCGCCCGGGACACCATTCTCGTCAACGGCGAAGCCCTCGATCCGGCACAGGCGGACATCCCGCCGCGTTCGATGTGGCAAGCGCCAGATAGGATTCCAGCAGGCTTTTATCTCGTTCTCGGCGACAATCGGAACTATTCCGACGACTCGCACCTTTGGGGGTTCGCGCAGTTCTCCGGGCCGTTCGTCGCCGGTCCGCTCGCGCACCGTAAGGATCGAGCCGATTTCATCGGACGCGCGGTGATGGTGCTCTGGCCTCTGAACCACGCTCGGATTCTTCAATGAAAAAGGGAGCCACGAGTACTCGTCCATGACACCGAACGAACTGCTCATCTTGGTCGGCGTCATCGCCGCCATTCGCCTCATCCTCGCGATACCGGCGATCGCAACCGTATCACAGGGTCACGCGCGCGTCCTCGCCCGCGAGTACCTCGACCCGTTCATCATCGCGGGCCTTGCGGCGTGGCTTCTCATCACGTTCGTCGCGCGCACGTACTACATTCCCTCGGCATCGATGGTTCCAACGCTCCAAGTCGGCGACGTTCTCCTCGTCGACAAGTTCGAATATCATTTCCATGCGCCGCACGAAGGCGACATCGTCGTCTTTCCGCCGCCGCTGCCCTCTCCGGATGACTTCATCAAACGCGTCATCGGGCTCCCTGGAGACACGATCGCGATTCGCAATGGCATCGTCTACCGCAACGGCCGCGCACTCGTCGAACCCTACATCGCGGCGCGCCCGGAGTACGATCTGCGCATCGCCAACTACGACATCGACGTGAACGACGGCGGCGGTTGGATGCCGCTCGATCGCTCTGAAGCGAATATTCCGCCGCCCTCCCAGTGGACGGCGCCGAATCGCATACCGCCGCACTGCTTTCTTATGCTCGGCGACAATCGCAACGACTCCGAAGACTCGCACATTTGGGGCTTTGCGCAGGACGCCGGCCGGTTTGCATCGGGTCCGCGAAAAGGCAAGCCCGCCGGCTTCACGGGGCGCGCGTTCGTCATTTTCTGGCCGCCGCCGCAGGCGCGCATCCTGCACGGCTGAAAAAGGCTCGTCGTGTCGCGGCTGCGCAGCGTGCGCCGGATCGTCAGCCTCGTCGTCGAGGTCGCTCTCCTCTGCGCGCTCGCCGCGGCGTTCTTCATTCGCACGCCGCAGGTTTCGGGACGGTCGATGGCGCCGCAGATCGCATCCGGGGAGTACGTGCTCATCGACACGCTGACGTATCGCTTTCGGCCGCCGGCCCGCGGGGACGTCATCGCGTTCCGGCGCAACGAGGATCCCGCACAAGGCGCCGAGCCGAGCATCTACATCAAACGCGTCATCGGGCTGCCGCACGATCGCGTCGTTATACGCTCGGGAACCGTCTACGTCAACGGCAAAGCGCTCTCGGAGCCGTACGTCCGATTTCGCGACCCCGGCTCGTATCCGCTCGTCGTCGTTCCAGCCGGTGAACTCTTCGTGCTCGGAGACAACCGCGCCGACAGCGAGGATTCGCGCGCATTCGGCTGCATACGCGAGAGCGCCGTCATTGGCCGCGCTCTGGCGGGGATTTGGCCGCCGGACGCGCTGCGCGAGTTGTGATCCAGTGGTATCCGGGGCACATGGCGCAGGCCATGCGCCGCATCGCCGACGCGCTGCGCCTCGTCGACGTCGCCGTCGAAGCGATCGATGCGCGATTGCCCTGCGGCGGTGCAAATCCCGCGCTGGAACGCATGCTCGGACGCAAACGCCGCATCGTCGTCCTCACGCGCAGCGATCTTGCCGATCCATCGCTGACGCGCGCCTGGATCGAGGTCTTTGCCCGGCGCTCGGTGACGGCCGTCGCCGTCGACGCACGCCAAGCGCGCAGCATCGGCCGTATCGCGGGACTACTCGCTCAGGGGAAGCGCTCGACCGCGCGTGCCATCGTCGTCGGAATCCCGAATGCCGGAAAGTCGACGATCGTCAATGCGCTCGTCAAGCGCGCAGCGGCCAAAACGGAGCGGCGAGCCGGCGTCACACGGCGCACACAGTGGTTTCGCATCGCGCCCGGCGTCGAGGTCATGGACACGCCTGGCGTTCTCGTGCCGAAGATCGCATCGCTCCAGACCCAGTGGAAGCTCGCAGCCGTTGGGGCAATCCCGCGCGAACGCTTCGATCCGGAGGCGGTCGCCGTACAGCTTGCGCAGTGGGCAGCGCGCATCGGGCTTCGCCGCCTGCCGAGTCTCGAAGCGTTCGCCGCGGAGCGCGGATTCGTCCGGCGCGGGGGCAAGGTCGACACGCACAATGCGGCGCAATCATACCTGCGTGCCTTCGACCATGGCGCCTTCGGGCGCATCTCGCTCGAGTCACCCGATGACGCCGAAGCAACGTAAGGCCAAGGCGCGGTACCAGCGCGAACGGAGGCGCCTGCATCGCTTGAGTGCGTTCGAGGCTGCAGCTCGCGAGCGAGGATACATGTTCGTCGGCGGCATCGACGAGGTTGGTCGAGGGCCACTCGCAGGTCCGGTCGTCGCAGCGTGCGTCGTGACGTCGCGACCGCTCATGCTGCGCGGACTGAACGACTCCAAGCAGGTGCAACCGGATGCGCGTCGCCGTCTCGCCCAGGAGATCAAGCAGTGCGTCGACGCATGGGCAATCGGCGCCGCGTCCGTCGCCGAGATCGATCGTCTGAACATTTACTACGCGAGCATCTTGGCCATGGAGCGCGCGATTGCGGCACTCTCACGGATACCGGAGTATCTCTTCACCGATGCCGTACGGATTGTGTCCTTCACCGGACCTCAAGAACCGTTGATCAAAGGCGACGCGCGCTGCGCGGTCGTCGCCGCCGCATCGATCGTCGCGAAGGTCTACCGCGATGCACTGCTCGTCGATCTCGATCGCGAAGACCCGCGTTACGGCTTTGCATCCCACAAAGGCTATTCGACGCCCGAGCACATCTCGGCGCTCGAGCGGCACGGCCCCTCGGTTCATCATCGCGCGAACTGGGCACGCGTGCAGGCGTCGATGCTCGAACTCTTCTCGCATGCCGGAAATGACTAACACAGGTCGCGCCGGCGAGGCGCAGGCCGAAGCGCTTCTGCGCGATCGCGGCTATCGGGTCGTCGGACGCAACGTGCGCCTGCCCGGCGGTGAGATCGATCTCATCTGCCTCGACGGCGCGATGCTCGTCTTCGTCGAGGTGAAGCGCCGGGACGGTCGCAGTTTTGGGACCGCACTCGCTGCGGTCGACGCGCGCAAACGCAAGAGGCTCCGCTCGCTCGCCGAAGACTACGCGCAGATCGTCGCTCCCCACGCGGCATTGCGCTTCGACGTCGTCGCCCTCGATGGCACGCGTGCTGCGCTACACCGGAACGCCTTCTAGGGGAATCCGAAAGAACGTTCGTGGCAACTGCAAAGACGGCGCCTGCGCATCCCCCCGAGCTGCGCCGAGCCGTTACGGCCTGGGGTTCGTTTTCGTGGGGCTACTCGGACGTCGGCGCGGACATCTTCGTCGGCCTCGGGCTCGTTCTCGCCGCGGCCGCCGGCGCCACGAACGTTGCCTTTCTCTTTGCCGGCATCGTCTACGTCTGCATCGGGCTCGCCTACACGGAACTCGCTGCAGCGTACCCGTTCGCCGGCGGCGGCCCGTACTTCGTGCTGCGAGGTCTGGGCGATATATTCGGCTTCATCGCGGGTTGGGCCGTTCTGCTTGACTTCACGATCGACATCACGCTCTTTGCATGGAGCTGCGTCGATTACTCGAGCCAACTGCTCCCGTCGCTCGTTGGCTCATCCCATCCGTGGATACACTTCGGAGCCGTTCTGAGTCTCATCGTCGCGCTCTGCGCGCTGAACGTCATCGGCGTGCGTGAGAGCACCGCCTTCAACGGGGTCGTGGCCGCGCTCGACATCGTCAGCGAGACGAGCATCCTCTGCTTTGGCTTTCTCTTCGCGTTTGCGCCCCGCATCCTCATCCACACGATGGCGACCGCGTGGCCGAGTCCGTATCAATTGATGCTGGGAACGTCGCTTGCGATCATTTCGTTTGTCGGCCTCGAGTCGATTTCGCAAGCAGCGCAGGAGACCTATCGACCGGCTTCGATCATTCCCCGCACCTCGACATCGCTCATCCTGACGATCCTCATCTTTGCACTCTCGTACTCGAATCTTGCACTTGGGATGCAGCCGTGGCATCCGATCGTCGGCCCTCACGGACAGCATCTCGCTTTTTGGCAGATTTTTCCGAATAATCCGGACAATCAAGGCAAAGCCGTCGCGCTCCTTGCCGCGCAAGTCCCGTACTGGGGCGCTCTCGCCGCGTTCTACGTTCCCGTGCTGGGAGCCATTCTGCTGCTCATCTCGTCGAACTCCGGCGTCTTCGGCAGTTCGCGCATCGCCTACTCGATGAGCCGCTTGGACCTTCTTCCGTCCGTTTTTCAACGCGTTCATCCGCGTTTTCGCACGCCGGCGGTTTCGCTCGTCGCCTTCTGCGGACTCGCAGTGGTCACGCTCGTCTTCGCGTCGTTGCCATCGCTCTTCCCCGGCGCCGTCGCCTTCTATAGGGACGTTCTCCACGGCGAGGGCGGCCTAGATTTTCTCGCCGATCTCTACGCCTTCGGCGCGGCGACGAGTTACTCGTTCGTCTTTCTCGCGCTCATCGCGCTGCGTCTCGTCGACCCGTACACGCCGCGTAAGTTCAAGATCCCTCTCAACGCTCCGGTGCGCTTCCGCGGAGAGAAGACCTCGATTCCCGTGCTCGGCATCGTCGGCTTCTTCGGCATCTTCTCGATTCTCGTCTTCACGTTGATGACGCACCCGATCGGGCGCATCGCCGGGCCATTGTGGCTCGCGGCCGGCGTCGTGCTTTACTTCGTCTACCGGCGTCATCGCGGCTTACCGTTCCTGCGCTCGCACCCGCGCAACTGGCGTCAGCACCAAATCGACATTCTGCGGACATCAGGCGACTTGGAGCTGCTCGACCAGTACACTGCCGCGCTCAAGGCGGCCGACGAGCGCGCGGCGGAAAGAGCGTAACGTGCTCGTCTACCGCACCGTCTCGGGCATCGCCGCAATGGTCCTTGGTGCGATCATCCTCGTGCAGATGCTCGCGTTCGCGCCGCACGACGGCGCAAAGGTCATCGTCGGAGCGGTGCTCGGCATCGCGATGATCGTGTTTGGGGGACATCGGATCGCGCTCGTCTGGCGTGCTGGGAGGACGCCGTGAACCCGGACGCAACGGTGCACCCGCACATCGTGGGAGCCGCAATCGCCATCGCGCTCTTTGCGATGATTGCGGCGACGTTTTGGTGGATGCTCCACCCGCCCAGTTCGTTCGTCGAGCGGCAGGCCAAAAAGGCCGCAAGCGAGCTCGAGCGAATGGTGGGCTCCATCATCGTCCTCTTCACGCCCGAGATCGTCTCCAGCCATATGATGGCGCTGGCTGCGAAGCTCGCGCGAGGAGAGCGATCGGAGCTGCTGGCGCTGTACGTCATCGAGATGCCGTATACACTTCCGCCGGATGCGGAGATGCCTCTGGAAGAGCGCGCGGCGCTCGACGCTCTTGGCGCGGCGGAGACGATCGCGAAGAACAACGGCATCTCCGTTCGCACGGAGATCGTCAAAGCGCGCTCCACGAAGCAGGCCGTGCTGGACATCGCCAAACGCGAGCGGGCGAACCTGCTCGTCGTCGGAGACCATCGCGAGGGCCGGTATCTCGGCGCGCCGCTGAGCCGGACCATCGAAGAGATCGCCGCCGACGCCAAGTGCGACGTGCTCATCGGCGTCGAAGGCAAACATGGAACGCTGCTCGTGGGTGAAGCGGCGGACGATCAAACCCCGCACACATAATAGAGAGGAAGGCTACCCATGCAGAGTTCTCGTATCGCAGCCGCACTCGTCGCATCACTCGTTTGTGCCGGTGTATTCGCAGGCACGGCTCGGGCAACCAACACGGCACCGGCAATCGATGCGTTTCGCGCTGCGTTTGCTTCCGTGAGCGACTACACGTACAAGCTCCACTCGCACGAGGTGCTCGGGTCGCGCGTTCAAGACCGCATCTACGACTACTCGTTCATGAAGCCGCACTTCGCGAAAACCTACATCGAAGCGGGTGATGGCGCCGGTTCCGGTGGCGTGTGGACGGGCGGCGACCAAGTGAGCGGGCATCAAGGCGGGTTTCTCGCCGGCATTCACTTGAAGGTAGGGCTGCACGACGGGCGCGCGACGTCGCTGCGCGGTTACACGATTCCCGACGGACTCATGCAGAATATCGTCGATACGTACGCAACCGTGGCCGGCAAACTGACGCAATCCGACGGCGGCGTCCTCATGGGACACCCGACCGATCGCCTCCAGCTCGACGTTACCGACCCGTCAACGGATCACGGGATCACGAAGCAAGTACTCTATCTCGACAAGACGACGCACTGGCCGCTTCGTCAACTGTTGTACGTCGGCAGCCAAATCGTCGTCGATCAGAGCTTCTCCGACATCAAGACGAACGTCGGCCTCACGCAGAGCGACTTCCCCTTCTAGCTGCCCAAGCACGTTGCGACCACGCACGGGTCGGCGGGATAGTGCACAAGATCGAGGACGGGGCGTGAAGCCTTCGCCGGCGTTTGCCTTGGCAGCGGGCGTCTTCGTCGTCACGATGATCGGCACGACGCTCCCGACGCCGCTCTATCCGACGTACGAGCAACGATTCCACATTGCGCCCGTGCTCATTCCGGTGATCTTTGCCGTCTACGCCGCCGCGGTGCTCGCGGGTCTCCTCGTCTTCGGCCGGCTCTCCGACGACGCGGGGCGTAAGCCCGTGCTCTTCGCCGGTCTCGCGCTCTCGGAGCTCAGCGCCGCTGTCTTCCTCACGGCTCATTCAATCGCGCCCCTCTTTGCCGGCCGCGTGCTCTCTGGGCTTTCCGCCGGCATTTTTACGGGAACGGCAACGGCCGCGCTCGTCGAGCTCGCCGGCGACGGAGAAAGGAAGACCGCCACGATGCTCGCCGTTGCTGCGAACACGCTCGGGCTGGGCTGCGGCACGCTCCTCTGCGGCCTGCTCGCCGCGACGTTTGCGCACCCACTACGCCTTCCTTACGCGGTGGATCTCGCGCTGGACGCGTTGGCCTGCGTCGCAATGGCTTTCGTGCCGGAGACGGTCGTGCGTCGCGGCGGCATCGCACTGCGCGTTCAGCGTCTAAGCATCCCCGGCGATATCCGCGACGTCTTCATCCCTGCCGCGATCGCCGGGATGTGCGCGTTCGCGGTCTCGGGACTCTTCAGCGCAATCGTGCCGTCGTTTCTCTCTACCGTGCTGCACCTGCGTTCGCCCGCGCTGCCCGGCGTCATGGTCTTTACGCTTTTCGCCGCGACCGCCGCGGGTCAGGCTGCGATCGCACGGCTACCACAGCATCGCGCGCTCGAAATCGCGTGCGCACTGCTCGCCTTCGGCACGCTCGTTCTCGGCGCCGCCGTGGCGCTCGGCTCCTGGCCGCTCATGTTTGCGGCAGCGACCATCGACGGCGCCGGACAAGGCGTTGCGATGGGATTCGGCCTGGCGCAGATCAACGCGCGCGTTCGCGAACGACGCGGTGAGGTAAGCTCAGCGTACTTCGTGATGCTCTACATCGCCCTCGCGATTCCCGTGGTCGGCGTCGGCGTGCTCGCCCATGTCACGAACCTCGTGACCGCATCGCTCGCCTTCAGCGCCGTCGTCGTGCTGATCGTGGCGACGGTCTTCGTTCGCGTCTTTAAGAGCATGCGAGCCTAGGAGCCCCTACAGGCTCCTACAGGTAGCGCTTGCGCAGTTCGTCGAGCGCGACCGCGGCGAGGATGACGCCGCCCAAGACGACCATCTGCAGATAGGAGTTGATGTCGAGCAGATTCATCGCGTTGTTCAGCGAGCCGATGAGCAGCGCGCCGAAGAACGTGCCCAAGATCGTGCCGCGTCCGCCCATGAGGCTCGTGCCGCCGACGACGACGGCGGCGATTGCGCCGAGCATCTCGTTACCGGTTCCCGTCTGCGGGGAGCCCGACGAGAAGAGGGCCATGTAGAGGAATCCGACGATTGCGGCACACAGGCCGCTGATGACGTAGACGAGCGTCTTCGTCAATCCCACGTTGATGCCGGCGAGACGCGAAGCCTCTTCGTTGCCGCCGATCGCCAAGACGTAGCGCCCGAAACGCGTTCGCATGAGCAGGACCGAGAAGAAGACACCGGCGACGAGCATCCACACGACCTGATAGTGAATGCCGGGCAAATGCAGCGCATTGCTGACCCCCCCGAGGAAGAATCCGGTGCCGGTATTCTCGAACGCGCTCGACTGCAGCGCGACGGGACGTCCGCGGGAGAGCATGTACGAGATGCCGAGCGCGATCTGCATCATCGCGAGGGTCGTGATGAACGGCGGCAGATTGAGCTTCACGACCGGCAACGCGTTCACGTATCCCGCAAGGCCGCCGACGGCCAGACCGCTCGCGAGCGTGATCGCGATGAGCGCGAACCCCGAGAGGTGCAGCGAGTTTGCGGCGAGCGCCATGACGACACCGCAGAGCGAGACGAGCGACCCGATCGAGAGATCGATGCCGGCGGTGATGATGACGAATGTCTCGCCGATCGCAAGGATGAAGTTGTAGCTGATCTGCTGCAGGACCGTCGCAACGTTGCTCAACTGCAGGAACGCGCCGTTCGCGGCGACGTTCACCCCGATGATGAAGAGCACGAAGACGACGGCTGCCACGCCCAGCCGCGTCCACGACACGCCGCCGCGTTTCGCGCCGCTCGTCATGCCGCCGCCCCAGCCGCAGCGAGCATCACCGCATCCGGCGTCGCTTCGGCCTGCGAGAAGACACGTGCGAAGACGCCGTGCCGCACCGCAACGACGCGGTGCGACATGCCCAACACTTCAGGCAGTTCGCTCGAAACCATGATGATGGCGCATCCTTGCCGCGCGAGACCGACCATGAGCGCGTAGATCTCGGCCTTCGCTCCCACGTCGATGCCGCGCGTTGGCTCGTCGAAGAGCAGCACGCGCGCAGTGCCGAGCAGCCACTTCGCGAGGACGACCTTCTGCTGCGTGCCGCCGGAGAGATTGCGCACGAGCTGCTCGGTGCTCGGCGTGCGAATGGAGAGCTCGCCGATCAACTTCTTTGTCGCCTCCACCTCGCGGCCGCGGTCGATGAGGAGCTCGCGATTGACGAACTGCGCCAGATGCGCGAGCGTCACGTTCTCGCGAACCGTCATGCCGAGCACGAGCCCTTGCGCCTTGCGATCTTCGGTGATGAACGCAATCCCGGCCGCGATGCCGTCGATGGGAGAACGTATCCGTACGCTGCGCCCGTCGATGCGCACCTCTCCCCCGCTCGGCACGTCGGCGCCGGCGATCGCGCGCAGGATCTCCGTGCGTCCGGCACCGATGAGCCCGGCAAAGCCGACGATCTCGCCTGCACGCACCTCGAGTGTCACGCCGTGTACCGCCGGCAGCCGCGAGAGACCGCACACGCTCAGGACGATGGGAGCGTCCGGTACAACCGGTGGAAGCTGCGGGAAATGCGCGTCGAGTTTGCGCCCCACCATGGCCGCGACGACGTCGTCTTGCGAAAACGAGGCCTGGGGCCGCGTCTCGACGATGCGACCGTCGCGCAGCACCGTGATGCGATCCGCGATGCGCGGCAGTTCTTCGAGCCGATGCGAGATGTAGACGATGCCGTTGCCGGCTGCCTTCAGGCGCCGGACGAGGGCAAAGAGACGCTCGATCTCGTTCTCTGTCAACGCGGCGGTCGGCTCATCCATGACGATGATGCGCGCGTGCTTCGAGAGGACTTTCGCGATCTCGAGCAGCTGCTGCTGCCCCACGGAGAGCCGGCCGACGGGCAGGTCGAGCGACATCGTAATACCCAGCTCGCCAAAGACCTTCTCCGCGCGGCGGCGCGCTTCGCGCTCATCGAGCAACGACCGTCGCGTCGGTTCGGAACCCAGGACGAGGTTGTCGACGGCGCTCAGCTGGGGAACGAGGTTGAACTCCTGGTAGATCATTCCGATGCCCAGGCGTTCCGCAGCGCGGGGGCTGTCGATCTTCGCCGGCGCGCCGTCGACGAACACGTCGCCGGCATCGGCGGCGAGACCGCCGGCAAGGATCTTCATGAGCGTCGACTTTCCCGCGCCGTTCTCACCGACGAGCGCGAGAATCTCGCCTGCCGCAAGCGTCAGCGAGACGTCGGAGAGCGCTTGAACGCCGGGGAACGCTTTGCGTATCCCGCGCATCTCCAGGAGCGGCGAAGGAGCGATTACGGCGTCTTTCCTGCGTTCGCGCGCGTGAAGGTTCCGACGCGTACGTGCACGACCTTCGGCGGCGCCTTTCCGGTAAAGTACAAGTGGATCGCATCAATCGTGTCTCTGCCGATCTGCTCGGGATGCTGCACGGCGTCGCCGTACATTTGACCCGCTGCGATTGCGGCACGCGCTTCGGGCGTCGCATCGTAGCCGACGATGGCGATTTTGCCGACGAGCCCGGCCGACTTTACCGCGGTGAGCGCACCGAGCGCCGAATCGTCGTTGATGCCGAAGACGCCCTTCAGATTGCGGTGCGACTGCAGGATGTCGCTCATGTCGCTCTCGGCGTTGTCGCGCTGACCGCCGGCGTCGACGTTCGCGACGATCTTCACGCCGGGGCAGAGTTGCGCGATCGCCTGCTCGAAGCCGCGCACGCGGTCCTGCACGCTCGTCACCTCGGGTTCGTTGATGATCGCGATCGACCCCGTTTTACCAACCGCGCGGCACATGAGCCGGCCCGCTTCGAATCCGCCTTGCACGTTGTCGCTCGCGACATGCGCGACGACGGTGCCGAGTTTACTCGTGCTCGCAATATCTGCGGTGAAGACCGGAATGCCCGCGCGATTCGCCTCGGCGATCGCGCTGCCGATCGCTTGCGAGTCGTATGGTGTGAGAACGATGGCGGCGACGTGCTGCGAGATAAAATCTTCGACTTGGCTCTGCTGCAACGCATTATCGCGATTCGCGTCCACGACGTTGAGCCGGTAGCCGTACTTCGCGGCCTCCGACCGCATGCCGGCTTCCATGTCTTGGTAGAACTGCGCTTCGCGGTTTTGAATGGAGACGCCGATGCGTTTGCCGGCGCCTGGGCTCGTCGAGGCAGCGTGCGAACCGGAGTTGGAACTAGAGCAAGCGGCAAGCGCGATGACGAGCGCGGCCGCGCAGTGGCGTAGTTTCATGAGGAGGCGCTTTTCTATCCACAAGCAGCGACTTCCGTCCTGTGCAATCTGTGGAGGGGAGTGGGAGTCCCGCGGCCTGCCGGCTCGCTGTCATGGGGCGCCGAGCGCTGCAGAGGGCTCGCCCGCCGGTTGGAAGAGTGCCTCGATCTCTTCGAGCGTCTTGCCTTTTGTCTCGGGCAAGAAGAAGGCCGCCGCAATGAAGTAGACGACCGTAAAGCCGGCAAAGGCGAAGAACATGCTCGCGTAGCCGTGCAGCGCCACCGTCGGAAGAAAGACGGCAGCGATGACCGTCGACGTGCCTTGGTTGAGGAAGAGCGCAATGCTCATGCCGTTGGAACGGATGCGCGTCGGCATGAGCTCCGAGAGTGCAAGCCACACGACGACGCCCGGGCCGACGGCAAAGAACGCCATGAAGAGGTAGAGCGTCGCAGCGACGAGCCAGCCATTCGCCGCGCTGGGCACCGGCGTCACCTTTGCCGCGAGAATGTGCAGCGGCGCCGTGCGGGCGGCAGCGATGTTCCCAAACGGGCTCGTCGAGCCGGCTAAGAGCGCTTCGACACGATTGGCGGGAACCGCGCGCACGATACTGACGGGCTGCGCGATCTCGTCGGAGCGCACGGCATTCGTGACGCCGCTGAAATCGCCGTATGCGTAGCTCACGACGAGCGACTGCGGACCGTGCGCGACGTGTCCGACCGTGCGCAGGAGCCGCGCGGCGGTCTGCGAGTCGAAACGCAGCGCGAGCGTCTGATCCGGCCGCACCATCGCCTGCACCGCCGGCGTGACGTCGACCGCGCGCGCTTCGCTGCGATGGAAAAGCATGCCGGTGGCGAGGAGCGAGATGACGATTCCGGCGCTGCCGAGCGTCAGCAAGAACTTTCGTCCCTTACGGTCGACGAGCATCACCGCAACGAGCGTCATCGCAAAGTTCACGAGGCTGAAGACGAGGCTGCCCGTATGTGCTTGGAGATCGTTCAAACCGGCTTGAATCAGGATCGTCGTGTTGTAGGGAATGATCGAGTTGATGCCCGTGAGCTGGTTGCACGTGAGGATGACGCACGCGAGCACGAACGGAACGACGTACCTGCGCCGCAGCAGCGGTTCGCGCACGGCGCGGCCGCTCGCGCGTTCCGCGCGCGCCGCGGCTTCCATCTCGGCAAGCTCCAAGTGCGCCTGCTGCGCGGAGCGCGAACGCAGCAGCGCGGCGAGCGCGTCCTGCGTGCGCCCGCGGCGCACGAGCCAACGCGGCGACTCCGAAACGATCCACGCGCCGGCCGCAAAGAGAATGCCGAACGGCAGCGCGAGCCAGAACGTGTCGCGCCACGCAGCGTCTTTGAACGCGAAGATCTGGGCCGGCGTGCCGTGCGCCGCCACGGCCGCGAGCGCATGGCTGAACGAGAGCGTGATGAGGCTCGAGAGCACGAAGCCGAAGACGAGCAGCCATTGGAAGACGCCCGTGCCCTTGCCGCGATCCCGCGAGGGCAGGCACTCGGCGAGGTAGAGCGGGATGACGACGCCGATGAGGCCGCCGCTCATGCCCTGGAGCAGCCGCCCGCCCACGAGTGCCCAGTAATCGTGCGCGAGCGCAATCGTCGGCACGCTGGCGCAGAACATGAGCGCCGTGAGCATCATCAAACGCCGCCGGCCGAGCCAGTCGGCGAGCAGGCCGGCAAAAAGGACGGAGATGACGCTCCCGAGCAAGACTGCAGCGACGACGAAGGAGAGCTTCGCAGGGCCGAAGCCGGAGGTCGCAGTCAGGTACGGAAGCGCCCCTTGAATGATGCCGACGTCGATGCCGAAGAGCAGCCCGCCGAGCCCGGCAACGA
>DAHUYK010000149.1 GCA_027315245.1 Vulcanimicrobiota bacterium | reverse complement strand
TGGAACGGCGATCGTCGTAGGCGTGTGGCTCATGTCGCACGGCTGGACGGAGCGCCGAGCGATTGGGCCCACCTTCGTCACGCTTGGAGCGATCTTCTACGGCATTCTGCTCTTTGCCATCGTACGATCGCCCCTGCCGGTGCTTGGCCGCATGCTCGCAGGGGCGGTCAATGCGCCGCGCGCGTGCCTCCTCGCGCTGTGCTTGGGCGCGATCTGTGTCGTCATCGAACTCGTCACCCTGCTCGCGCTCTCCGCAGCACTGTCCCACGCGCCCCGCTCTCGTAATGTGAGCTTGTTCAGCGGCGGCATCGCTGCGGGACTCCTGCTCGGAACGCTTGCCGCACCGTTTGCAGAGGAGTTTCTCATGCAAGGCTGGCTTCAGACGCGTCTGCGGCGTCTCGGACCGTTTTGGGCCGGAGCCGTGACGACGGTTGCGTTCGTGCTCATGCACGCTCCCACGTCGGTCTTCGATCTCACGCGCGGCGTCGCACTAGGAACCGCAGCCTGGTTCCGCGCGACGACCCGCTCGATGCTCGCCTGCATCGTCGTGCATGCAGCGAACAACTCGCTCATCGCCGCCGTTCTCCTGGCCGGCCGCGCGAGCGCCCATCGGTGAAGCGCGTCGTTTCGGTGTCGCTCGGTTCTTCGACGCGCGATCACCGCGCGCGAGTCGAGCTGCTTGGCGAGGAGTTCGACATCGAGCGTACCGGCGTCGACGGCAAGCTCGACGCTGCCATTGCGAGAGTTCGCGAACTCGACGGCACCGTCGACGCCATAGGCTTGGGCGGAATCGACGTCTATCTCTACGCCGGGAACAGGCGTTACGCGTTACGCGACGGCCTTCGCCTACTCGAGGCTGCGAAGACGACGCCCGTCGTCGACGGCAGCGGACTGAAGAATACCCTGGAGCGCGAGGCGGTGCTTTTCATGCGCGAAAGCCTGGGCATCGATCTGCGTGGCAAAAAAGTGCTCATGGTAAGTGCGCTCGATCGCTTCGGCATGGCGCAAGCGCTCGTGGAATCAGGCGCCGACGTGCTGTTCGGCGATTTCATCTTCGCGCTCGATCTCGACAAACCAGTTCGCGACCTCGCGACGTTCGAGGAGATGGCCGAAAAATATCTTCCCGATGCATGCAAGCTGCCGTTCCAGTTCTTCTACCCGACCGGCAAGAAGCAAGATCAGCCGCCCGAACCGAAGTATCCACAATACTACGACGAGGCCGAAATCATCGCCGGCGACTTCCACTTCATGCGGCGCTTCATGCCGGCGCGCCTCGACCGCAAGATCGTGCTGACGAACACCGTGACGCAAGCAGACGTCGACGACTTGCGCCGGCGCGGGGTCGCGATGCTCATCACGACGACACCTGATTTCGCCGGCCGCTCGTTCGGAACGAACGTCGTTGAGGCTGCGCTCGTCGCACTCCTTGGGAAGAGATGGGAAGAGATCGGCGCCGGCGAGTATGAACACCTGCTCCACGAGCTGCACCTCAAACCGCGCGTCATCAACCTTTGAGATAGCGCAGCACCGTGCTTTGTCATCGCCGAGCGCAGTTTTTGTCATCTTGAGCGTGGTGTTTGTCATCCTGAGCGTGGTGTTTGTCATCCTGAGCGTAACGAGCGAAGCGAGTGAAGTCGAAGGACGAAGGACGAAGCGCGAAGCACCAACGAGACTCCGCAATCGTATGAGATGCCGTGGCTGGTTCGACTTCGCTCGTGCTGCGCACTCGCTACGCTCACCATGACGCGTGCAATGCTCGTCATGACAACGCGTGCTTGACGCTCACCGTGACGGTTCTCGCGTGACACAGCCATGATGGCGCGAAGGCATTTGCCGCGCGTTTTAAAGTTCTTCGACGTCTCCGTCCTTTCGTCGGCGTCGATGGGGCCTGCGTACTCGCTTGCGGCGACGACGGGACCGATGGTCGCGCTTGCGGGCGCATTCACGCCGCTTGCGCTCGTCGCGATGACCGGTATCATGCTCTTCATCGCGGTGAGCTACGCGATGCTCTCGCGCGTTTCGCCGAACGCAGGATCCGCCTACTCATGGGTGCGGGAAGCGTTCGGCACGTACGCCGGCGCGTACGCCGCATGGCTGCTACTGCTTTCGAACTTCTTCGCAACGCTCGCGACCGCCGTGCCCGTCGGCTTCTACACGCTCGCGCTCGTCGCGCCCCTGCACGAACAAGATCCACGCTGGTCGGCCGCAGTGGGTGCCGCGTGGATCGCCGGCAGCGCGCTGCTGCTCTATGCCGGCGTTCGCCCCACCGCTCTCGTAACGCTTGTCGCGCTCCTCGTCGAACTTGCCGTCTTGGGTGCCACCGCAATCGCATCGTACTTCGTCCCAGCGGCGCCGCTCGCGCCCGCCACACACGCAACCTCGATCCCCATCTCGTTTGCCGGAGTCTTCGGTGCGATGACGCTCGCCATCTGGATGCTCGATGGCTGGGAACTCTCGGCTGCGACGAGTGAAGAGGTGAACGACGACGCCGGAGCATCGGGGCGCGGCGGCATCGCCGGATTGCTCGTGACGTCCGCCGTGCTCGTCGTCTGCATGATCGCGTATTTGCTCTCGGCGGCGTGGCGGGACTCGCCGCGAATCAAACCGATGCGCTCGCTTACGTCGGCGACCGACTCGGCGGCGGGCTCTGGCGCATCGCAATTGTCGTGACGGTGCTCACGTCGTCGCTCTCCGCGCTTTGGACGACGGTTCTCTATCTCTCGCGATCCGTCTACGCCATGGGACGCGACGGCGTGCTTCCGGCACCGCTTGGCAGACTCGACGCGCGCAGCGAACCGTTCTGGGCGCTCGCCGGCGTCGCGCTCCTGGCGACGCTCTGCGAACTCGTCACGGGATTTTCACCCTCCGCCAACGCGCAGCTGACGCTCGTGCTCAACGGCAGCTCCCTCTTCCTGGGGCTGCTCTTTGCCTTCAGCGCCCTCGCGTGCGTCCGCCGCTTCCTGAACGACCGCAGCGCAGCGCTCGCGGGCGTCGCCCTTCCCCTTGCGGGCGCCGCGCTGCTGCTCGGCGTGCTCGGGCTGGCAGTGGCAACGGAGAGCCCGCTCCTACGGTGGTACGCCGGCGCGGGGCTCGTCGCGGGTTTAATTTTTGCCTCGTGGCGCGGCGGCGCACCCGCCTCGGCAGGGTAAGAAAAGGGCCTCCAGAACAAACCGCGCCAGCGTCCGGGAGGGCGCATCGACTTTTCGGGGCCTCGCGCGCGAGCGTGCGGACCCCGGCTCTGAGGTGTTGTACTTGAACGACAAAGAGATCATTCTCACGCCCGAAGGCCTCACGAAGCTGCAGCAAGAGCTCGACGATCTCAAGTCCGTGCACCGGCGCGAGGTCAACGACCGCATTCGCCAAGCCAAAGAGTACGGCGATTTGAGCGAAAACGCGGAGTACGAAGACGCGAAACAAGAGCAGGCGTTCATCGAGGGCCGCATCTTGCGCATCGAGTCGATGATCCGCAACGTGCGCATCATCGACGAATCCGAATATGCTGCAGGCGAAGTGCATTTGGGCGCCGTCGTCAAGATCAAGGACATCAAGAACGACGAGAACTACGAGTTCACGATCGTTGGCTCGGCGGAGGCCGATCCACCCAAGCAGCGCATCTCCAATGAATCGC
Source organism: Vulcanimicrobiota bacterium (assembly GCA_027315245.1). Classification (GTDB taxonomy): domain Bacteria; phylum Vulcanimicrobiota; class Vulcanimicrobiia; order Vulcanimicrobiales; family Vulcanimicrobiaceae; genus Tyrphobacter. Next base: position 7,008 of record DAHUYK010000149.1, on the reverse strand, counting down.
CGCTCGGCGGCGCGCTCATGGGGCACAAGAAGGGCGAGACCGTCGACGTCACGACACCGCGCGGCGTCGTGAAGTATCGCATCGAACAGATCAAAACGAACGGTTCCTCGAAGAAGGTCAAGAAAGCGTCGTAACGTGCGCGCAGTTGGATTCTGAGGCGCTCGGCAAGACCGAGGCAGCGCTCATCGCCGCGAGGCGAGAGCATCTCGAGCGCCTACGGACGCGCAGTGGCGATCCGTTCGCGCAGACACGCTATCCCGTCGATGCAACGGCAGCCGAACTAACGGCGCGCTACGGCTTCCTCGAGCCGGGCCAAGACGCGCCTGCCGAAGGGTGGAACGTCGCGGGGCGCCTTCTCGGCAAACGCACGATGGGAAAGTCCATCTTCGCCGACCTTCAAGATTCCAGCGGCCGCCTGCAACTCTACGTCAAGAAAGACGATATCGGCGAAAGCGCGTTCGCCGACTGGCAAGATCTCGACCGCGGCGACCTCGCCGGCGTGCGGGGTTACATGTTCCGCTCGAAGATGGGCGAGCCGACCCTGCACGTCACCGCCTCGACGGTGCTCGGCAAATCGTTGCAGCCGCTGCCCGACAAGTGGCATGGCCTGCAGGACGTCGAGAAGCGCTACCGCCAGCGTTACGTCGACCTCATCATGAACGCGGACGTGCGCGACACGTTTCTGCAGCGCAGTCGCATCGTCGCGGAGATGAGGCGTTTCATCGACGCACATGATTTCTATGAAGTCGAGACGCCGACGCTGCTCCACGTCGCGGGAGGCGCCGCCGCGCGCCCATTCCTGACGCACGCGAACGCGCTCGATCAGGAGATGCAGCTGCGGATCGCGACGGAGCTGAATCTCAAGCGGCTCATCGTGGGCGGCATCGATCGCGTCTACGAGATCGGACGCATCTTTCGCAACGAAGGCATCGACACGACCCACAACCCGGAGTTCACGATGCTCGAACTGTACTGCGCGTACTGGAACGTGCACGACATGCTCGAGTTCAACGAGGCGCTCCTCGCACGACTCGTCGAAGTCGTCACCGGAGGAAAGACGGGCATCGCGCACGGCGACCTGACGCTCTCCTTCGCACGCCCGTTCGCGCGCGCCGGGTACTTCGACCTCATGGCGCAGCACAGCGACGGCACCCTAACGCGCGAACAGCTACTCGATCCTCACGGTGCCGCCGCAGCACTCCAAACGCTTGGACTTCCGCCGTCGCCGACGCACGGCCACGCACTCGACAAAATCTTCGACCGCATCGTCCAGGAACGGCTCGTGCAACCGACCTTCGTCATGGACTATCCAGCCGTCATCTCGCCGCTCGCCAAGCGTAAAGCGAGCGATCGCGACCTCGTCGATCGCTACGAACTCTTCTGCGCCGGCATGGAGATCAGCAACGCCTTCACCGAACTCAACGATCCCGACGATCAGCGTGCCCGTTTCGAGGCGCAAGCGAAGCAGCGGGCCGCGGGCGACCGCGAGATACCCGAGCCCGACTGGGATTTTGTCCGAGCACTCGAATACGGCATGCCGCCGACCGCCGGCATCGGCATCGGGATCGATCGCCTTGTCATGCTGCTGACGGCAAGCGCGTCGATCCGCGACGTCATTCTCTTTCCGTTGCAGCGGCAACACGGTTGAGTGCCGCAACCATCGCAAGCTGCAAGGGGTTCTTAGCGTATATGGATTTAACAAGAGAATATCCGCGCAGCGTGCACGAGAAGATGTTCGGGCTCGTGCAGCTCCCGCGCACCATCGACAAAGCGAAGGCCGTCGTCCACGGGAATGTCGGCGAATACAACTACGACTGCCCGATGGACCAGGGGCTCTTCGAATTCCTAGGCATCAAGGGCGAGGACTTGCTCGATATCGTGCGCACCTCGAAGAGCGACGCTGAGATCGAAGCGAAGCTCGCGCCGATCGTGCGCAAGCACTCCGAGGCCGAGATCGAGCGCTGGAACCGCGACTGGACTGAGCACCGGCCCGAAGGCCGGTCGCTCGAAGCCTTTCTGACGATGCGATCGCAGATCGCTCCGCAGCGAACCGACGTCATGACGTGGCCCGATCTTCTCGATCTCGACGAGAAGCGCGAGGTTCCCGTCCGCACGCCGGCCTGAGCCTCACCGTTCGTGCTACCGTCGAGTACGACGGCAGCGATTTTCACGGATTTGCGCGGCAGCCTTCGGCGCGTACCGTCGCGGGCGTCTTGGAGGACGCGCTCGTCGAACTCTTCGGCGAGCGCGTTCGCGTCATCGGAGCCGGACGCACCGACAGCGGCGTGCATGCGACCGGCCAAGTGATCTCCTTTACGACGCCGCGCTTGTTTCCCGTGGAACGCTTGGCGGTGGCGCTGCAATCGCATCTTCCGCCCGACGTGGCGATGAGGGACGTTGCCCAAGTAGATGCAGCATTTTCGGCTCGTCACTCCGCACGCTCACGCACGTACGTCTACGCCGTTCACAACGCGCCCGACCGCTCGCCGCTGCTTGCTCGACTCTCGTGGCACGTGCGCAAACCGCTCGACCACGCCGCGATGGATAGTGCCGCCCGGCACTTCATTGGCGAGCACGATTTCCGCTCGTTCTGCGCACTTCCGGAAGGCGGCAGCACGACACGACGCGTCACGGCGTTCACCATAGAGCGGCATGGCAACCTCGTCCGCCTCGCGATCAGCGCAAATGGTTTCTTACATCATATGGTGCGCGCGCTCGCGGGCACGCTCGCGGAGTGCGGTCACGGCCGTCGCGATCCGTCGTCGATTCCCGCAGCGCTCGAGGCGCGCGATCGCGCAGCCGCCGGCGTCAACGCGCCCCCGCAAGGGCTCTACCTCGCCGGCGTGCGCTACGACGAGTACGACTCGTATCGCGAACCCTGGCTCTTCGCGCGCAAGGAAAGTGCTTCGACTATGCTCTTGCTACCCTGAACGTCGTGCGTGAAGGACACGCGTCGTTGCAAGGAGACGTATGGGCGTAGCAGCCATGGAAGGTCGAATAGCGCAAGTCGAAGGCGCGTTCCAGCAGGTAAGCGAGCGAATCGGCGCCGTCGACCGGCGCATGGACTCCCTTGACCGGCGCATGGACTCCCTCGACCGCCGGATCGATTCCCTCGAGCAGCGCATGGAGGGGCGCTTCAATGCCTTGGACGTGCGGCTTAACTGGCTTACCGGCATCGTCGTAGGCACGTGGATTACCACGATGCTGGCCGTTCTCTTCCATCGCTAGCCGGCAGTTTAAGGGAAGGCTCGTGGCACCGTGCCGCGCTCCTCGTGCTATGGCAGGAGGGGTAGACGGGGGCTCTGCTGGTGCAGCGGTAAGACTGTCACTCTCATCCGGGCGAGTTCGATCCTCGCAGCCTCCACACCCGACTCGGTTTGTGGTACCATGGGTTCGACAGTCTTACCGCTACCAGCAAGCCGGGCCGCTCGAAAGGGCGGCCTCTTGATTTGCCTGAGGTAGCGATGCCTGAGGTAGCGATGAACGATAGACAACCGATTTCCAGAGACGGTGGTCGAGACGGTACTTCACACAAATGCGCTGGCCGAATGGCGTCGCTTGCCCCGCATGGGCTGCGGCTCGGCTACCGTGCGCGATTCGGTCCTTGACCCTGGGGCGCTTTCCCGGTAGAATCCCTTGGTCGTGCGAACCTACCAGCAGAAGGTGGAAGAGACGCGCCATGATTGGTATATCGTGGACGCGGCCGGCCAGCGCCTCGGGGCGCTCGCCGTGCATATTGCGCGCGCGCTCTCGGGCAAGCACAAGCCGACTTGGACGCCCCATGTCGACGACGGCGATCATGTCGTCGTCATCAACGCCGAGCACCTCGAGCTGGGCGGCAAAAAGTGGGACGACAAGCTCTACCGGCGCCACAGCGGGTACCCCGGCGGCCTTTACACCCGGACGGCGCGGCAGGTGCATGCCAAGCAGCCCCACCGCCTCGTCGAGATGGCCGTGCGCGGGATGCTGCCCGGGAACCGTATGCGCGGCGAGCAGCTTCGCCGCCTCAAGGTCTATCCGGGCGCCGAGCATCCGCACGAAGCGCAGCAGCCCCGTCCGCTCTCCGAGGTCCCCAAGATTTGAATCCCATCGACGTCGCACAAGGCACCGGCCGCCGCAAGCGAGCGGTCGCGCGCGTTCGGCTCACGCTCGGCCAAGGCGTGATCACCGTCAACAAGCGCTCCATCGACGACTACTTCCCTCGCCCCCAGCTCCGCCAGATCGTCCGCCAGCCACTTGAAGCGACGCAGAGCACGTCGCGCTTCGACGTCGACGTGCGCACCGTCGGCGGCGGCCCGACCGGTCAGGCCGGCGCCGTGCGTCACGGGATCGCGCGCGCACTCCGGGAGATGGACGAGTCGCTGAAAGAGACGCTGCGCAGCAGCGGCTTTCTCACGCGCGACTCGCGTGAGAAGGAATCGAAGAAGTACGGCCGCAAGCGCGCGCGCAAGCGGTTCCAATACAGCAAGCGATAAAGCGCCTCGCCGCGCGAGCGGCGCTGCACGGCGCAGCGATCGTCGCGGCGCTCATCGCCGTCTTCGTTCATCCCAGCGCAGCCTTTATTGAGAACGTCTACTCCAACGGCGCGTACGCGCGCTGGGAGCCGATCGCGCACGCCGTCACGAGCCCCATTCCCTGGTCGCTCGGCGACCTCGCGATACTTGCCGGCATCGCCCTCGTCGCGTGGCGCATCGCTGCACGCATTCGCGAAGGAAGAGCCGGCGTGCGCTGGCGCGCCGCCGGCATGGCGGCGCTCGACGTGACCGTCGTTCTCGCCCTCTACGTCGTGTGGTTCGAGGCAGGCTGGGCATGGAACTACGATCGTGCGCCGATCGAGACGCGCGTTCGCTACGACGCCGCGCGCGTGACGCCGCACGCGCTCGACGCGCTGCGCGCGCAGGCCATTCGCGAGATGAACGCGCTTGCACCCGCAGCGCACGCCCGTGCCGTTGAACCGCTCGATCTGCAGGCGCTGCGCGCCGCGTGGCTGCCGGTCGTGCAGCGCGCCGGTGATGACTGGACGCCGCATGTCGGCGCGCCGAAGTTCACGCTTGCAGCTCCATTCATGGATGCAAACGGGACGAGCGGCTTCGTCAATCCGCTCTTGCTCACCGTACAGCTGGCACCGGATCTGCTCTGGTTCGAGCGGCCGTTCGATCTCGCGCACGAGTGGAGCCATCTTGCCGCGTACGCCCGGGAAGACGAAGCCAACTACATCGCCGCGCTCACCTGCCTGCGCTCGCACGATCCCGTCGTACGGTACTCCGGCTGGATGGAAGTCTTCCTGTCGCTGCCCGCGCTCCCGCACTACGCGCGCAGCACGTTCACGCCGCTCGTCTGGAGCGACTTCGCGTCGCTGCGCGCGCGCAACGCGCGGCACCTCAACCTGACGTTCGCCCAACTCTCTTGGCGAACGTACAACGTTTACCTTAAGAGTAACCGCGTCGCCGCCGGCATCGAGAGCTACGACGAGGTGACGCGCCGTCTGCTCGCCGTGCCGCTCGACAGCCGAGGCTTGCCGCTCATCTTGCGGACATGACGCCGTCGTACGCCGGTTACACGGCCGGCGTACGATGGCTCCCATGTTCGACGTCATGAGTTCACTGCACGGCGGCTTTGCCGCCGCCGACCGCCAACTGCGCGACGCGCAGGACGCCGCCGCGCGCGCCGAGGCGGGAGACCGGCGCGGTGCCGACACGGCGATGGCGGCGCTCGCGCGCAGCGCGATCTTCAGCGAGGCGCTCTTGGCGAGCACACGCGCGCGCCTGCAAGAGATTCAAACGGCGGCCAGGGGATGAGCCTCGACCTGCTCGCCGCCGCTGCGAGTGGCATGGACGCCGAACGCGCGGCGCTCGACGTCGCGGCGCGCAACGTCGCCGCAGCCGAAGCAGCCGGACCCGACGGCGCCTATCCACGCGCGGTGCCGGAGTTTCGCGTCGTCGACACCGCGCGCGGCAGCATGGTCCGCTTCGCGGGCGCACGCGTCGAGCGGGGAACGAACGTCGACGTGCTCGCAGAGATGCTCGCCGTCATGAACGCCTCGCGCGCCTACGAGAGCGACGCGGCGGTCTTCGACGCGGGCAAGACGCTTGCGCAGCGCACGATCGACATGGGGAGGCTCGCGCCGTGACCGTCCGCCCGCTCCAGCGCGACGTGGCGCCCGTCATCCAGGCATCGTCGCACGCCAATGCCGATCGCTTCGCACAGGCCGTCGATGCACTCGGCTCGATCTTCACCGAGGCGACGCGCGCCGAGGATGCGTACGCACGCGGCGCAGGCAGCCTTCGCGACGCAGTGTACGATCGCGTACGCGCCGACGTGGCGCTCTCCGTCGCCGTCGCGGCCGCGCAGCGCAGCGCGCAGGCGATGCAGACGCTCCTCTCGATGCAGATCTAGGAAAGCACGCGATGCCGACACTCGCGGCCGCTGCTCGCAACGTACTCGAGGGACGATGGACGTCGCTCGGCCCACGCGCGCGGCTCTTCTTCTTCGCGTGCGTCCTCTTCGTGGGCGCAGCGGCGACGCTCGCCGCACTCCTGGCGCGAACGACGCAGAGCACGCTCTTCGCAACGTCGCTGCACCCCGAACAACTCCAAGAAGTGCAGGAGCGTCTTGCAGCGTGGAACGTGCCCTTCACGCCGCTGGCGGATAACGTCGAGGTCGCCTCTGGGCAGCGCAACGCCGTGCTTTTACGCCTCTCGCTCGCGGGCGTTCCACGCGCGCACCTCGCCGGCGAGGGCGAAGCGCTGGCCGGCGTCGGCGCGCTGACCCCGCAGAGCGTCATCGACGCGCAGACCGTCGCCGGGAGAGAGGGCGACATCGCAGCATCGCTGCGCGACGTCGCGGGCGTGCAGGACGCGCGCGTCATCATCGCGCCGGCGAAGCCGGGCGAGTTTGCCGACGAGAGCGCGACGCCGGCGACGGCGTCCGTGCGTCTGCGCTTGGCTCCCGGCGTCCATTTGGCGGGCGGGACGGTCGCGGGCGTCCGCGCCTTCGTCGCGGCGGCGG
>DAHUYK010000148.1 GCA_027315245.1 Vulcanimicrobiota bacterium | reverse complement strand
CCCTCGACGTCGCGCCTTCGGCGCTAGCTCGGGATGACAAGAAGGGGCGCGCTCCGAACGAGAGCGAGAATGTCCTTTTTCAGGCAGCTCGTCGCTACGACGAACTTAGAGCACTTGCGTGCGCTAGCGAAGCGCAAGATTCTGCGGCGCGCGCTCTCGGCTCGCGACCTTGTCGCCATCGGCCTTGGCACGATGATCGGCGGCGGCATCTTCACGACGATCGGCACGGCCGTCAAGGGCGCGGGGCCGGCCGTCATCGTCTCGTATCTGCTCGCCGCGCTCACGTCGTTCTTCGCTGCGCTCTGCTACGCCGAGCTCGGCTCGATGGTCCCGATCGCGGGCAGCGCGTACACGTATGCGTACGCGACGCTCGGCAAGCTCGTCGCGTGGATCATCGGCTTCGCGCTCATCTTTGAATACGGCATCAGTGCAGCGCCGGTGGCGCAACAGTTCTCGGCCTCGTTCCAGGATGTGCTCAAGGCCGCGGGGATCGCCCTTCCGGCATGGGCACAGCAGTCGGCGCTTGCCATGCACGGTGCGTGGTGGCAGTTCTGGAGCTGGGACCTTCTGCACTCGCAGTACGACCTGGTCGCGGCGCTCTTCGTCATCGCTCTCTCGTTCGTGCTCTCGATCGGCATTCGCGAATCGGCGACGGCGAACAACATCTTCGTCGTCTTGAAGATCGGCGCGCTGCTCGTCTTCATCGGCGCCGGCGCGCTGCTCTTCCACGGCGCGAACTTTCACGACTTCGCGCCGATGGGCTGGGGCGGCCTCAAGCCGTTCGGTGGCATGGCGGACTTCTCGTCGGCGGCACAGCCCTACGGCATCGTCGCGATCGGCGCGTTCGTCTTCTTCAGCTACATCGGCTTCGACACCGCGACGACGACGGCCGAAGAGTGCCGCAACCCGCAGTACGATATCCCAATGGGCGTGATCGGCTCGCTCGCGATCGGAACGCTGCTCTACTGCGCGACGGCGATTGTGCTCCTCGGCGCGATGCCCTGGAGCGCGGTGCCGGTGAAGGACCCGCTCGTCGTCGCGCTGGCGCCGCTGCACCAACCGTGGGTCGGCTGGATCGTCACCGTCGGCGTGCTCGCGGGAACGACGAGCGTCGCTCTGGCCTCTCTCCTCGGACAGTCGCGCATCTTCTACGTCATGGCACGCGACAAGATGCTGCCGCCCGCCGTCTCGTACGTGCACCCGAAGTACAAGACCCCCATCTACACGACGCTCATCACCGGCGCCGCGGTCGCGATTCTCGCGTTGATCATACCGCTCGTGCAACTGCTGAACCTCGTGAACATCGGCACGCTCAGCGCCTTCTCCGTCGTCTGCGCCGGCGTGCTCTACCTACGCGCGAAGCGCCCCGACATTCCGCGCTCGTTCAAGGTACCGTTCGTGCCCCTCTTTCCCGTGCTCGGCATCGTGATGTCGATGTTTCTCGCCATCTTCGGGCTCTCGACGCTGACATGGGAATGGTTCATCGGTGCAATGATCGTCGGACTCATCTTCTTCTTCAGCTACGGATTCTGGAAATCGAAGCCTGAGGAGATTCGCCCCGTCGAGGAACCAGAGGCTCTGCTCGAATAGCGCATACGCTGGCTTGACGCATTATCATATCGACGATATGATGCTCCCGTGGGCAGACGCGCTGAAGCAGGCACCGTGCGACGGACCGTCACGATCTCGAAGGCAACCGACAAGGCGGTCTCGTTTCTCATCGGTGAGGACGGCAACTATTCCGAGTTCGTCGATGACGCGCTGCGCGCGCAGGCGCAGCACATGCGCATCGACGCGCTCATCGCGGAGTTCGAGCGCGAGCATGGCCCGATTTCAGAGGAGGCCGAGGCATGGGCAACGCGGGCGCTGCGCTCGGGAAGAAAGCGCAGAAAGTCGCACTCGACAGCGGCGCGATAATCGCGCTCTCTCGGCGTGACGAAAATGTCTTTGCGCTCCTTCGCGAGCTACGCCGGGAAGGAGCGATGATTTTCGTTCCCGCCCCAGTCTTGGCCGAGGTGCTCCGCGGCAGCGCGCGCGATGCGCGCGTTCACCATATCCTGAACTCCCTCGACGAGGAAGTCGACACGTCCGCCCCCGCAGCTCGAGAGGCAGGGCGGCTGATCGGAACCACTCTTCCGCGCGCCGCATCCGCCGTCGACGCCCTCATCGTGGCGACGGCGCTCGAAGGCGGAGCAGCAACGATCGTCACCTCGGATACGAGCGACATGAGCAGGCTCGCGCCGGCGAGTCTGGCGGTCGTTGGGATCTGAGGAAGTCTAACGTCGAGGAACCGGAGCCTCTCCCGGAGTAGCGTCCAAGCGTGAGCGCCGTTCGCGCGATCGCGCTTCCCGCATGAGCCGTACGCTGCTCGGGTGGACCTTTGCAGCGCTGGCTGCATTCGTACTCGCGCTCGCGTTCGGCGAGACGCTCTCGCCGCTGACGCACACGACGTTCGGCGTCGACGAGCTATTGCCGGCTCCGGGCGGCAATGCGATGATTGCAAAGGTCGTGCCGCATTCGTCGGCGGCGAAGGCCGGGCTGCGCGTTGGAGACGTGATTCCCTTGGGCGCGCTCACGCTATCGCAGCGCTACCGCCTCTTGACGGAGCACGGCCCAATCGGTTCGACGATCACGGTCCCCGTGCGCCATGCACGCGTAACGCGCAGCGTGACGCTTACCGCAGGGCCTGGAGACCCGGGCATCGGCACCGACGCGACGACGCTCATCATCGAAGCGGTCGTTACGCTCGTCATCGTCGGCGCGCTCGTGCTCCTTCGACCTTCGCTCGCGACGGCGGCGCTCGTGTTCTACGGAACCGGCGTCGTGACGACGTTTGCCGTCGTCGGCGAGTTCTCGTGGATTCCCGATCCATGGTTCGGCGCCGTCGCCGTCACGATCGTGACGGCATTTTCAGCCCTTCCGTATATGGCGATGCCCGTCTTCATCACCCGCTTTCCGCACCTGCCGCACTCGCGAGCCGGCATCGCTCGCATGCGCGCGGCGGATGCGCTCTTCGTCGTGGCCGCCGTGTTCTACGGGCTAGAGTCGATCTTCGAGCCCGTGACGTTCTTGTCGTGGGGCAGCATGGTCGACGTCGGGCTCTCGGTCATCGTGCCGCTCGCGATCATTCTGGGATTCGGCGCGGCCGCGTATCGCGACGCCGACGGCGAGTCGCGCCGGCGCGTCGGCTGGGTGATGGCGGGGTTCGTCGTCGCGGCACTCTCGGCCGCCCTGGTCAACATCGTTCTCATCACGCCGGCGGCGAGAGATTCCGCGGCGTTTCAGCCGCTCGTGAACGCCGCGCAGATAACGCCGTGCCTCTTCCCCGTCGCGCTGGCATATGCCGTGCTGCGCCACCGCGTACTCGACATCGGCTTCGCACTCAATCGCACGATGCTCTACGCGACGATGACGACGCTTGTCGTCGGCGTCGTGAGCCTGCTCGACTGGGGCGTCAGCCGCATGTTCGCCGAGCAGCGCTGGGCGCTTGCGCTCGAAGGTTTCATCACCGTCGGCTTCGGCTTCACGCTGAACTGGCTCCACGCGCGCACGGAGCAGATTCTCGATCGGGTCATCTTCCGCAAGCGGCACATTGCCGAGCGGCGCATCGAGTATCGCATCGACGCGCTGAGCTTTGCCGAAACGAGCGCGTCCGTCGACGAGGCTTTGGCGCTGGACGCCTGCACGATTTTAGAGCTGCATTCGGGCGCGGTGTTTTCGAAGCTCGCGAACGCGGGCGTCTTTCGCCGCACGCTCGCCACGCGGTGGGAGGCAGAGACTGCCGAGAGCATCGACGGCGACGCGCTGCTCGTGCGCACGCTGCGCTCCCTCGAACGGCCCATCTTTCTCGACGAAGTCGCGGTGGAGCCGCCGCATTTTCCTGTAGGCCCGGCGCGCCCCACGCTCGCCGTTCCCATCGTCGCGCAGCACGAGCTCATCGGTTTCACCCTCTACGGCAATCGCGCCGACGGCGCATCGCCGGATCCCGAAGAGGTGGCATTGCTCGCACGTCTTTCTCTCGCTGCGGGCAACGCGTACGGCGCGGTCGAGGCGCGGCAGTGGCGTGCCCGCGCCGCGGAACTCGAGGATCGGCGCGCGATAACCTCTCCCCTACCCGCAGGCTAGTCGAGCACTGAGCGCTCTCATCGGGACCGGTATCTCCCAACGTGAACGTGTCGTAGCACCAGTGCGGCGCGAGAGGTGGCAGCGCTGGCCCAAGAAAGCGGTGTTGCCGCGGGCGTCTCCCCGTAGGATCGCCCGCAGTGAGGTTGCGCTTATCGTGCCGACGAGGTCATATCAGTTATCTCGACCTGCGTCCGCAATAACAATAGTGGTTCCTTCTCGACCACAATACCGCTTCCGAGGGGCGAGTAGGCCTTTACGTATTCAAAGTCTCTCGGCTGTGGCGTTGTACGAAAATCAAAAAGATCGACGTAATGGAAGGGTCGCGCAAGATCGGTGTCGCCGAGTCGCTTTGGACGCCATGTCACGTGCTGGAGGTCGCCCCGATCTCCGGGGGTGACGGCTAACGAAGCAGCGTAGTCCCTTAAAAGCTTCGACATTCTAATGAGACAA
>DAHUYK010000138.1 GCA_027315245.1 Vulcanimicrobiota bacterium | reverse complement strand
TAGCGCCGAAGGCGCGGAGTCGAGGGACGGCCCCTGTCATCCCGAGCGTAGCGTCGAAGGCGCGGAGTCGAGGGACGGCCCCTTGTCATCCCGAGCGTAGCGTCGAAGGCGCGGAGTCGAGGGACGGACTCGAGCAAAGCGATCGCGCGATAGCACGTCGGTGGTTCGACTTCGCGCTCGCTGCGCTCGCACTCCGCCATGATACGAAGATTCCGCTCAAGCCGAACGGAAGAGCAGCGTAGCGCGAAGCGTCTATGCCCGCGCTTGCGCGGCAGGCTTCAGAATCCTCGGCTGGCCGAGCAGATAGCCCTGCAGCGCGCGGACGCCCACGCTCTGCACGCGCATGATCCGGTGAAGATTCTTTGCAAAATCGAGAAGCTCGGGCGTCTCAATTCCCTCGGCGATGAGTACCGCGCCCATCGAATCGGCAATAGCGAGAATGCCCGCAAGGATACCGCGCGCCTTGGCGCTCTGTCCTTCGAGGAGCAACGTGCGGTCGAGCTTGACGTAATCGAACGTCAGCGAGCTGAGGAGCGTCAAGCCGGAGCTGCCCGTGCCCGCGTCGTCGAGTGCGATGCGAATTCCGAGACGGCGCAGCGCATCCGCGCTGCGAACGAGCCCGTCCAAGTCCTTGATCGTGCGCTCCGTGATCTCGATGACGACCCGGCTCGGCGCGATGCCGTGTTCCTCAAGGAGCGCGCCGATCGACGCGGCAGCAAAGAGCGGATGTTCGAGCGTCGTAGGCGTGACGTTCAAGAATATGGCGCGATCCAGCTCGTGTTCGCGGGCCGCTGCAAGAGCCGAACGCATACAGAGCAGGTCTAACTCCGAGGTGCGGCCGATGCGTTGCGCAGCGTCGAATGCTTCTTGAGGACCGGCGAACCGGTATTCGCGCAGCGGTCGCGCGAGCGCCTCGAATGCGATGATGTTTTCCGCCTCGCGGTCCCAAATGGGCTGAAACGCCGTCTGCATGCCACCGCGAGCGAGAAGCTCCCGAACGCGCGAGACGGCTTGCGCGCCAACGAAACGCGTCTGCGCCGCGATGCTCGCGAAGAGGACCGCCGTCTCCCCTCCTCGCCGCTTTGCCTCGTAGAGCGCGATGTCGGCGCGCTCTCGCCAGTCGCTCAGCACCTCACCTACTTGCAGTTCCGCGACGCCGGCGCTCAAGGTCACCGTCGCGCTATCGTAGACGACTGGCTCGCAGACGAGGCGCCGCGCCAGCACCTCGGCTCCGGCGCCGTTCGTGCCGGGCAACACGACGGCAAACTCGTCTCCGCCCAAGCGGTACGCCCCGTCGGCCTCGCGCAAGTTGCTCAGGCGCTCGGAGATCTGTTTGAGAATGACGTCTCCCGCCGCATGCCCTGAGCGATCGTTTGCTTCTTTGAAACGGTCCACGTCGAGCAGTATGAGGCTGATGGGATGATTGAACCGCTGCGCCACTGCAGCACCTTTGGGAAGGTCGTCCTCGAATGCTCGCAGATTACGCAGACCCGTTAACGCATCGTTGAGCGCCGCGTGAGAGAGAAGCGAGATACGCTCCTCGGAGAGTCGCTGAATGCGCATGCGATAGAACTGCGCAAGTGAGAGCAGCGCGATCGTAATGAGTGCAACGAGCGCGAGGAATATGGAGCGCTCGCTGTCGTTGCGCGCTCGAAACGCGTCGTAACGATCTTGCGCTGCATAGGCTGCGTCGTACGCGTGCATCGTGTGCTCGTATGCGTACTCTTCGAAGACGGCGTAGTCGCCGGTAAGGATCGCCGGCGTAATGCGTACGTCGCCATGCAAGGCGCGCAGCGTGTCGGCGACGTAGCGCGAATAGAGTACGCGGCTGCGCCGCGCGAAGGCAGGGTCGAACCCTGCAACGGTATGAAGATGCTTCGTGAGCCAGTCTTGCGCTTGCGCGTACGCAGCAGACGCCGCAGGAGTGTGTTCGATCCAAAGGCTTTCTTGCGCTTCGCGAACGTGGTCGATGTATAAGCGCAGCGTCTGGAGCGACGATGCATGTTCGAACCGCAGCTCCACGGCGGCCCCCTGCGCGGTGAGCGCTGCCGGCCGGCCTAACGCGATGAGGATGAACGCCAAAACGAAGACAAACGTCGCAATGGCCACGATGCCACTGCCGATCGCGGCCCTGCGGTCAGCGGGTACGCCCATGCGATCTGATAGTACGCGCAACTCAGGCGAAACGCTTCGCATCTCACGTCAAGATTGCGCAAAGGCCTGAGCAGGCGGGCATTTAGAGCGAGCGAACCACACGCCGGTGATCCTCGCTGCCGTCCTATCGCTGCTCGCCGTCGCTCCCAGTCCGCCGCCGAAGCCGGCCGCGACGTCGAACCCCTGCGCGGGTCTGCTGGCGCAGCTCAATCGCCCGACCGTGGGATTCAGCCCGTGCGCCGTTGACCGGGGCACGGCCGTATTCGAGTTAGGCTATCAAAACACACGCTACGCGCAGGGTTCGTCGCGCATTCAAATCGGGCAGGGATTTCTGCGCTTCGGCGTCGCGCAGCGGTTTGAACTCGACATCATCGGACCGAACGAGGCTGTGCAGCGTGGCGCCGGCGTAAACGCATCCGGCTTGGCCGACTCCGGCATCGGATTCAAATACTCTTTCGTGCAAGGGCAGCGCTGGCAACTCGGGATCGACGGGCTCTACACCACTCCAAACGGCGTGCGCGCCTTCACCGCCGGCAGCGCGACGCTCACCGCAAACGTCGATGCCGGCTACGAGCTGACGAAAACGACGTCACTCGGCACGACGCTAGCCTTCATTTCAAACGCCGGCTATTCGAACGCGGGTGTGCACGGGACGTTCGGAACCTTCATGCCGTCGGCGGTGCTGATCCAGCAGATTGACCGCGCGACGCAGGCGTACGTCGAGTACGTAAACGTCTCGCGCAACGCTCCCGACGTGGGAGCGTCATCCTTCGCAGACACGGGTATCCAGCGCCTCATCGGCAACGGTCTCGAAGTCGACCTAGAATATGGCCGCTCACTGAGCGGCCTTGCGGCGCAGCGCTTTTCGTATATCGGAGCAGGCATCGGCGTGCGTATCGGTAGGTAGATCCGCGCGAGCAACGCGCCTTTGTCATGATGAGCGCAGCGCGCCTTTGTCATGATGAGCGCAGCGCGCTTTTGTCATGGTGAGCGTAGCGCGAGCGATAGTGAGCGCGAAGTCGAACCACCGGCGTGATATCGTGCGACCGCTTCGATGAAGCTGGTCCCTCGACTCCGCTCACTGCGTTCGCTACGCTCGGGATGACAATACTCCGCTCACTGCGTTCGCGGAGTTTATCCTGAGCGTAGCCCCGAAAGGGGCGGAGACGAAGGGCTCGGGATGACAAGGCGCGCGTCTTAGCGCGCGAGAATCGCCTTGAGTGCGCTCTCGATCTCGGGTTTCGACATCTCGCCGATGACCTTGCGATAGATCGTTCCGTTGCGCGCAATGAAGACGTGCACCGGAAGCCCGTTAATGCTGTAGAGGTTCTCGAGCGTTCCGGCGTCCACGATGACCGGATACGTGAGATGGTACTTCGCACGAAAGCCGCTCGCGGCTCGCGCGCTCTCCTGCATGTCGATTCCGATCACGACGAGGCCACGGCCGGCATACTGTTTGGAAAAGCTCTCGATCCACGGCGTCTCGACGTTGCACGGCGGACACCAGGTCGCGAAGAAGTTCAGGTAGACCGGCTTGCCGGTAAGCGATGCGGTCGACAGCGAACCACCGGTCGCGAGCGGATCCGTCCACGCAGGAGCGACGTCGCCCCGCGCGGTGCCGATGTGCGAGTGGCCGCAAGCCGTAACGCAAGCGCACAAGATCAGCGCGAAGAGTCTCTTCATTGAAAGCTCGGGTATGCGACGGCTTCGAGATCACGGCGCATCTGCGCCACGAGATCCTCGGGGCTGGCGAAGACGCTCTGCTCGCGCAGGAAGCGCAGCGCCCGAAGCGACAGCTCGCGCCCGTAGATGCTGGCGCGGAAGTCCCTCAGCCACGCTTCCACGCTGCGCTCGCTGCCGCCGAACTGCGGATTCGTTCCAATTGAAATCAACGTCGCGTAGTCCCTTCCATCATACCGTGCAATCCCGGCGTACACGCCGTCCCGCGGCAGCAACTTTTCGCTGACGCGAAGATTCGCCGTGGGAAAGCCGAGTCCATGGCCGCGTCCCGCGCCGATTTCTACGACGCCCCGCAGCTCGTACTCGTACCCCAGCATGGCCTCCGCGCGCTCCATGTCGCCGTCACGTACGAGCGCACGGATGCGCGTCGAAGAGATCCGTTCGCCGTCGAACGTGACACTCGGCACGGCCGTCACCGACACGTTCTCGCCGCTGAGGCGCTCCCGCATGAGCGCCACGTCGCCGGCACGCTTGTGGCCGAAGCGAAACGTCTCGCCGACGGCAACTGCCCGCACGCCGAGCGCACTCGTAAGAACGTCCAAGAACTCGGCCGGCGACAGCTGCGCGACGCGTTCGTCGAACGGCACGAAGAAGCACTCCTCGATGCCGGCCGACGCGAAGCGATCGAGACGCTCTTGCGGCGTAGCGAGCAACGCCGGCTCGCTGCCCGGGCGTAAGTACGAGAGCGGATGATTCGAGAAGCTCAGGACGCCGCTGCGCCAGCCGGGCTTTCGCATCCGCCGCGTCGTGCGCAGAATGTCTTGGTGGCCGAGGTGAAGCCCGTCGAAGAAACCGATCGCAATCGAGAGCGGCCGATCGATCTCGCGCCGCAGCGCGCCCGTCACCCTCATACGAAGACCTTTCGCGGCGCGAGAAGCGCGCCGTGCGCTTCGCCGACGCCGACGAGCGTGCGCGTCTCGTCGTGCACGAAGACGTGCTTCGCAGGCGCACCCGCCGCAAGCGCGACGACGCGGCCGGCGCGAAAGTCGACGACGTTGCGCAGATCGAGCACGATGGTCGGAAACGGAATGACGTTCTCCGGCGGCATGAGCACCGCGCAAGGATCGCTCGCGATCTCGTCGAGCGTGCGCGCTTCGGCAAGCACGAACGCTCCGGACGCTTCGCGCACGAGCGCGGCCATGTGCGCGGGTACACCGATCGCCGAGCCAAGGTCGCTGAAGAGCGTGCGGACGTATGTCCCCTCGCTGCACGTCAGGCGCAAACGCGCTGCACGTTCTTCGATACCGAGCACGTCGATCGAATAGATCGTCACGCTGCGCGGACGGCGTTCAACGGTTCCTCCGGCGCGCGCGATCTCGTACAATCGCTTTCCTTCGTGGTGCACGGCAGAGAACATGGGCGGCGTCTGTTCGATGCGGCCGATGAACGACGCGCAAGCCGTCTCAAGCCGCTGGTGCCAGTCGGCCGGCGGTTCGCCACGCTCGGTCACCTGACCGGTGGCGTCCTGCGTATCCGTCGCCGCGCCGATCGCGAGCACGCCGGCGTAGGCCTTGCGCTGATCGGTGAGGAGCGGAATCAAACGTGTCGCTTTGCCGACGGCGACCGGCAACACGCCCGCAGCCTGCGGATCCAGCGTTCCCAAGTGCCCGACGGCAACGTGCTTGTCGCCGGCGTAGACGCCGTAGATGCGACGCACGCGCGCGACGATCTGCGCCGAGCTCGGGCCCGCGGGTTTGAAGACGTTAACGAAGCCGAGCGCCGTCACCGTTCGATGCGCGCTACGCTCGAGATGACAGTCCCTGCGCGACGAGGGCTGCATCGACGGCGGCAACCGCTTCGTGCAGCGCTCCGGCATACTCCATTCCTGCAGCGCGAAAGTGTCCACCGCCGCCGAGCGACGCTGCCGCCGCCTGCACGTTGACGCGCCCCGCGGAGCGCAGGCTCACGCGCACTTCGCCGTCATACGCCTTGAAGAGCGCCGCGACCTCGACGCCTTCTTGCCCGAGCAGGACGTTGACCATGTCCTCCGTGTCTTCGCCGTCGGCATCGCACGCGGCAAGCGTCGCATCGTCGACGCACGACCAGCAGTAGCGTCCGTCGTGTCCGAACTGCATCGCGCCGACGACCCGCCCGAGAAGCCGTGTGGCGGCGACACGTTTGTTCCCGAATATCTCGCGCGTGATGCGTTCTTTGTCGGCGCCACGACGCATGAGCGCCGCCGCAAGCTCGAGTGCTTCCGGCGACGTGTTCGAGTGCATCAGACCGCCGGTGTCGGTCATGATCGTCGTGAGTACGCAGGTCGCGATCTCCGCATCGATCTCGACGTTGAGCCCGCGCAGCAAATGCATGACGCACGTTCCTGTCGAGCATTCGGCCGGCAGGACGTAGTTCAGAGCGCCGAAGAGCGTGTTGCCGAGATGGTGGTCGATGTCGAGCACGTTTTCGCGCGCGGGCGCGGGCAAGAACGATCCTGCGCGCGCGGGATCGCTCATGTCGCAAAAGACGAAGAGCGCGTCCGCCGGAAGGTCTTTCGGCAGCTCGCGCGAGACGCGCGCTGCACCGGGCAGAAAGCGAAGCGTCCGCGGAACGGGGTCCTGTTGAAAGTAGCAGACGCGCTTGCCGATGCGTTCGAGTGCGAGCCCGAGCGCCAGACCGGCGCCGAGCGTGTCACCGTCGGGCTTCACGTGGCTCACCATCACAAAGGCGGCGCGCCTGCGCAACTCGGCAACGACGTCCGCGGTCGTGGCGCTGTGCCCCGGGCGCTCTTCACTCACTCCGCGTGCTCCGTCTGGCGGCGTTCGGCATCCGCACGCAGGTCTTTGGCGAGCTGGATGGCACGCTCGGTCGTGCGGTCCTCGATGAAAACGAGCTCCGGCGTGTGGCGCAGATCGATGCGACGCCCCAACTCCCCACGCAAGAAGCGCGACGCGTGGTGCAACGCGTCCAACGTCTGGTGCGCCTGCTCGCGATCGCCGATCACCGAAACGAAGACCTTGCACTGATGCAGATCGTCGCTGACCTCCGCGCGCGTCACCGTCACGAAGCCAAGGCGAGGGTCCTTGAGCTCCTGCGTCACCAAAATGCCAAGAATGCGCTGCACTTCGTGGTCGATCCGCGCGATACGCTGTCTGCTAGGCACGCGCGGGCTCCGGCGCAACGAGTTCTTTAGCGTACGCTTCGATGACGTCGCCCTCTTTGAGGTCTTGGAAACGCGCGATCTGCACGCCGCACTCGAAGCCTTCCGCGACCTCGCGGACGTCCTCTTTGAAGCGGCGAAGCGACTCGATCTCGCCGTCGAAGGCAACCGCACCATCGCGCACGACGCGCGCCTTCGCGCCGCGCTGCAGCTTGCCGCTCTTGACGTAGCAGCCGACGATCGTTCCCACCTTGCTCACCTTGAACACTTGACGTACTTCCGCCGATCCAAGTGCAATCTCGCGCTCCACGGGCGCAAGCATGCCGCGCATCGCTTTGCGGAGATCGTCTTCGATCTCGTAGATGACCTGGTAGAAGCGCAGATCGACGCCGTCTTGCTGAGCGAGACGCTTCGCCGTTTCGTCGGGCCGGATGTTGAACCCGATGAGCACGGCGCCCGACGCACTCGCAAGGTTCACATCGTTCGGACTGATCGCGCCGACGCCGCCGTGAATGACGCGAATCTCGACGTCGTCGTTCGAGAGCGACTCCATGCGGGAGCGCAACGCCTCGACCGAGCCCTGGCCGTCGGCCTTCATGATGAGGTTGAGCACCTTGCGACCTTCAGCAGGCATCATCGACATGAACGTCTCGAGCGATACCTTCTGCGATCCGGTCGCCGCGATACGAACGTCACGCCGGCGCAACTGCCGTTTCTCCGCGGCCTCGCGCGCGACACGCTCGTCGCTCACGACCATGAGCGTATCGCCCGCGGCGGGAACGTCGGAGAGGCCCATCACCGAGACCGGTATGGATGGACCGGCCTTCTTCACTTGCCTGCCGGTGTCGTCGATGAGCGCGCGGACTTTGCCGAACGTACCGCCGGCGACGACGACGTCGCCGACACGCAGCGTGCCGTTCTGCACGAGCACGGTCGCCACCGCACCGCGTCCGCGATCGAGCGCCGACTCGATGACGATGCCGGTAGCGCGGCGATTCTTGTTCGCGCGCAGCTCGCGAATGTCGGCTTCGAGCAGGACGGTCTCGAGCAGCTTTTCGATGCCGTCGCCCGTGCGTGCGGAAACCGGCACGCACTCGATGTTGCCGCCCCAGTCCACCGGCTGCAAGCCCTGTTCGGCAAGCTGTTGCTTCACGCGTTCGGGCTGCGCGTCGGCCTTGTCCATCTTGTTCATCGCGACGACGATCGGGACGTTCGCAGCGCGTACGTGGCTGATCGCCTCCTTCGTCTGCGGCATGACGCCGTCGTCGGCAGCGACGACGACGATGGCGACGTCGGTCACCTTTGCGCCACGCGCGCGCATCGCGGTAAACGCTTCGTGACCGGGTGTGTCGATGAACGTGATCTTGCGATCCCTGTGCTCGACCGTGTACGCGCCGATCTTCTGCGTGATGCCGCCCGCCTCGCCTTGCGCGACGTTTGCTTGGCGAATTTTGTCGAGGAGCGATGTTTTTCCATGATCGACGTGGCCGAGCACCGTAACGACGGGCGGGCGCATCGTCATCATCTCAGCCTTGTCTTCTTCTTGCTCGACGGTGACTTCTTCGCCGGCTTCCTTGACGACGGCATTGAATCCAAACTTCTTTGCCACCGCAATGGCGACGTTGCTCGGAATGTTTTGATTGATCGTCGCCATCGTGCCGGTCTTGATGAGCTCGGCGATGACGTCTTTGGCGGGGACGATCATCGATGTCGCCAGCTCTTGCACCGTCAGAAGGTCGGGAATCTCGATCGTCTCGAGACGCCGCTCCGGCGCAGGGGCCGCGGTCTTCTTCTTGCGCTGGCGGTCCTTCTCAAGCAGCAGCTCCGTCTCGCGGTCCTTCTTGGCCGCGATCTTGTCTTCGCGCGAACGCGCCCGTTCGCCGGGACGTCCAGAAGAGGGTGCAGGCGACTCGGTCGCCGCGGGTGCGAGGCGCGGCCCGGTAAGCGGGCGGAATGGGCCGTTGCCCGCAGGGCGCCGTCCCACGGGCGCACCCGGCCGTGCGGGAGCGATGGGCGCTCTTCCAACTTGCGTGGGCGCTGGTTGACCGGGCCGCGGCGCAACGCCCGGGCGCGGCAAGGGCTGCGCCGGGCGCACCGGGGTGGCCTGCGGTCGCGGTGCCGGCGTGGGCTTGGGAGCGATCGATGCTTGGCCCGAAGGGACGGGGCGGAGACGCGGAATCGGGACGTCCGGCGCGCCAGGCTCCGGCGGCGGGGCCGCCGGAGAAGGCGGAACCGGCTGCGCAGACTTCGGGGCTGCGGGAGCAGGCGGAGCCGCAGACTCCTCCGGCGCGGGCTTCTTCTTCGAGGCGCCGCCGTTGCTGGGCTTGAGCAAGACGCTGCGGACCAGATCCGCGATCTGGTCGGGAACGACGCTCAGTTGATTTTTTGCCTCAAAGACCCCGCCTAAGCGCTCGTTGAAGAGTGCGATGAGTTCCTTCGAGGTGAGCCCGACCTCTTTGGCGAGCTCGAATATCCGTACTTTTCCGGTAGCCAAGTCGTACACTTCGATGCGCGGTGCACATCGAAGGCCCCAAGTCGTGGAAGGCGCGCTAGCCTCCCAACACTCGGGTAGGCTATGCGACTCTGTTTGTCGGCGCGCTCATCGCGCGGTTGCGTTAATCATGAATGTTCGTATACATCGGAACCACTCCAAAACCCGTATTCTGCAGCCGCGGATGCAAGCCCCGGGTACCGGCGGTTCTTTGCGGCGGCCTTCCCGCATCCCGGCGAGCAAAGGTAGGCGCCTCGCCCCGGCCGGCGCCTGCGAGCGCCGGGCACGTCGCCGCGCCACGCATCGCCTTCTCGGACGAAGCGGACGAGGCGGCCCTGCGCAAAGCGTCTGCGGCAACCGACGCACTGCCGTACCGGAACGTGGGCTTCATTCGCCGCCGAGACGCTCGCGACGGAACTCCTCGAGCTTGCGGATGAGCTCCGCGTCGGCCTCGGCCTCAGGCTCAGCCTCTTGCGCCATTTCTTGCGGTGCTTCGCCTGGAGCCTCGGACTCGACCGCCGGTTCGCCTTCGCGCTGCGTTCGTTCGGCGATGTACCGCTCGCGCGACGTCGCGGTATCGGTCTCGCTCGTGATCTCCAAGCGCCACCCCGTAAGGCGCGCCGCCAAGCGCACGTTCTGCCCTTCTCGACCGATCGCGAGCGAAAGCTGATAATCGGGCACGGTGACGAGACCCACACCGTCGTCCTCAAAGAGCTCGACGGAGATCACCTTTGCCGGCGCAAGCGAGTTCATGATGAACGCCGGATACTCCGGCGCCCACGGAATGATGTCGATCTTCTCGCCGCGCAGGTTGTCGGAGACGTTCGCGATGCGGCTCGACTTCGGACCCAAGCACGCGCCGATCGGATCCACCTCCGGCCGATGGCTGCGCACGGCGACCTTCGAGCGTACGCCGGGCTCACGCGCGAGCGCCATGATCTCGACGACGCCGTTTGCGAGTTCGGGGACTTCGAGCTCGAGCAGACGCTGCACGAGTCCTTCGGCCGCTCTCGACAGCACGACTTGCGGCCCCTTGGGCGACTTGCGTACGTCGACGACGTAGGCACGGATGAAGTCGCCGATGCGAAAGATCTCGCCGGGCACCTGCTCGCTGATCGGCAAGATCGCTTCGTCACGCCCCTCGAGCAGCACGTACATGTTGCGCTGTTCGTAGCGCTGTACCGTGCCGGTGACGAGATCGTTGAGCTTACGCGTGTACTTGTTGAAGACCGTATCGCGTTCCGCCTCGCGAATGCGTTGCACGATCACTTGTTTTGCCGTCTGGGCGGCGATGCGCCCGAAATCTTTTGGTTTTACTTCTTCGTCGAAGAAATCACCGACCGCGTACGGCGCTCCGGCTTGCGGGAGCGATATCTCGAGCTTTGGATCTTCGACGCTTTCCACGACGGTGCGCCGATGATAGACCTTGTACTCGCCGCTCTGCCGGTCCACGATGACGATTGCGTTCGCCTCGCTGCCGTAATGACGCTTGTACGCCGTGAGCAACGCGGCCTCGAGCCCTTCCAGGAGCATTTCGAATGAAATGTTCCGCTCGTTTGCGATGGATTGCAGGACGTCGATGAGCCGTTCGTCAGTTGCGGTTTCTACCATGGAAGCCTTTCCGGTCTCTCTTTTCTCGTTGCAGGTCGGCGCGCGGATCGTATTCGAGACGCGCTGATTTAATAGTTCCGATGGGCAGGGGAAGCTCGCGCGCGCTCGTCTCGAGAAGCACGTTCTCGCCGCTCATGCCGCGCAGCACGCCGCGGTGCGTCTTCGCTCCGTCGACGAGCAGCGACGTTACGATCCGTGCACGCATGCCCGAGAAACGCCGGTAATCTGCCGGCTTCACGAGCGGCCGCTCCAAGCCGGCAGATTCTACTTGCAGCTCGTACGGCATCGCAAGCGCTTCGAGCGCGTCGTTGATGCGAGTGGCGATTCGTTCGCAGAGCACGAGATCCGCGCCGCCAGGCCGATCGATCGTCACCGACAACGCGACGATGCCGCGGTGAGGGTGCGCAGCATGCTGCACGATCTCGAGTTGTTCGAAAGCGGCGTCGTGCGCGATTGCGTCGAGGATGCGCTCGAAGGCGCTCTCGAGCTCCTGTTTCACCGCCGCAGAACCCCCTTTTTGAACAGAGAAGCGCGGGACGAGCCCACGCTTTTGACCTACCGGCTACCTAGCATACACGAACGCACAAGGGGCCGCAACCCCGGTGGACCGCTTGCCTGGCAACGCGGGCTTGACCCTACCCGGCGCTAAAGTACAGACCCACCGATTTCGCGGCGCGAGCGAGGTCGGCATCGGCGGTCGCCAACGCGCACCCACGTCTCATCGCCAGTTCAAGGTACGCCGCGTCGTACAGGGTCAGGTTGTGTTCCCGAGCGAGCGCAAGCTCAACCCCGAAGGCGGCCGAGCCGTCAAACGAAATGGGGAGCGCCTGGAGATCTTCAAGATGTGCCGCGACCTCATCATGTGAGATGCGCCGGCGGCGCAAAGCCGTAAGGAGCGCATTTTGCACCTCCCAGCGCCAGAGTACCGGCGCAACCCCTCCGTTGACTGCCACATGCTCTGCAGATGCGAAGGCGTACGCATCCCTCTCGTCTTCGAATATCCATGCCATGGCGATGCATGCATCGACGACGATTGCCACTAGCGGCGGCCTTCGTCGCGCAGCTGCTGCACCGACAGCTCCCCCAGGGTCGCGCGTGAGGTGAGGAGACGCTGCATTGCTTCCCTCGGGCTCTTGGCTTCGACGCCGACGGGGACGATCCGCGCGATCGCATGTCCGTTGCGTAGGATCTCGACCGTCTCTCCCGACTCGACCTCGCGGAGGAGCCGCGACAGGTACGTTTTTGCCTCGAACGAACCCACTCTTTTCACTATACTAGTTTACTACTAGTCTGCCGTTTGGGCAACCGCGATTGTCTCGCAATGAAAAAGGACCGCTCTCGCGAGCGGCCCCCTGGATCTTTTCGTGCATTCGGTGCTCTCGCGCTCCCCGGTCACGACCGGTCACGCGGAGCGCAGTTCTAGCGCTCTCTCTTCTGCGCGGGCACCAAGGCTCTATGGCCCGGTGGATCTTGAGGTTCCAAAACCACCCTCCTCTAGGCTCTTCAATAGTACTGCGAACACGAGCGAGCCTCAAGAAGACGGGGCACGTCTTTCCGGCTAGCGAGCGGGCGGCGTGAAGGGCGCGAGGGCACGCTGCGTACACTCACTCGTGCCCATGCCCATGACGATCGGCGCCATGCCGGCCGCAAAGCCGCTTGGCACCTGGTGCGCCTGGCCGATCTGGATGCCGTTGAGAGGGCCGACGGGGACGCCCGGCGCGGTAAGGATCCCTTGGCCGATCGATGCCGGAAAGTGCAGGATCCAACCGTAGCAGAGCAAGACCGGCCCGCGGCGCTGCAGGCTCGTGACCCACATGCGGATCATGCCATCTCCCCCGCCTGCCACTCCTTCGAACAGGTAGCGCGTACGCGCGAGTACCGACGGAGGCGGCGTTGGAACGAGATGGCCCGCAAGCGAGAGGCTCCCGACGTAGTGCCCTTCGTGCGGCGTCACCGGTCCGTGCGGCAGCAGCGCGTTGAGGCGGGCGTTTAGCCCGGCGTACGGATTGCGTGTCGGCGCCGGATGCGGACGTGCCCTTGGCGCGGGCGATGGCGTCGGCGCAATGGAGATCGGGCGCTGCGGTACGTTGCGATGGCCGACGCTCTGACTGGGCGGACCGGGCGAGGCGCGGCCGGTTGTTGGGTGCTGTGCGATCGCGGGACGCGGGCTGGGTACGCCGGCGGTGCGCGCAGGGTGCGGCGACGCAGGCGCGGTCGGCAGCGGGGCGGCCGTTCGCGCGACGACGGGGGCGGGCGCACGCGTCGGAGCCGCGGTGGGGACAGGCTTGGCCGTCGGTGCCGCCGTTACGGCCGGCTTCGCCGTCGGGGCCGGCGTTGCGGCCGGCTTTGCCGTCGGCGCGATTGTCGGGCGCAGCGTTGGAAGCGCCTTGGGCGCCGGCCGCGTGCTCGGAGCGATCGTCGGCCGTGCGAAGGCAACGTTGAGCGTCGGAGCCGGAAGCGGCTGCGGCGTGAACGCCGGTATCGGCGTCGGGTTGGGCGGAGCTGAAGGAACGATCTGCGTCAGCTCGTGCAGCGCGACGTGTGGATGCGTCAGGGGATGCTGCGGCGGACGCTGCGCGGGAGCCACGCGATGCACGGGCGGCTGCGGCGGCGCAGGACGCGGCGTTACAGCGCGAGCGGGCCGCGGCGTTATCGCTTGCGCAACCTCCTGCGTGATCGTCAGCGTTCCGCCGTACGTCATTTCCGTGGAACTCTCTTGCGAGCTCGCGGCAGCGATCGATACGAGAAATGCAGCGGCGAGGAGGTGCAACAGCAGCGATGCGAGACTGCTTCCTGCAAGCCGCTCGTCGCGGCGCTGGTCCTGCGGATCACGCCGTCTCATTGCCGCTTGCTTCGCGAAGCGAGCGCAAAGAGCCCTGTCATCCCGAGCGTAGCGAGCGCGAAGCACCCTGTCATCCCGAGCGTAGCGAGCGCGAAGCGCGAGCGGAGTCGAGGGACAGGCGAGGAAATCCGCGACAATGGAGCCCCGTCACAAGCGCACGAAGATCGTCGCAACCATCGGCCCCGCAACGCGCGATCGCAAGAACATCGAAGCGTTGCTCCGCGCCGGTGCGAACGTGCTCCGGTTGAACTTTTCGCATGGAACTCCGGACGAGCACGCCGCAGTCGTGAGCGCTGCGCGCGAGACATCCAAGCGCGTGGGGCTCTTCACTGCGATCCTGCAAGATCTTCCTGGACCAAAGATTCGTACCGGACCGCTCGAGGGAGGAGCCGCGTCGATTCGTTTGGAGCGCGGGCAGGCCTTCACGCTCACGACGAAGTCCATCCCGGGAACGCCTTCCGGCGTCTCCGTTTCGTACGCCGAGTTGCCCGCCGATGTGTCGATTGGAAAACGTATCTACCTGCAAGATGGTGCGATCGCGCTGCACATTGAGGACAAGAACGCCACCGACATCGTCACGTCAGTGGAAGCCGGCGGCGAACTTCGCGCGATGCAAGGAATCAACTATCCCGACGGATCGTTGAACCTGCGCGCGCCGACGCCGCGCGATCTCGAGTTTCTCGCCTTCGGCATCGAGCAGAACGTGGACTACGTCGCCATCTCGTTCGTGCGCGGCGCTGGGGACGTTCGTGCGGTGAAGTCCTTCATCGCCGAGCGCGGCAAGAGCATCGCGGTGCTCGCGAAAATCGAAAAGCACGAAGCGCTCGACGACATCGACGAGATCATCGACGCAGCCGACGGCATCATGGTCGCGCGCGGCGACCTCGGCATCGAGATGCCGCTCGAAACGGTTCCCATGATCCAGAAGGATCTCATCGCGCGCTGCAATCGCGCCGGGAAACCCGTCGTGACCGCGACGCAGATGCTCGAGTCGATGATCGCCAGCCCGCGGCCGACACGCGCCGAGGCGACCGACGTCGCCAACGCGATCCTCGACGGTACCGACGCAGTCATGCTCTCCGGTGAGACCGCGCGCGGCGCCTATCCGATCGAGTCCGTACTCACGATGGCACGCATCGCGCGGGAAGTGGAGCGCACCTATCCGCACCAGACGATGCATGCGCGCGCCCTCGAGGACGCACAGCGCTCGATCGCGCGCTCGATCGCCGAGGCCGCAACGCGTTCGAGTGGCGAGCTCGACGTAGCGTTCATCGTCACGGGCACGACCACCGGCAACACGGCACATCACATCGCTGCCTTCCGCCCGCGCGCGCGCATCATCGCGCTGACGCCGAACGAGAACGTGGCACGCCGCCTCGCCCTGCTCTGGGGTACGGAATCGCTGCTCATCGAGCAGTACCGGAACATCGACGAGCTGCTCGCCATCACCGAGAAGCGAATGAAAAGCGAAGGCTACGTCCGCAGCGGCGATCATGTCGCCTTCACCACGGGTATGCCCGTCGGCTCCGGCGGTACGAACCTGCTCAAACTACATCAAATACCGTAGGTGCGAGGCGAGCAAAGCCCCTGTCATCCCCGAGCTCTTCGTCTCCGTCCCCTTCGTGGACTACGCTCAGGATAAATTCCGGCGCGAAGCGCCTGTCATCCCGAGCGTAGGCGCGAAGCGCCGGAGTCGAGGGAGAGGGCGATGGGCGCCACTACCTGTAGCCGGCGATGCGCGTCACCATCGACGATTGCACGGACGCATGCGAGAGCTGCACCTTCCAGATGAGCGGCGCCGTTTCGGCACCGGGTGCGAGCATGCCAAGATTCCCCAACTGCGCGTCGCCGTACACGTATGCCGCGCCGACGCCGGGCTTCCCGTTGTCCGCATTCTCAAAGACCGGAGCGGCGTCGTACTTCTCACTCCCCGGCGCCCACGGATCGTGCACGTTCACGACCGTCACGGTGAAGGGCGGGTAGAGCGTGTGCGTGCTGGCGTTGTGCAGGCGTACAGGAACCGCATAGGTGTGCGTCGTCGCGTCCCACGACCCGGAGCCGAACTGCAGATCGACGTTATCGCTCACGTTTGCTGCAGCAAGGGTCAGCGGAAGCGAAGGCAGCGCGCCGACGCGTGCAGTCGCCGTCCAGACTTGATCCGTTCCCGAGCGCGCGTCGACCCATATCGGATGAAACGCGTCGTTTGCGTCGACGGCCATGTCGACGTAGTCGCCGCCCGAGGTGAAACGCGAGCCGGGTGAACTGAAGCCGACGAAGATCTGCCCTTGGACGTGCTCCGCTCCGGCGCCGTAACCGCTACTCTGCATCGCATCCAGGCGTGCCGGCGTGCTCTCGACCGCGACAGGCGTCATGAAGGTTCGGCCGCCGTCGGTCGACGCCGTGAACATCTCCGTCACCGTCTTCGAAATGGCATTTGCGCGTAGGAACGCAACGGCAATGGTTCCCTTCGTATTTACATTGATCGACGCCTGATACTGCGCGTCGGCTGAGTCGCCAGGCGGTACGATGGCTCGCGGCGTCGTCCAATGCACACCGCCGTCCGGCGAGCGCGAGAAGAGCAGACGCGATGTTCCCGTCGCTAAATCGCTCCAAATGCAGTAGACGTTGTTGCCGTGCGCCGCGTACTGCGGAACCGGGTCGCCGTCGAAATCTGACTCGCCCGCGCGGAGTCGCGCCGTGAACTGCGCGGCAGTCAGCGACGTGTACGTACCGATAACGTGAGACGCCCCGAATGTTCGGCCGCCGTCCCGAGAGATCGCAACCTTGACCTTCGCGACGTTGTCGCCGAACTTCTGGATGTAAAAGTATGGAAACAGAATGCGACCGTCAGCGAGAGCCACGGGTTTGCTGTTGAAGCACCAGCCGGTGACGACGCGCACGGGTCCGTGAAAGACGCGGCCGTCGTCCGACCAGAGGAACCCGCACGCATTGACCTGCGGCTTGACTTTGACGCTATAGAGAGCTGAGATCATGATGCGCCCACGGTACCGGTTATCGGCGGTGTCGACGCTCAACTGCTCGTGATCGTAGCCGTGCGCGAGGCTATGCACGAATGCCGTGTGGTCGAACGTATTTCCGTGGTCGTTCGACGTAAAGAACTGAATGCCGACGCGCTTGTATCCCGTCTGCGAGCCCAAAAAGGCGAAGTAGAGCGCGCTCGTTCCCGCGGCGACCTGCACGTCGCCGAGCGCAGTGACGCCGCCCAGCGGAAGCGCCGCGTTTCGCCAGTTGTAGCCGCCGTCGTTCGAAACGTAGAGACCAACGCCGTCGAGCGACCCCGACTCATTTGCCGCGACCAACGTCCCGGGCTGGAGAGGATCCGCCGCAATCGTGGGTTCGAGATCATTCTGGGTCGGCACGAGATCGACGACGGAGTCCGGAGAGTAGAGAATCGCCAGCGTCGCGGCGCCGGCAGCGGCGCAGAGCGCCGCAACGAACGCGACGACGACGATTGCTCGAACATTAGGCATAATAAGACCTCACGGAAAGTAGCACCCGTAAGCGACGCTGTGCAGGTTCAGGTGAACGCGCGAAAAAATGCCGCTCCGGCCAATGGCGGAGAATACGAAGTCTGTTTGGAGATACGTCGCGGGGCCGGACCGATACGCGAGCCGGTAGTTGTCGGTCTCGACGAGAAACCCGACTGGCCTTCCCGTTGATTCTTGGAGAAAGTAGCCAATCGCGTCATTGAAAATGTACGCGACGCCACGATACATCGCGGCACCGGTGACGTCGGTGGGAAATGCCAGCTCGCGCACCACGCGTCCGTCCTTCGTCACGAGAACGGCGTGCGTCACGTGATGTGAATCAACGATTCTTATGACGGCTGCTCGTGCATCATGCGCGATGAGTACGCCCTTCCCAACCCCAGGCACGGTATAGGCGAGCGAGGCTGGCAGCGGCGGGGGATCCCCGGCGAGACAGCGATTAGGGATACGCGCTCTCGCGTAAGGCGAGAGAACCGGCAGGAGAACGTACCATAGGAAAAGGGCAGCCGCAACAGCGCACATGACGCCCGCACCGGCGACAACCATGCGCCGATCACGCATTTAGAGCGTCGCCTGCAGGTACGTAAAATGCGCCTCCTGCAAGGCGTGGATGGCCCAGACGCCGGTCGGAACGAGAACCGCTCCGCGGACCAGGTTTGCCACGAAGAGTTGATAGATGGTCTGGGGGTCGCGACGCAGGGCGGTCCCCACGAGGTTTGCGAGCTGTAACGTTGCGTTCGCGCACACGCAGAACGTCGCACCGCGATCGACGAGGCTCTCCACCGACGCGTCGTCGCCGCTGCCGCCGGCCGGCCGGTAGAGAAACGGATTTCCAGCAGTGACTCGCACGCTTTCGAAGTTTGAGCGCATCGCGCGATTCATGTGAGGCAACGCGGGAATAATCGCCTCGTTCCAAACGTCGTCGCTAAAGGCAATCGCGACAGGCTCAACGCGATAGAGGACGCCGACCAAGTACACCTCATTGATGGGGACCCCGAGCGACAGTTTGTACGTCTCGTAGGTATTGTTCATCGCGTACAAGCCTTCGCCGGCGTCGATACCCGCTACGCCGAATAAGTGCCGGTGCTGTGCCGGCTTGCCGATAATTTGTTTGAAGCGGGTCTGGTCGAACGTGTTCGTTACCCCCTGTCCTGCATTCGTCGTGGAGGACGACGTATCGCCGCCGTTCGATGTGCACGCGGCGAGCGCGGTAACGACTGCCGTGCCGAGCAAAAAATCTCTACGCTTACTCATAACGACTCCTTTGGTTGCTCACGTTCGTCGCTGCGAAGATTGCGCCATGCACTCGAGCGTTGCGCCGGCGCTCCTATCGCTGTGAATGGCAAACGTCACGGTCGCTCCGACGGCAAATAGCCGGAAACCGACACCCCAAGATACGGATTCGCCATGAGGGGGGCGGAGAAGCGCCACGTCACGGCGCCGGTCGTCGCGCCCGGTTGTAGTCTCGCAAAATCACCGAGTGCCGAACCATAGCTATACACGGCTCCAACGCCGTGCAGGCCGTTCGTCGCGCCGTACATGCGGGGCGCGTCGAACGCGCGCGCCTCGTGGTGAGCGATGAAATAGGGGTTTTGCACGGCCGTGATTCGCGCTCGCAGCGGACCGTAGATGGCGTGGGACGAGAGGTTCCTCAAGCGTACGGGATAGGAAAATTGATGCGTCGCGGCATCGTACGCGCCGGCCCCGAAAACGAGGGCAACGTCGTCGGAGACGTTGGCCTCGCGCAGCGGCGGTACGGCCGGCGGCGTTCCGGTAAAGAACGTTGCCGTCCAGGCTTGCGTCGCCGGCCCTCGGCCGTCAGACCAGAGCGCGTGAAATCGACCGGCTGAGTCCGCGGCCAACCCGGTATAATCTCCTCCCATCGGCCACCGCTCGAATCCCGATACGAAGTAGATGCCGATGGCCTTGCCAGCGAGTCGCTCGTACCCGGATGGAGCAAAGACAACGTTCCCCGCGTGCTGCGGATAAGAGTCGGCCGATGAGATCACGCGGGGAGCCAAGAACGACGCGCCGCCATCGTTTGAAATCGACGCATACTCGCGATACGAGCGTCCGTCGGCGCTGGTCTGGAACCAGACGATGGCGACGTCGCCTCGTCCGTTCACGGAAAGCGCTGCCTGAAACTGCTGTTCGTTTCTCGAAGCGGGCGCGAGAATCTCGCGCGCCGCAGTCCATGTGGCGCCGCGGTCGATCGAGCGAATGAAGTACAGCCGATCGCTTCCGCTGCGTGAGTCGCTCCAGATGCCATACATGCGGTCGCGGTACGGACTCGCGGGATTCGGATCGGCAGCAAACGCCGGAAACGTCGACTCGACGAAGTCTCCGGTTTCCCGCTGCCGCTCTTGTTGCGCGCGCGTGAGATTGTGCTCTCTTCCGATGCGCTGCGGCGCTGAAAAGTGCATGCCTCCATCGGTCGAGCGCGCTTCCCACAAATTCGCCCACTCTGCCTGCTGCGTGCTCCGGATCGGAAAGTCGACGGCGAATACGAACAGCGTACCGTCGCTGAGCACGACGGGGGTCACGACGTTGATGCCGTAGTCGTGCATCTTCATCGCCAGTACGCGGGCACTCCACGTTCGTCCGGAGTTCGACGAGTGCCAGACGGCAATCGAGTAGTCGGGGAATCCGTAGAGTGCGGCGAGATACGTCCGCCCCTTGAAACGCGGCGAATAGAAATCGGAGACGGCTTGCTCGTGATCGTACGATGGGCCCGGCATGCGAAATGCCCTGCTCCACGTCGCGCCGCGGTCGGTGGAACGGGATATGAGCAGTGCCGATGCGAGCGCGCCCTTCGCGTCCGTCACCGTCGAGAGCGTCGCAAAATAGGCGGTGCCGTCGGCCGAAAACCACACTTGCGGATCGCCGCCCCCAAGGCGCGCGACCTCTGGAATCGTGTGCGTGCTCCACGTGCCGCCGCCGTCGTCGCTCACGTAGAGATGTGTCTCCGTTCCGTTGGGAGGGCCGGTCACGACGATCGACGCTCCGACGAGCGAGCGCGAGTCGAGGGGATTAGCCGCGAGCATCAGTTCCATGTGCGAGGCGCCGTTATTGGCGGAGACGGCCGCATCCGGTCCGACGAGAATCCGCTGCCCTCCCGAAGCCCCGAAGAGCACGCAGCAAAGAGCGACCCCGAATGCAGCCCGTAAG
>DAHUYK010000136.1 GCA_027315245.1 Vulcanimicrobiota bacterium | reverse complement strand
CGGGGAGAGGATAGCTCTCGAGCCCGATCGTCACCTGGTGCTCCTGCATCGCCTCTAGGAGCGCCGACTGAACCTTTGCAGGAGCACGATTGATTTCGTCGGCGAGCACGACGTTGGCAAAGATCGGTCCGAGCATCGTCGTGAAGCGGCCCTCGCGCTGATCGAATATTCGCGTGCCGACGATGTCGCTCGGAAGCAGATCGGGCGTAAACTGGACGCGCCGGAACTCGCCCGCAAGTGCCGCTGCAAGCGCGCGGCATGCGAGCGTCTTCGCAAGACCCGGCGGACCGTCGAGCAGCACGTGTCCGTCTGCGATCAATCCGAGGAGCAGTGCCTCTACGACGCCGCGCTGGCCGACGATCGTGCGGTGCAGCGCATCCGCCATCGTACGCGGGGATGCGCTCACCGGACCTCACGCAGCGCGGCGAGGGCGCCGTCGATGCCTTTTGCAACGTCGTCCTCGTATGTGAATGCCGCACGCTCGAGCGCCCCCAGGAGGCTCATGAGTTTCGGACGCGTATCGCGAACCCGTTCCGTCACGTCAGCGAGCGTTTCGCCGTCGCCTGCGCCGACCATGCGCCAAACGAGCGCACGAGCGCGCAGCGCCCCCGCGCGCGTCGGCTCGCGTTCCAGTAGCGCGCGTGCCTCGCCGAGCGGGTCCGAGGGAACCGCTGCAGGTTGCGGCTCGGCCGGCGGTTCCGGCTCGCAGGCAATGCTTGCGCCGCGGCGCCGGTTGAGCACGACGGCGAGCGCGAACCCGAGCACCATGAGTGCGACGCCCGCGGCAACGAGCGCCATTGCGACGATCGTGACGGCGGACGCGCCGGCACCGCGTATGTGCAAGGTAAGAGCGTTGCTCGAGTACTGCTTCGCCCTTCCGTCGCGCACGTCGATCGCATCGAAGGTCGCGGGGGCGATGGCGAACGAGCCCGCGTGCCGGGCGTCAACGGTCACGACCTCGCGGTAGAGCGCGCCGTTCCCGTCGCTCGTCGTCCGGCGTACGTCGCCCAAGAGCTTCAGCCCAGCGAGCACCGGCAACTGAAGATTCTCGACGTTCGTGATGGGTTCGCGCAGACGTAGCGTTACAAAGAGATGAAACGGCACCCCCTCGCGCGGCTGAGTCGTATCCGCAGAGAGCGTGAAGCCGGTGACCGTCACGCGCTGGAGGGTTTGAGCGCTGGCGGCTGCGCTCGCCGCGATCGCGAGCGCAAGCACGAGCGCGTACCGGGAACTAGCGAATTCCCGCGTCATGAAACCAGCGTTCGAATATTCCGCGTGCGTCGGACGGTCCCGGTGACGCCTCGGGATGGAACTGCACGGCCGCAATCGGAAGGAAGCGGTGCCGAAACCCTTCGTTCGTATCATCGTTGAGATTCGTCATCGTCGCCTCGAGCGACGCCGGAAGCGACGTCGCGTCGACCGCGTAGCCATGGTTGTGCGCCGTGATGATGACCTCCCCTTGCACCGCATCCTTCACCGGCTGATTTCCGCCGCGATGCCCGTAGGGAAGCTTATACGTGCTCGCACCGCACGCGAGTGCGAGCAACTGATGTCCGAGACAGATGCCGAAGAGCGGCTTACGCCCGACGAGCTCGCGGAGCGTGGCGATCGTGTTCGAGAGGTCGGCGGGATCGCCCGGTCCGGGCGACACGAATACTGCCGCAGGATCGTTTGCGAGGATCGTCTCCGCGTTCGCGTCGTATGGGACGACGTCGACGCGCGCGCCGAGCGCTTCGAGCTCGCGCAACACTGCTCGCTTCACGCCACAGTCCACGAGCGTCACGAGCGGGCCTTCCTGCGGCCCTTCGCGCCGCACCACCGGCGTCGCGACGCTCGGCACCAGCCCCGTCGTCGATGCGGCGCGCACGAATCGTGTAAGCGCCGGTTCGGCGGATTCTACCGCTTCTTCTCCAACGGCGAGCGCCGCCCAGATGGTGCCGTGCTCTCGCAGAGCGATCGCGATCGCTCGCGTATCCGCTGCGGTCAGTGTCGGGATGCGTTCGTCGTCGAGCCACGACCCCAGCGTCTGGCGCGAGAGGTGATGCGACGGATGCTGTGCGATCTGCTTCACGACGGCGCCCGCTACGCATGCGCGCGGATACTGGGCTGCCTCACCGGAGATACCGTAGTTTCCGATCATGGGGTATGTGAACGTGAGGATTTGCCCCGCATACGACGGATCGGTCAGCGCCTCTTCGTAGCCGGTCATTCCCGTGTAGAAGACCGCTTCACCGAGCGCGAGCCCCTCGAAGGTCAACCCTTGACCGTCAAAGCGACTTCCGTCGGCCAAAAAGAGCGATCCTTTAGGCACGATACGCCATCCGGCCGCCGACGATCGTTGCAATCGCCCGGCGCGAAAGTGCCATACCGTCGAAGGGTGTGCTCTTACCCTTGGAAGCGAACGACGCAGCGTCGACGCGCCATGGGGCATCGCGCAGGATCGTCACGTCGGCGCGAGCACCGCGCTGCAGCGTGCCGCCAGGGATGCCGAGCACACGCGCAGGGTGCGCCGACAGTAGGGCGACGAAACGCGATAACGACACATCGGGCAAGGCGCTCGCATACGCTCCCACGGCGACCTCGAGGCCGCTGAACCCGGGCGCACCGGCGCTTTTCTGCTCCGCGGTGTGCGGCGCGTGATCGCTTGCGAGCACGTCGATCGTTCCGTCACGCACCCCGTCGCGCAGCGCGCGTGCGTCGTCCTCGGCGCGAAGCGGCGGGTTCACGCTGCCCGCCGCGCCCATCGCTCGCGCCTGCGCCTGCGTGCAGAGAAGGTGATGCGGTGCGGCCTCGGCGGTCACGGCAACCCCTTGCGCGCGCGCGAAGCGCAGCAGCTCGACGCCGGCGCGCGTCGAGAGATGCGCAAGATGCCAACGCTTCTTCGTTGCGCCGGCGACGAGAATGTCGCGTGCGACGGCTGCAGCCTCGGCGAGCGATTCGTCCACGACCTTGAGCGTAGCGTCCTCGCAGTGCGAAATGAAAGGTGCTTCGACGAACCGCGCGTCCGTCGCCGCGTCGAAGAGAACGCGCGCATCGGCAATGCCGTCGCCGTCGTCTGAAAAAGCAACCGCGCCGGCGGCAGCGAGCGGAGCATACGCACACGGCAGCGCACCGCGTCTCCCTTGCGTTATTGCGGCGATCGGGTAGACGCTGCACCGGGCGCGTGCGAGCGTCTCCTGCAGCAGTGCGCGCAAGCTTTCGAGATCGTCGGTTGCCGGCGACGTGTTCGGCATGCAGGCAACCGCGGTAAATCCGCCTCGTACCGCAGCCTCGGTGCCCGTTTCGATCGTCTCCTTCTCGGGATTCCCAGGCTCGCGAAGGTGCACGTGCATGTCGATGAACCCCGGCGCGACGATCGCACCGCTCGCGTCAACGATCTCTTCGCCGGCACGGGCCTCCAAATGCTCGCCGACCTCCGTGACGACGTCGCTCAAACGGACGTCACGAAGCGCGTCGATCCCGGCGATCGGATCGATCAGACGGCCTCCCCTCACGAGCATGCTTATGTGCCGTTGACGAGCAGATCGAGCACCGCCATGCGGACGCTCACGCCGTGCAGCACCTGCTGGCGATAGCGCCAGCCTGGAAAGCGAAACACGCTGTCGTCCAGCTCGACCCCTCGGTTGTACGGGCCCGGATGCAGCACGAGCGCGTCAGACTTCAGCAGCGAGAGTCGCCGGGCATCGAGACGATACCGCGCGACGTAGTCGTCCTGTGCGATCGGCATCGTCGTCAGCCGCTCACGCTGAATGCGCAGCAGCATCACGGCATCCACCTCCGGGAGCACCGCATCGAGTTCGCGCTCGACACGAACGCCGCCGGTCGCATACTCAGATGGCACGAACCCGTTCGGGCCGACCAAGACGACGTCGCTCTCCAGACGCCGCAGGCCGGCCATCACCGAGTGTGCGACGCGGCTGTGCAGAACGTCGCCGACGATCGCGATGCAACGGCCGTGCAGGGAACCGAAGTCTTGGAGCAGCGTGTAGAGGTCGAGCAAGCCTTGCGTCGGATGCGCGTGTGCGCCGTCTCCCGCATTGACGACGTGACCGTCGAAGTGCTTGGCGAGCTGCTCGGGGTAGTGCTCGACGGGATGGCGCACGACGAGCACCGCGACGCCCATCGCCGAGAGCGTGAGGACCGTATCTTCGATCGACTCGCCCTTCGTGAGATAGCTCATATCCGTCGGGGTCAAGTTCACGACGTCTGCGCCCAATCGCAGCTGCGCCAAGTTGAACGACGTGAACGTCCTCGTGCTCGGTTCGAAAAAGATGTTTACGCATGCCGTGTGTGCGAGGCGAGGTTCGGGCCGCCGCTCCTCGAATGCCGCCGTGCGCGAAAAGATCTCGTCGAGCTCTTCGATCGCAAGGTCGTCAAGATCGATGAGGCTACGGCGCGTCCGCAACGGCAACCTCGTCCTGCGCCGACGGCTCCGCTGCGAGGCGAACCTCGACCCGTTCGCTTCGAACGCTCGTGATTCTCCGCCCTACGTAGTCAGGCTGAATCGGCAGCTCGCGCAGGCCTCGGTCGACGAGCACGCATAGCCGGATGGCGGCAGGCCGGCCGAGGTCCGTCACCGCGTCGAGCGCGCAGCGGATCGTCCGACCGGTGTAAAGGACGTCGTCGACGATGACGACGACGCGGCCGCCGATATCGACGGGAATGTTCGATTCTGGGAGTTCGTGCACGACACGATCGTCTCGGTACAGGTTGATGTTCAAAAAGCCGAGCGCCGGCGCGC
>DAHUYK010000010.1 GCA_027315245.1 Vulcanimicrobiota bacterium | reverse complement strand
CGTCGTCGACAACGCCTCGAGCGACACGACGGGGCAGATCGCGCGCGATGCGCGGGCAATCGTGCTGCACGAGTCCACGCGTGGTCCGGCTGCGGCACGCAACACCGGCATTCGCGCGGCGCGCGGCGACATCGTGCTGTGTTGCGACGCCGACACGGTGCCGAGCCGCCGGTGGGTGAGCGAGATGGTGAGCGCCTTTGACGATCCTCAAACGCTGCTCGTTGCGGGAAATACGCAATGCTATCCGCCCACCACCGCTGCCGAACGTTTTGTCGTGCGTACCGGCCTCTTCGACATGCAGCGCGCGCTCTCGCGACCGGTGCTGCCGTTCGTCATCACGCTCAACTTAGGCGTGCGGCGTGCGGCCGCGCTCGCCATCGGCGGCTTTTCCGAGGACATCGAGAGCGCCGAGGACGTCGACTTCTCCCATCGCCTGCTCGTGCGCTTCGGAGCGCAGATCGTCTACCGTGAACGGGCGGTGCTCTATCATCGCTGCCGCACGAATGCGCACTCGCTCGCAAAACAGGCGTACCTGTACGGGCAGGGCATGGCGAACTGCTACATGCGCTTTCCTGCCGTGGTGCAATGGAATCTCGTGCGAAGCGCGCTCGTGCTCGTGCGGCTCGTTGCACGGAGAGCGCAGGCGCTCGGGTGTGCCTTACGCGTGCTCGCAGGCACGCTGCCGCCTGAAGAGCTGGAGTATCACCGCTACCGCAATCTGTGGGATAGCCGCTTCTTTGCCGGCTTCTTTCAGCGCTACTACGGAACGCGCCGCCCGTGACAGCCGGTCCCCTCGACGTTACGATCAAAGCCGACGACGCGGAACTCGACACGCTTGCTACGGAGTACTTCGACGCCTACGGTCCACAGTGGCGCACGCGCACGCGCCCGCTCGTCGTGCGCCTGCGCCGCAGCCACACGCAGCCGTCCGTGCGCGGCAGCATGCTGCGCTGCGCGCGGATGCGCGTCGATCGTCATGGCGACGAGTACACTGCGGACGGCCTGTCCGGATTGCACGCACGCGGCATCTCGAACAGCGACGCCGATCGTTGGACGATCTCCGTACCGCCGATCCTGACGTTCGAGGAACTGCAGATCGTCGAGTTGCAAGATCTCTTAGGACTCGCGTGTACCGCCGGCTGGCGCGCTGCCGGTTGGATCGCTGTACACGCAGGCGTTGTGACGAAGAACGAACATACCGCCCTTCTCTGTGCGTCGTCAGGCGGCGGCAAGAGCACGCTCACGACCGCGCTCGTCCGCAACGGTTGGCAGACGCTCGGCGACGATAAGGTGCTCTTGCGATGCACTCGCCAGCCGGTCGCCGCGAGCCTTCTACGCACGTTCAATTTGGATCCACGAACCGCGGAGTGGTTCGCCTCGCTCGCGCCTTTGAGCGAACTGCCCAGATATTCGCAGTGGACGCAGAAGCGGCGGGTCGGCGTCGACGCAGTGCGCAACGGCGCGCTCCGCAGCCGGGCTGTGCCGACGCACGTCGTCCAGCTCGTGCGCAGCGCCCAAGCGGTTCCGGCCCGAGCGACCGCGATGCAGCGCAGCGAGGTGCTGCCCACGCTGCTCCGTCAAGTCGTCATCCCGAACGATCGCGAAATCGCACGCGCGCTTATGTCGGCGCTCGCCGCAGCCTCGCGCGGCTGGCGCGGCTTCTTCTTTGAAATCGGCGAGAACGCGTACGCCGCCGATTCCTGGCTGAATGCCTTTGAAGGCGCGTTTCGTAACGGCGCGGAGCACACATGAAGGTCGACGTCGTTATCCCGGTCTACAACGGCGCGCGGACGCTGCGCGCCTGTCTGGCGGCGCTCGCGACACAAACGCTGGAGGGCAGTGCGTTCGACGTCATCGTCGTCGACGACGGATCCATCGACGATACCGCGGCCGTCGCACGCAGCTTTCACCGCCGCGTCGTCTCACGGGAACATGCCGGGGCGCCGGCCGCGCGCAACGCCGGCGTGCGGGCGGGCAGGGCCGAGTTCGTCGCCTTCACCGACGCGGACTGCGTTCCATCGCGCACGTGGCTCTCACGGTTGCTGGCGGCGGCGCAATCCGACGCAGCGGCGCTGGGCGCCGCGGGCAAGACGGTCGGCTACGAGTCGTACAGCGAAGCGGCGCGCTTCGTCGATCTCATGAGCGGCCTCGATGCGGAGCGTAACCTAGCACATCCCACGTTTCCGTTCGCGCCTTCGGCAAACTTGCTCTACCGCCGGCATCTGCTCGTCGAAGCCGGAGGCTTTGACGAGCGCTACGCGTCCTATGACGCATGCGATCTTCACACGCGTCTTCGCCGGCGCTTCGGAGGAGCGTTCGTGTACGAGCCTCGAGCACTCGTGCTGCATCGCCACCGCGATGCTTGGCGCGGTTACTGGAACCAGCAAGTGAACTACGGTGTTGGATACGCGCAGTTCCTCATCGCACACTCGGCTGAGGCGGCATGGCCGCTGCGGCGGGAACTTCGCACGCTCGGGGAGATCGCCGCGTACGCGGCGGCAGCGGTCATCGGAGGGCGCAGCGACGCCGCGATCGTGCGGCGCGGCCGCTTCGTGCGCGCGGCTGCGCAGCACGTCGGCTTCTTACGCACGTACTACCGGCGATCGGAACGCGCACGATGGTAAACACCCTTGCGCCGAAGTGGACGCCGCTCGGGCTCTTCCAGCGCGCACGTCTTTTCGTGCACTCGCCCGCCGACGCGGTGTTGCTCGTGCATGCCGCCGTTTTCTTGGCGGTCGCTCCAGCACTGCTGCGGCGCGGCGATCTGCGCGGGGCGCTTACCGCGCTGCGGCGCACGCAGCGTGGGCGGGCCCGGGCTCCGCGCGCGTCGTACGAAAGCATCTGCCGCGTACGTGGCCTCTGGCTGCGCCAGCGCTGCTTCGCAAGCCGCAACACCTGCTACGCACGCGCGTTGACGCTCTTTCGGTTTCTCGACGCACCGGATGACGCCGTCGGCATTCACTTCGGCATCGAACGGCGCCGGCAAGGCGAAGAGCGCCTTCGCGGCCACGCATGGGTGACGCTGCACGGCGTGCTGCTCGAAGGGCCGCAAGCCCTGAATGAAGGCACTATCGAGGAGATTCCGATCTTCAGCAAGGCGGCAACGTGACGAGCGGCGCGTTCGATACCCTCGTATCTTGTATGCGCGCCATCGTCCGCAAGGAGCACGATACGCTGCGCGGGCTGATGCGCGAATGCGTGTCCGGCGCGCTACTGCGTCAAGCCGTCCGCCACCGCTGCGAAGGGTTGCTGCTCGATGGCATGCTTGCAGCGAACGTTCGCAACGAGGTGCCTCCAAGCGTCCTTCTGACGCTCAAACAGTACGCGCAACGCGCCGTCGTACAGAACGCACTGCTCGTGCAACAGATCGCCGACGTCGTGCGCGCGATGCGCGACGGCGGCGTTACGCACGCCTTGCTCAAGACCGGTGCACGCCTCTACGCCGGCGATGCGTACACCCGCTCCACGGCGATTTGCGACGTCGACGTCTTGATTCGCGGCTGCGACGCGGCCCGCGCCGCCACCGCGCTCTTGAAAGCGGGGTACCGCACCGAGACAGCGCTGGCAGCGGCGTACGAAGCACGCCACCATCATCTCGCGCCGTTCTACGGCGAAGGCCTGCGAAAGCCCGTGGAACTCCACGTCGCACTGGCGCCGCCCGGAAAGTTTTCGACGCAGAGCGACTGGACCGCGCTCGCAGATCGTATGCGACCCATCGACGGGCCGGGCGGCACGACGCTCGCACTCGACGTCCTCGGTGCCGCCATGCATCGTGTGCTTCACGGCGTCGGCCTCTACCGCTTGTACGACGTGGCCGTCCTGGCGCTTGACATGCGTGAGAACCCGTGGCTGCCCGCTGCGCTGACACACGTCTTCGAAAGGGAAGCGACGCAGTCCGTCGGAGCTCGCGCGGTGATCGCGTCGGCGTCACGCATCGCCGGCGTCGACAGCGTGCACGATCCGGATGCCGCGGCGTATCTGCGATGGGTGAGCCAGCGGGAGGAGCTGCCTGCGTTTCTGCGCCTACGCTCGCAGTTCGCCGACGCATACTTCGGAAACGGGCAGCACGTCGCCGGCCCGTGCACGCCGCTTGC
Source organism: Vulcanimicrobiota bacterium (assembly GCA_027315245.1). GTDB lineage: Bacteria > Vulcanimicrobiota > Vulcanimicrobiia > Vulcanimicrobiales > Vulcanimicrobiaceae > Tyrphobacter. The sequence goes on along the minus strand of DAHUYK010000010.1, from coordinate 21,888 downwards.
ACGAGCACAGGATTTCTTCCAGCAGCCTTCGGTAGGCGCGACGTTGGCCGCCGCGTACCGCTCGGCCGGCAGAGCCGTGGCCGGATTCGTCGCAATGGGCTATCCAAAGCTGCGCAGGCGGTGACGCGCTCCTCGGACCCGTCGCGGATCGGTTTCAATGCCGTTACGACCTTCGGTGCGCGCGTCGTCGCGAGCATCTTCTCCGTCGCCACCGGAATCGTCATTGCAAAGACGCTCGGGCCGAGCGGCAAAGGAACGTACAACGCGGTACAGCTGCTGCTCTCGCTCCCGCTCGCCGTCTCCGGCGGCTTCGGGGCGGCGCTCGTCTTCGCGCTCACGAAGCGGCGCCAAACGGTCGCACAGCTCTTCCCCGCACTCGGCGTGCTCTTCGCAGCGTCCCTGGCGATCGTGTGGGTCGCGGTTGCCGCGTGGAGCGCCTACCACGGCTGGAACGTCGTGACGATCGCGCTCGTTGCTGCTGCGCCTGCCGCGCTCGTCGTTTCATGGCAGCCGGGCTACTACGTCGGCACGGGACGCCTGCGGCGCATGAACGTACAGAGCATCGTCGTCGCTTTGCTCACGCTCGCCGCCGTTGCCGTCGCACTGCTCGTACTGCGTACGGGTGTAGCCGGAGCAGTGGCCGCCTGGATCGTCTGCTCGTACCTCTTGGCGGCGGTCATCGTCTTCGACGCGGTTCGCGGCGGAGGATACTTTCACCGGCGCGAACTGCGCGAACGCCTCGGCGAACTGACGCACTTGGGTAGCCAGTCGGCGCTGAACACGGTGCTCGGCCAGGTGAACTACCGGGTGGACTCCTACGTTCTCGTCGCGATGCTTGGGCTCGCGCAGTTCGGCATCTACTCGGTGGCCACGAACGTCGGGGAACTGCTCTTCTGGATCACGCGGCCGGTTGCAACCGCCGTCTCGCGCGAGATCGGTAGCCGCGAGGCCGCCCCAGCCGCGTACCTCACCGCCGTGACGATTCGCGTCTGCGCCGCCGTCACGACGCTCGCCGCGCTCGCCCTCTTCGTCGTTGGCCCGGCTGCGATCGACGCGGTCTACGGCACTCGGTTTTCCGCAGCGGCAGCACCGCTGCGATGGCTCCTGCCAGGCATCGCTGCCTTCTCGACCGCTGGAACGTTCGCATCATTCTTTCTCTTCCAACTGGGCCGGCCGTTCATCGTTACGGTTGGGAACGTCTTGATGATCGTCTTGCAGGCCGTCGCATGTCTCGCGCTCGTCCCGCGGTTCGGCATGAGCGGCGCGGCGCTCTCGTCCGCGATCACCTACGTCGCTGGAGCCGTGCTCAATACGTGGTACTTCTGCCGCATAACGGGTCTGCGCGCTCGCGACGTCTGGCTCGTGCAGCGTTCCGATCTACGGCAGGTGTGGCATATCGTCGAACAGCTCGTCCGAGCCGCGCTGCGCAAGTTCCGCCATCGAAACCGAGTGACGTTCGTCGGAGCCCCTCTAGCCGTCGCGGCACTGCGGGACGCGCTCACGCGGTATGGAGATGCGAAGAGGCGCTCGCACCTGTCCTCGACGGCAGAAGCGACGAGCGTCGAAGGCCTTTGCGACGCGATTCGCGGAGCGGACGCGATCGTGCGCATCGGCGACGCGCACCCGTACGCGACGTTCGAGGATCTGCTCGAGCGCCAAGCGCGCGGTGCGTATCGTGCGCTCGAAGCCGCTCGCCGCGAGCGCGTCGGGCGCGTCGTCTTCGCCGACGTTCCGATCGAGGCCGACGAACACCCCATGGCGGTTGCGATGGCGGCGTACGTGGAGTCACTCGGACGCCTCTATGCCGATAAGTACGGTATCTCGGTTGCGTGCGTGCGTGAATCGCGCGGGGGCAATCGCCTATCTGAGCTCGTCGCTGCCGCGCTCGCGGATCGCGATCTGCACTTCACGCCGTACGGGCCGGCCGCTCGTAAAGGAGCACAGGGACGGCGACCGAACGCCTTCGCATGAGGAAGATCTGCGGTTCCTGGCTGAGCCTTACGCTCGCCGCGAGTTTCCTTTTGTCGCCTGCCTGGAGCGCCGCGGCCGTCACCGGAGCCATCGCAGGCGTCGTGCACGACGACACGGGTGCGCCGGTCGCCGGCGCGACCGTGCGAGCAGCCTCCCCGTCGCAGGTTGCGACCGCCACGACCGATGCGCAGGGCCACTTCATCTTCCTCACGCTTGCCCCCGACACGTACACGCTCACCGTGAGCAAGACCGGCTATCAGACGATCTCCCAAGCGGGAAATACGGTCTTTGCCGACCAGACGCAGCAGGTGGTCATCGTGACGCCGCGCGCTTTACGCGTCATCGCGACTGCTCGCACGACGGCGACGGCGCTCGTGAAGCCGGGCGTCGGCGGCGACCTCTACAACATCACGCCGCAGCAGCAGCAAGCCTCGGTCGCGCTCGGCGGCGGCGGCAATATGAACAACGCCTACTCCGCGATTGCGGCCGTACCGGGCGCGATGGTCCCGACCGGAAACGCGGGCTGGAACCAGATGGTCGTCATCCACGGAGAGGACCCGTTTACGACCGGGTTCGAGTACGATGGCGTTCCGGTGAACCGCGCCTTCGACAACTACATCTCGACAACGTTCAGCAGCCTGGGGCTGCAGGAGCTGCAGGTCTATACCGGCGGCGGGCCGGCGAGCGTCGCGTCGAGCGGCATCTCGGGCTTCATTAACACGGTCATAAAAACCGGTACGTATCCCGGCTATGCCAACCTCGATCTCGGCCTAGCCACCGGTGCCTTCTACCACTCCGCGGAGTTCGAGGCAGGCGGAGCCACGCCCGATCGCAACTTCTCGTACTACGTCGGGCTCTCGGGCACCGATCAAGCATTCCGTTACGTGAACAACGACAACGGCGCGGCGGCGTATGCCCCGGGCGGCCCGTTCGCATACTCCGAGTACGAAAATCTGTATCAGTTTTGGAACTCCGCCGATTACGGCTACGGCGTCACAGCGCCATGCACGACGCAGACCGGCCCGAACGCCTCGATTCAATACGGCTCGCCGTGGAACCCCGCGGCGTACTACCACGGGTGTCTGATGGCCGGCGTCCCCTCCGCGATCGGCAACGCGCAATCGTTCATCAGCGACCGGGAGGATGTCGTGAACGTACACGTCGGCATCCCGCGACGCGATGGGCAGCGCGACGACGTGCAGGCACTGTGGTCGGCATCGTCGATGAAGACGAGCTTCTACACGTCACCGAACGATCAATGGGGCCCCGCGCGCATGGCGCTCGTCGAGAGCGGCGTGCCGTACAATGCGAACCCCAACAGTTACTTCGGCAACACGGCGTGCGCACCGTACTGCGCCAACTATCCGTACTACAACGACATGACGGATTACAACCTGCCCTTCGGCACGGTCGTGAACGGCGGCGCGGGTGGCGCCGGCCTGCCATATCAGAACTATTATTTTCCGGCGAGCCCGACGGCGCGACCGCTCCTCGGCCAGTTGCCGGCGAGCGTGCAAGATCCCATGTACAACGACGTGGGCATCCTGAAGCTGCAATGGACGCATCCGCTCAGCGACAACGCCTTCGTGCGCCTCTACGGATACAGCATGTACACCGATTGGGACATGATCGGCGCAAGCACGACCTACGCCGATTCGTACGGCTACGTCTTTCCCGACGCCGAGGACTACCTGCTCACGACGCATACCGCAGGCGCATCGTTGAACTTCACCGATCAGCTCAACGACCAGAATCAGCTCAGCATCGACGCAAACTACGTCACCGCGACGACGAGCCGCTGGTACAACACCGGCTTCATCAGCGGATCGCAGTGTTCGCCGTATATTTCATACCAATCAGGCTTCGCGTCGCCGCAGGCGTGCACGTCGCCGCAGGAGATCGGCCTCGTCTCGCAATCCGGCGGCCGCTACACGTGCTGGGATCCCGCCTCGATGACCCCGACGCCGTGCCTGACGACACAGGACACCGGCGCCGGCGGGGAAGAGCTCAATACGCCGTACTACAACGCGAACGGCGTGCTCTCCGACGGTATAACGCCCGTTCCCGCGACGAGCGGCGCTGCGGCGGCCGCTGGTGCGAAGTGGGAGACGCTCTGGAATACGAACGCGATGGCATCGAACAACACGGTCACGCCGCAGTTCTACAACGTGAGCCTCTCCGAGCAGCTGCGCCCGAACGACAAGTGGATGATCGACCTCGCCGGACGATACGACAACTACAACTACCTCCTCTCGAACACGCAGAACGCGCAGAACGCGTTCTACGCGCAGATCATCCAGGATCTCGCCTGCATCAATCCGTCGACCGACACGCCGGCGCTCACGCCGCTCACGCCGGGCACGCAGCCGCCGCCATCACTCGCATACTATCAAACGTGTCCCACGGGGTACGTGCATCCCGACGGAACGGCGGGTCACCCGCTCTTCACGGATGTTTCACCGTCACACTACGACATCGCGTACTGGTCGGCGCGCGCCTCCGCCACGTATACGCAAAGCCCTGAGACCGTCTGGCGCTTCTCAGCCGGGCGCTTCGTCGAACCGCCGTACACCGCGTCCGTCCAATACGTCAACTCGTCGGGCAACAACCTCGGCCAGTGGGGCACGTTCATGCAGTTCGGCTTCCTGTCGCCGTTCCACCCGATCCCCGCGCAGACGTCGGCGCAGTACGATCTCTCGTTCGAGCACCACTTCCACGGCTCACCGGTCTCGGTAAAGATTAGTCCGTTCTACGACTACTCGTCGAACTGGCAGCAGAGCTACTTTATCGGCCCGGGCTACGTGACCGACATCCCGGTCGGCAACTTCCGCAGCTACGGCGTCGAAGCGGAGCTGCAGGCCGGCGACTTCGCGAACAACGGCCTCTCCGGGCTCATCTCGTTCGCCTACACGAATGCTGCGGTGAAGTATCACTCGCTCATGGGTGAGAGCACGGTGAACCAGCTCGACACGGCGATCCAAGTGTATGATTGCTACACGAAGACGTACTACGCTGCCAATGCGGGTTTCTGTAACAAGACCATCCCGCAGCTCGCCGCTTCGGGCGGTGCAGCACAATGCTACATCGCGAGCGGCAGCTCTTCGGGGGCCTCTGCGGATCCCGGCTGTCCGAGCACGAGCGACATTCTTAACCCGTATTACAATGAAGCGCCGCAGCCGATCATGGATCCGAACGGCTGGTATCCGGACCCCGCCTCGACCGGCAGCGGCCTCTTTCTGGGCTCGGCGTACAACGACGCCGCCGGCTTTGCCGTGCCGTACACGGCGACGGTGATTCTCAACTATCGCGTGAACCGCTTCGCGATTACACCGAGCGTGCAGTTCATGTCAGGGTCGCGCTACGGATCGCCCATGGATGTTCCGGGCGTCGACCCGGTCGCATGCGCCGCAACCGGCTCGAATCAAGGCACGACCGGCGTCGCGACGACGAACAATCCCCTCGCCTGCGATTACACGACGTACTTTGGCGGCAGTGTCTCACCGTGGGGGACACTCTTCGTACCGAACCCGCAGACGGGGCGTTTCGCAAACTTCGGGCAGTTCACCGAACCGAGCATCGTCATCGCGAACGTGCAGATGCAATATGACGTCTCGCCGCGCCTGCGTTTGACGCTCACAGCGGCCGATCTCTATCACACGTGCTTCGGCGGTTCCAAGGAGGCGTGGACGACCGCAGCAGCGCCGAGCAGCATCATCTGTGGATACGACGTGAACGCCACGAACTATGTCGGGGGACTGCCCGGTGGTGGTGCGTACGTTGGCGCCAGCCCGACGGACGTGGCCGCGAACGGCGTCATGCCGCAGCCGTGGGAGCTGCAGTCGTACAATCCGCAATCGTTCGCGGCCGGCAGCTTCAACGGCTACTTCCCGTTCAATCTCTACGTGCAAGCGCAACTGCGCTTGTAACTCTTTCCATCGCGTTTCCACTGCGTGATATACTTAGCGGAGGTGGAGGCGTGCTGCAGCCGATGGAAGGACGAATGTCTCGGCTTGAAGGGGCATACGAGCAGATGTCTGCGCGAATGGATTCGATTGACGCGCGCTTGCAGGCGCTCGATGTGAAGATCGACAGCAAGTTCAATCTCCTCGTGGTACTGATCGCAACATCCTGGGTCACGATCATCGCCACCGTGCTCTTCCACCACTGACGTGCAGCGGCACGGCTATTTTTGCGAAGACTGCGACAAGACTGTCTTCCCAACGACGACCCGCGCCGAGCTCGCGTGGTTGAAGGATCGCCACCACGTCGCGCGTGAGGTCGCGCGTCATTCGAGCGGCGGACTCGACCACTGGATGACGGAGGGCTTGGCCTTCCTCGACGACCATGCCGGACATAGCGTTTTGATTATCAGCAAAGATCGGTAGCCGCCGCAGGTCTTCCCATCGGCCTCACCGCGCGTGATAGCATGGTGTGGCATGTTCGCCGTACCGATGCTCTCCGAAATCCTCGTTCCGGAACTCGTCGACGGTGTCCGGGTGCGCAAGGTGAGCCCGAAGCTCCGCCACGCCACCGTCCAGGTCAATATGGCCATCGTTTTCCGGCGCCTGGCGCCGGCAGGCAAGGTCGGCACGGAGTGGCGCTGCTCGGTCGAGGAAGGCGTCTCCGAGCTCGTTCCCGACGTCTGCTTTGTCACGCGCCGGCGTCTGCTGCCGCTCTCCGAGGAGGAGCGCGAACAGCCGCCCTTCGCTCCCAACGTCGCGGTCGAAATTTGGTCCAAGGGCGACAAACGCAGGGTCCTCAACCGCAAGATCGCGCTCTATCTTTCGCACGGCTGCGCGCTCGTGCTCGACGTCCATCCGACGAGGCGAACGATCGATGCGTACGAGCGAGGAGGCGTCGTACGGCGTTTTCACATGGGTGAACGCTTCGAAAGCGCCGCCGCACCCTGGCTGCGCTTCGAGATCGCCGAGGCGTTCAGCGGCGTCGGCGTGTTGTAAAGCGCCGGGGCTTGACTCAGCAGCCTGTGCCGCCTGTAGAATGGTGCACGATGCGCATTGAGCTCCTGACAATCGCAGGTTGTCCGAACGCCGGCGAGACGCTCGCGCTCCTACGCGAGGCGCTCGCACTCGAGAGCGTCGACACATCGGTGAGCGTCGTCGAAGTCCTATCGGCACAGCACGCACGCTCGCTTCGCTTCTGCGGATCGCCTTCCGTGCGCATAGACGGTCGCGACATCGAGCCACGCCCAGACCCCGAGCAGTGGGGCATGACGTGCCGCATCTACCACCACGGCGCGCAATCTTCCGGAACGCCTTCTCTCAAGGAGCTTCGTGCAGCAATTCGGCGCGCGCCGCGATCTGCTCGCTAACCGCTGGAGCGTCGCGGGGTTCTTCGTCCTGCCGTCGATCGCTCTCTTCGCAAGCGGCTTCCTTCCGCAGGGTTCGCCGTGGCGAGCGGTCGTTTGGGTCGCGGCGCTGACGACGATGGGCGTTGCTTGCATCGTGAACGCCGTACGGTGCAGACGCGTGCACTGCTACTTCACCGGGCCGTTCCTTTTGCTCATGGCGCTCGTCTCGTTACTCTACGCCGCGCACGCCATCCCTTTGGGAGCGGGTGGATGGAACGTGATCGCAGGCGTCGTCGTCATCGGCGCGCTCGTCTTGTACTGCGTCCCGGAAGTTGTCGTGTGGCGAACAAAGAGATGACCCTTGAGGACGAGCGGCGCCAGCATACGCGACAGGTGAACCGATTAGCACGACGTTGCGTGCGGTCCACCGGGAAGCACTGAGGCATTATTGCTCGTGATCGGAGCCAGACACCAGTACTCGGTGTAGGCGTCGGTGCCCGTCCGGGTCACGTTCCGGCGAATTTCGTAGTACGGTGCTTGCTTAATAGGGTAGGTTCCGCCGCCGACGCCGATCAGTTGCGCGGACCAGCACGCGTGCTTTTGGGTGGGGAGCTGGAAACTTCCAACATCGAGGGTGTACGTTTCATGCTCAACGTCAACGTGCAGGTCGACGAAACCATGCTGTCCGCTTCCGGTGCTCTGTATCGAGCCGTACCAGGAGCAACTCTCGCGCGCTTCGGGATCGCGGGTCAGGTATCGCACGTTGATGACGTTTGCGTAGCCCGTGTAGCGAATCGTCAGCGGGCAACCCATCTCGTTCGTCGTCGGATCCGACAGTCGAAGCGTGAACGTCCCATTCCCTTGGTTGGTCGAAACGAACGCTCCGTTCCCTTTCTCCTGCGTGACGGTAGCGTGACTGGTCCATCCAAATCTTCCGTTATAGCCGATGACGTGCCCCCACTGGTTGACCCAAGGCAACCTTGCTTGGCATGCAGCCGGCATCGCCTCCACCGGTGAAACCCCTGCTGAGTTGACGAGTGTGGCGGCGAGCGTGAGCGCGAGCAGGAATGCGAGTCTCCGGATCATGACGGGCACCTCCGCCGATAAAGTACCACGACTGCCGTCTGAAGCCTAGGAAGGTTCCTAGCCTGGCGAGCGTCGTATTGGCTCGTCGGGGCGGTCGCCCCACGGAGGCACCGTGAAAGTGTTCTATCGATCCCTCGTTCTGAGTGTTGCGTCGATTCTTGTCGGAATGCCAGCTGCCGGGGCGGCGGCACGGTATCTCTCCGATCTGCCCTTCACGCTCGCGGGGGCACATTATTACAGCTCTGCCTACTCCGACGGCGTCCGAGTGAACGGTCACGGCACCATACGAACGGAAAACGGCTCGCAAGCCTATGACTGGCCGGGACCTCTAAAAGTCGCCGGCACGACCTATGCCGACGGCCTAACGTTCCGTATGATTCACTCTGGAAGCATGAGCGCGACGTGGATGCTGCATAAGCGGTATTCGAAGCTCACCGCGCTCATCGGTCTCGACGACAATCAGGACATTCCGGGAGTCTATCCGGAAGTCACCGTGAAGTTCGTCGGCGACGGGAAGGTACTAGGAACGGCATCGTTCGCATCGGTCTATGGTCAACCGGTGCAGACGCCGAGCGTGACGATTCCGCTCACGGGTGTCAACGCGCTCAAAATCGCTGTAACCTTAGGCAACGCCAGTGATACCGACCTGGACGTCATCAACCCCTTATTGCAGTGACCTACGGAGTACAGCGGCCATGAAGCGCGCCTTTGCGGCGATTCTTCCCCTTGCGGTGTTCCTGACCGCGGTGCTTACGAGCGCAAGTGCCAGCCCCTACTCGGAGCTCCAACGGTCCGAGCAAAAGTTCGCTGCGTTGCGCAGCTTCCACGCAGATATGGAGCTCAGGAAGCTGCACAGTCTCGTGACGACGGATCTCGCGATCGATTTCGTCGCTCCCGACCGCTTCCGGGAGACGATGCCCCGCAACGTTATCGTTACGGTCATCGGTTCGCAGGTTTTCATGAATGTCGGCGGGCGTGTCATGACGATGCCCTCGGGGATGCCGTCACCGATCGAGTCGCAGCTTCAGAACATTCGGACGTTGGGACTCCGAGGGAACTTCGACAACAATATCGTGGTCGAGACTATGGGCGAGCAAATGCTCGATGGCCAGCCCACGCACCGATACCATCTGCGGTGGACGACGCTGCCTAACTACCTCGTCGATTTGTGGATCGGCGCGAACGAGTTACCGGTTCAGTCGGTCATCACCACGACGGCGAGCACGATAACGATCCGCTATTCCGGCTTCAACGCGGCGACGGTGATCGACACTCCATAACGCCACGACACGCGACGTATAAAAAAGAAAAGGGCCGCGGCGTATCACGCGGCCCTTCGGTTACCCCTCCATCGTGGCTAGAGGGGAATTCTTAGCTTCTGCCCCGGCTGGAGCGGCGACGTACCGAGATGGTTGACCATCGTGATCCGGTCGATCGTCGCCTCGACACTGCCGTCGGAGCTCGTGTGAGCTGAGGCGATGGCCCACAGCGTATCGCCGGTGCGCACGGTGACGAAGGCCGACCGCACGGGCGTCGCCGCGTAAAGGCGCATGCTGGAGAGCGCAGGTATCGTCACGGAGAGACTCAGCGCGGCCAGCGTTATGACCGGCAGCAGGCTCACCCGTTTGCGCGTCCTCACGATGTCGGGCTCCTTTCTTCTATCTTGCGTCGAACGAAGGTTCGGCCACAATCATGCCCATATCTCGGGCCAAACGCCTGTTCGTCCACTACATTTTAGCATGCCGGGCTCACCCCCTGTCAAGCGGGGTCCTCGAACGTACGTTTGCCTTCTCGCCCCTGCTGTGCTATCGTAGGGGCCATGACCGAGAACGTGCCGACGGAGCGCCAGCAGCGCATCCTCGAGGTCATCCAGCGCTTCACCGTGGAGCAAGGATACCCACCCTCCGTCAGAGAGATCGGCGAACGCGTCGGCCTCTCGTCCTCTTCGACGATCCATGCCCACCTCAAGGCCTTGGAGCGGCGTGGCCTCATCTCTCGCGATCCCACGAAGCCTCGTGCTCTGCGCTCGGGTGCCCCGCACTCGGCGCTCGGCGAAGCGATCGTCATGCCGATCGTCGGCAAGGTCGCTGCGGGCGCGCCGATCATGGCTCAGGAGAACCTCGAGGGCGAGTTCGTGCTATCGGGCGACTTCGTGCCGCACGCCTCCGAAGCGTTCATGCTGCGCGTGCAGGGCGACTCGATGGTCGAAGCAGCGATTCTCGACGGCGACCTCATCATGGTGCGGCCGCAAAAGACCGCTCGCAATGGCGAAATCGTCGTCGCGATGCTCGACGGCGAAGCAACCGTAAAGCGATTCTTCAAAGAGAGCGAGCGCATACGGCTTCAGCCGGAGAATCGCGCGATGGAGCCAATCTACGCGAGCGATGTTGAGATCGTTGGTCGCGTGGAAGCCGTGGTCCGCCGCCTCTAGAGTTGCACCGGCGCTCGCGCGCCTGGGCGACGCTCCCTTCCTCGTAGCCATTCGCGACGCGCTTCCGTGGGCATTCGGGGCGTTGCTCGTTGCCATGTCCGTGCTGCTCTTCGTCGTCGCCGCTCCGGCAGGTCTCGGCGGCGAGGCGCTCGCGCGCCGCGTCTCCACCGCCATGCTTCCAGCCTTCGGCATCATGGCAACCGCGCTCGCCGTCGCGCTCCCGGTTGCGCTTTCGCGACGCGCGCGCTTTTCGCTCGCGCCGTTGCTCGTGGCGACGCTAGCGGCGTACGTCGTGATTCTTCCGCGCCCTTTCGGACCCGACGTCATCGACTACCTCCAGCGGGTCGGCGCGGTCGGCATATTTCTCGCCATCGTCGCGTGCGCATGCGTCGGCGCCGGCATTGCTCTGGCACGCCATGCGTCGGGCGCGCTCGTGGCGATCGTTCTGCTCGCCTTCGTGACGTTCGCTCTTCACATCGACATATCCGCCGGGATCGCGAAGATGATTGCGCCGATGGGGCGCCTGGGCGATTCCCTTCCCGCGCTCATAGCGATCATCGCCGCACAAATGCTCTTGTGGCTCGTCGGCGTCCACGGTACAGCGGTGCTGGCGGCCGTGCTCACGCCCGTCTATCTCACGCTGCAGCTTCAAAACACGCAGGCATTTTCCGCACACCTGCCGCTGCCGCACATCGTCGTCACGTCCCTCTTCCTCTTCATCTTCCCGGGCGGATCGGGCGCGACGATGCCGCTCGCCATCCTCTTTTCGTTCTCGAAGGTGCCGCGCTTGCGCAAACTGGGAAGGGTCGTGCTGCTGCCCGCGATGGCAAACGTCAACGAGCCGTTGCTCTTCGGCTTACCCGTCGTGCTGAATCCCTACTTCGTCGTGCCGTTCTTCCTTGCGCCGCTCGTCCTGGCATGTATCACGTACGGCGCGGTCGCGCTCGGCATGGTTGCGCGGCCCGCGTTCTACGTGCCGAGCGTCGTGCCGGCACCGATTGCAACCTATCTTGCAACGCTCGATCCGCGCGCGATCGTGCTCACCCTCGCAAACGTCCTCGTTGCGACGATCGTCTATCTGCCGTTCGTGCGCGCATACGAACGGCGCGCCCTCCAGTGAACGCGCGCGCGCTTTGCGATGCCTTCGGCATAACCGGGCGCGTGCGCGCCGCGGCACTCGCCGCCCAGGAGCGCGTGGCCGATATACGCTACCCTGCGCAGGCGATCGTGTCGGCGCGCGTGCTCAAAGCCTTCGCGTCGGAGCGCATCGACGAGAACGATCTCAGCGGCAGCGCGGGCTACGGCTACGGCGATGCCGCACGCGAGCGCTACGAATCGCTCCTTGCGCACATCTTCGGCGCGGAGCGTGCGCTTGCGCGCATCTCGCTCGTCAGCGGAACGCATGCCATCATCGCCGCGCTCGGCGCATCGGTCGCGCCCGGCGAAACGCTCCTCTCCATTACCGGCAGGCCCTACGACACGCTGCGCAACGCGATCGTCGATGCGCCGCATGCGCTCGTGCGCCGCGGCATCCACTACCGCGAGATCGCGCTCGCAAACGGATGCATCGATATCGACGCCGTGCTCGCCGCGCTCCAGGCGGCGACGCCTCCGACTGCCGTCTTCGTTCAGCGCTCTCGCGGCTATGCGCCCCGCCCATCGCTCTGCGTTGAGGCGTGCGAAGCCGCGTGTGCCGCCGTCCATGCTGCCGCACCCCGGACGCTCGTGCTCGTGGACAACTGCTACGGCGAACTCGTCGAGGCACGCGAGCCGACGCACGCCGGCGCCGACCTCGTCATGGGGTCGCTCATCAAGAACCTCGGCGGAAGCCTTGCGCCAGGGGGCGGATATATTGCCGGAACGGCCGCACTCGTCGAGCGTGTCGCAGCCTACCTCTATGCACCCGGACTCGGCGATCGTGTGGGCCCGACCTTCGGCTTCGGGCGCAGCTTCGCGCAAGGCCTCTTTCAAGCGCCGCTCGTCGTGGAGCAGACATTGCGGGGCCTCGACTTTGCGGCCGCCCTCTTCGAAGAGCTTGGCTTCGCCGTCGATCCGGCGCCCGGCGCGGTGCGCACCGACATTGTCCAGGCAATCCGTCTCGGGACCCCGGAGCTGCTCCTGCGCTTCGCCGCCGGACTCCAAGCGGCGATGCCGCTCAACGCGCGCTTCGTTCCCGAGCCCGGCGACGTTCCCGGTTACACCGTGCCGGTCGTGATGTCGAGCGGCGCCTTCGTCCAGGGCGCGACCATCGAACTCTCGTGCGACGCGCCCATGCGCCCGCCGTACGAGATGTACCTGCAGGGCGGCGTCAGCGCCCCGCATGGAGCACTCGGCGCGATGCTCGCCGCGGCAAGGTGCATCGAGCCCTAACCCGAACCTAACCGGGAGTGGCGAACCAGCATGAAAGCCCGAGCCGCAGGCGTTTTCGCCGCGCTGCCGTTGACTTTCCGACGACCGTCATCGTCCCGGGAAGCGAACTCGTTCTCTCAGGGAGCGCGCTCGATTTGAGCGCTGGCGGCGTGCGCGTTGCGACCTCGAGCGATCTCCCAGCGGGGCAGAGCATCCTTCTGCGCTTCATGCTGCCCGACCGCGGGCGCGAGGTCCTCGTGCGCGGGCGCGTCGTTCTCTCGTTCTTCGACGCGACGATGAAGCGCTACGCGCACGGTATCGCGTTCACGCAGATCGCCCCCGACGATCAGACGGCGATCGAAAAGATGCTCGACGCGGCGACGAAGGTCAGCTAGGCTCTCGTTAGCTCTTTTCGGATTCGTTACCGAGAAAGCCGTAAAAGAAGTACTTGTTCCCGTCCGACGTCTCGACGACGATTCGCCGCTCCTGGATTTCGGCACCGACGATGTTCTTGCCGATCATCGTGTCGAGGATCGTCTGAGCCTGCAGGAACTCGGCTTCCCGGAGCGCGTCGGGCTCGACCTCGATGAGATGGAGCAGCTCCTCAATACGGTCGTTCATGGTCACCGTTTCGTATATCGACGCGTTGCCTCCGAAAACTTAGCCGCAAGGGCGGGCCCCGGAAGCATCCGGTGGCGGAAGGGGGGGAGGCTGTTTATAAAAGAAGGCAACGCAGCCATGTACGTGCTGGAGGTTCTCAGCGGGCCCCTCGACGGAAAGACGTGGGCCTTCGAGCGGGAGATCACTATCGGCCGCGACGACAAGGTCGCAGAGGCATGCGTTGCGCTCGATCGCTACGTGTCGCGCAAGCATGCGATGCTGCGGGTCGACGGCGAGCGGCTGCTCCTGCGTGATCTCAAGAGCCGCAACGGTACACGGCTCGACGGCAAGAGCGTCGGCGACGACGCCCACTTGGAGATCGGGGCGCCATTCGTCGTGGGGCGAACCGTACTACGCGTCACACGCTCGTAATCGAGGATCCGTCCGCGCTGCACGAGGCGGCGAGCCGCCTGTCGCGGCCGCTCGGTTTCGTTCCGACGATGGGCGCGCTGCATGCCGGCCACCTGGCGCTCGTTGCGCACGCGCGCGAACGCAATGCTTCCGTAGCGGCGTCCGTCTTCGTCAATCCGCTGCAGTTCGGTGAGAGCGAAGATTTCTCGCGCTATCCGCGCGATTTCGAGGCCGATCGTGCAGTGCTCGAGCACGCCAGCGTCGATCTGCTCTTCGCGCCGAGCGCGCGCGCCATGTATCCGCCGGCGTTCTCCTCCGCCATCGATCCGGGCGAGGTCTCCGAGCACTTCGAAGGTGCGGTGCGTCCGGGGCATTTTCGCGGCGTCGCAACGATCGTCGTGAAGCTGCTCCACCTCATCGCTCCCGACGTGCTCTACGTGGGGCAGAAAGACGCGCAGCAGTCCGCCGTACTGCGCCGTGTCATCGAGGATCTCGATGTTCCCGCCCGCGTCGAGATCGTGGAAACCGTGCGGGAGGCCGACGGGCTCGCTCTGTCGAGCCGCAACGCCTACCTCAGCGCGAAGGAGCGCCAGGCCGCGCCGACGCTCTATCGCTCGCTCGTCGTGCTGCGCGCTGCGCTCGAGCGCGGTGCTCCCAAAGGAGACGCTGTCGCGCAGGCTCGTGCCGCGCTCTCGCCATCGGCGAGCGCGGAGTACTATGACGTCGTCGACGAGGGCACGTTCTCGCCGCTGCCCGAGCTGCGAGCGCCCGCCTTCATCATCGCCGCGGCACGATTCGGAACGACGCGGCTCATCGACAACCTATGGATGCGGGCGTGAAAGGCGCGCGCGTTCTCCTCGGCGTCACGGGCGGCATCGCGGCCTATAAGGCCGCTTCGCTGACGTCGGCGCTCGTGCAGCGCGGGGCAAACGTCGACGTCATCATGACGGCGGAGGCGGAACGATTCGTCGCGCCGCTCACCTTCGCGTCGCTCACCGCACGCCCGGTCTATACGTCGCTCTGGGACGCGCCCGAGCGCATTCCGCACATTCGGCTCGTTCGCGAAGCCCAGGTCGTGCTCGTCGCACCCGCGACCGCGCAGTGCATCGCGAAGCTCGCGCTCGGACTCGCCGACGATCTGCTCTCAACGGCACTCCTTGCGGCACGCGTTCCGATCGCAATCGCCCCGGCGATGAATGCCACGATGTACGAGCGTGAGGCGACGCAGGAGCATCTTGCGATCCTGCGCGACCGCGGCTGCACGATCGTCGAACCGGAAGAAGGCTATCTCGCCGAGGGCGAACGCGGTGTCGGGCGCCTCGCGTCGGAAGAACGTCTTTTGGAGACGCTCGAGCGCTTGCTGACGCCTGCGAGTCTCGCTGGAATGCGTGTTGCCATCACGGCCGGCCCAACGCGCGAGGCGTTCGATCCCGTGCGCTTCGTGAGCAACGCAGCGAGTGGCGCGACGGGAATCGCACTCGCGCGCGAAGCAGCGCGACGCGGCGCCGAGGTGACGCTGCTGCTCGGACCGACGCAACTCGAGCCACCCCTGGGCGTGCGCACCGTGCGCGTGCTCACCGCTCAGTCGATGCTGGACGCAGCACTCGCGCACGCCATCGGCTCCGACGTCACGATCGCCACCGCCGCCGTCGCCGACTGGCGCCCCACGGAGTACGCCGCACAGAAACGCAAGAAGGATGCCGGAGTGCTCGACGTCCATTTCGAGCAGACGCCCGATGTGCTCGCGGCGCTCGGCGATCGAAAAGGGGAAACGTTCCTCGTGGGATTCGCCGCCGAGACGCAAGAGCACGAGCGCAACGCGCGCGACAAGATGCGGCGTAAGCATCTCGACGCGATCGTCGCCAACGACGTCTCCAGCGAGCGCGGTTTCGGCCTGGTGGAGAACGCGCTCGTATTGTTCTGGGGCAACGACGGCCGCAAAGACCTCGGCCGGGCCGAAAAAGATGTGCTTGCAGCGCGCCTCTGGGACGCCATCGAAGGTATCCGCGCATGCTCCTAGCGATCGACGCCGGCAACACGGAGACAAAGCTCGGGTGCTTCGAAGGCACTCGACTCGCGCACATGTGGCGCCTCACGACCGATCCCCGTCGCACGCCCGACGAGTGCAGCGCGCTTTTCCTGCAGCTTTTCGGGAATGCCGGTATCGCCCCGGGCGCCGTCGACGCGGTCGTCATCGCGAGCGTCGTGCCCAAGCTCGACGCCGCACTCGAATCCGCGTGCACGCGCAGCTTTCATGCCACAGCGCGCTTCCTGACGGCGGAAGGTCAGACGCTTATGCCCGTGCGCACCGAGCGTCCGGCTGAGGTCGGTGCCGACCTCGTCGCCATGGCGATCGGAGGGCGTTCGCGATACGGCACGCCGCTCATCATCGTGAGCTACGGCACCGCGACCGTCTTCATGGCGATCTCCGCCGACGGTGACTATAACGGCGTCGCGATCGCTCCAGGCATTCAAATTTCGATCGACGCGCTCGTCGGCCGAGCGGCAAAGCTGCCGCAGGTCGCAATCGACGAAGCGCCGCGTAGCGTGCTTGGGAAGAATACCGTCGAAGCGCTGCAGGCGGGCTTCGTCTACGGTTTCGCCGGGCAGAGCGAAGCGCTCATCAATCGCATGCGCGCCGAGATGGGCGTCGCAGCGCGCGTCGTCGCCACCGGCGGTCTCGCCGAGATCGTCGCGAGCAACTGCGCGCTCATCGAGAGCGTCGACCCCTATCTAAGCCTCGAGGGGCTTCGCCTCTTTCACGCATCCTTGCCATAACGGTATAATGCTCGCGTGAGCCGTACCGTCCCCCCGCTGCGCATCGGGCCCATCGAGGTGTGGCCGCCGCTCGTGCTCGCGCCGATGTCAGGCGTGACGAACCGCACGATGCGGGCGCTCTACAAGCCGTTCGGCCTGGGACTCACCGTAACCGAGTTCGTCTCGTCGAACGCGCTGAAGTTCGGCAGCAAGCGCACGATGGAGATGATCGACCAGCACGGCTTGGAGAAACCCGTGGCGACGCAGCTCTGGGGCGACGATCCGCAGACGATGGCCTTGGCGGCCAAGGTCGTCCGGGAGTGCGGAGCCGACATCGTCGACATCAACTTCGGCTGCCCCGCGCCGAAGGTCACGAAGACGAACGGCGGTTCCGCGTGCTTGCGCGACCCGCAGCGCTGCGAGGACATCATGCGCGCCGTCGCCGCCGCCGTCGACTGCCCGGTGACGATGAAGATGCGTTTGGGCTGGAGCGAGAACGAACTCGTCTACGTCGACGTTGCGCGGCGCGCCGAGTCCGCCGGCGTAAAGGCGATCACGCTGCACGCGCGCACGGCGCG
This sequence comes from Vulcanimicrobiota bacterium, assembly GCA_027315245.1. GTDB lineage: Bacteria > Vulcanimicrobiota > Vulcanimicrobiia > Vulcanimicrobiales > Vulcanimicrobiaceae > Tyrphobacter. Next base: position 4,397 of record DAHUYK010000010.1, on the reverse strand, counting down.
CCAGTTCTATAAAGGAAACGCCGACTGGGAGCACATCGCCCGTCTGAAACAAGCGGTGAGAATACCCGTCGTCGGCAATGGCGACCTCGACGAGCCGCACATCGCGATGGAGCGCATGCGCAAGAGCGGGGTTGACGCGGTCATGCTCGGTCGCGGCGTGCTCGGAAATCCGTGGCTCATCTCGCAGATTCGCGACCTCATGGAGGGGCACGAGCCTTCGCCGCTGCCGCCTGCCGCCGAACGCCTGCGCTACGCCATCGTGCATTACCGCGCCATGGTCGCGGAGTGGGGCGAGTCGCGTGCCGTTCCTCAGATGCGCAAGCACGTCGCGCTCTACCTGAAAAACGTTCCGGGCGCGGCCCGGCTGCGCGAGCGACTCATGCGCATCGAACGCGCGGACGACGCGATCGCGCTCATCGAAGCGACAGCCGCTCAACTCGAATCGCCGCTGGCAGCATGAACGTCGAACTCGTCGCGCTCTTGAAGCAGGAACGCGAACTGTACGCTGTACCGCGCGGACGCGAGCGATTCCAAGCCTATCTCAAAGCGATGACGATGGGAACGGGAGAGGCCGCGCTGCCGCTGACGGTGCTCAACCCGATGGGGCGCGAGCACGTCGGCGAGCTGCTCGATCGCATGATAGCGCTCGGCATCGAAGCGGCCGCCGCGCGCGCGGCGGCCGAGGCGGCGCAGCGGCTCGGCGGCATCGACGACACGGTGCGCGTCGCTATCGCCGTCGCGGACGACCTCAAGGGCGGTTGGACGAATCGCTATTTCACCGAGATGGTGAACCGCTTCGAGCGTAAGTACGAAGTCGAACGCGGCTGGGCGACGGTGCTCTTCTGGACGAGTGAAGAGCCCACGCTGGAGCGCGCACACCGCGAAACGCTCGCAAGCGTCTATCGCACGCTGCACCAGCGTGCGCACGGCCATCCGACGTCGCTGCGCGCAATGCTCGCGCAGGAAGGACGCGCAGCGCGCTTCGCCGGCGAGGTCGACGCGCTCGACGACGCGGCGTTGCTCCAGGCGCGGCGCGTCATCGATCCGCTGCGCGATTCGACCGCGTATCCCGTGATCGCCGCCGCCTTCTACGGAGACGACGCGGCCGTCTCGCTGGGCTATCCGCCGCTCGGGCTTCCCGAGCGGGCAGGCTACGCCGTGGCTCTCGCGGATGCCATGCAGGACCCGCAGGACCCGGCGCACGCGCTCAGGGTGACGGAGGCGCCGTAGCGAAAGACGGCGGCATGATCGAGGAACGCGACGCGCTCTACGGCGCAGCGTCCCCGGCAGCGCTCGCCGAGGAGACCTACGAGAACTACCGCCGGTATGTAAATCCGGCGCTGGCACGGGTCATGAAGCTCTCGGGAAGTCCCGTCGAGACGCACGCTCACGCTTGCACGATCTGGGATCAGAACGGCAAAGCCTACCTCGACTTTGCCGGCGGCTACGGCGTCTTTACCCTCGGGCACACGCACGCGCGAGTCGTGGAAGCGGTGCATGCGCAACTCGACCTCATGGCGCTCTCGGGAAAGACGATGTTCGATCCGATGCTCGGCCGCGCCGCAAAGCGGCTCGCGGAGCTCGCGCCCGGCGATCTGCAGATATCGTTCTGGTGCAACTCAGGGACGGAAGCCGTGGAAGGTGCGATGAAGCTCGTGCGCGCTGCAACCGGACGAGCGAAGATCGTGTCAACGCACGGTGCGTTCCACGGCAAGACCCTCGGCGCGCTCTCCGCGAGCGGGCGCGAGACGTTTCGCGCGCCCTTCGCACCGCTGCTCGAGCGCGTTGAGCACGTGCCGTTCGGAGATGCGAGTGGGCTCGATGCCGCGCTGGAGGGCGCGGCGGCCTTCATCGTCGAGCCCGTCCAGGGCGAGGGCGGCGTCAACGTTCCGGCAGCGGGGTATCTGCGGGCGGCGAAGGAGGCCTGCGAACGCGCCGGCGCGCTCTTCGTCGCCGACGAAGTGCAGACGGGGCTCGGGCGCTGCGGCTTTCGCTTTGCGTGCGAGCGCGACGGTGTCGTGCCCGACGTGATGACGCTCGCGAAAGGGCTCTCCGGGGGCGTCGTCCCCGTCGGTGCGTTCATCGCGCGTCCGGCGGTCTGGGAGCGTGCGTACGGCAAGGCACCGCTGCTGCACACCTCGACGTTCGGCGGCAATCCGCTCGCGTGCGCGGCGGCGCTCGCTGCGATGGCGGCGCTGGAGGAAGAGCATCTTGTCGAGAACGCGCGCGTGCGCGGTGAACAACTCGTGCAGGGCGCGCGCGCGATTGCTGCGCAGTATCCGGCCGTCGTCGCGGAGGTGCGGGGGTTGGGGCTACTCGTCGGCGTCGAGCTCACGAACGAGGGCTATGGCGGCGCAATCATCCCGGAGATGCTCCGTCATGGCGTGACGGCTGCGTGGACGCTGAACCAGCAGCGCGTGATCCGCCTTGAACCGCCGCTCGTGGTGACGCACGCCGAGGTCGCAGCGGCGCTCGACGCGCTGCGCGCCGGCATCGCGACCGCCTATGAGAAGCTGGGCCCGCTCTAGCACGGAATGCCGTACGTCGAGACCGAGATCGTGGTCGCTGCCCCGGCGCGTGCGGTCTACGAACTGGCGAAGGAACAGGAACGCTTTCCGGAGTTCATGCCGGACGTGGAGAGCGTTACGATCGTGGAGCGGCTTCCCCACGGCGTGCTGTCGCGCTGGAAGACCCTCGTCGAGGAGGCGCCCATCGAGTGGACCGAAGAGGACGTCTTCGACGACGATGCACTGCGCATCGACTACCACCTCACGGAAGGCGATCTCGATACGTTTGAAGGAAGCTGGACGTTCACGGAAAGCGGTGGGACGACGCGCGTCGTGCTTGGCGTCGAATACGATTTCGGCGTACCGACGCTCGCCGAGCTCATCGGGCCGACGCTCGAGAAGAAAGTGCGGGAGAACAGCGACATGATGCTCGCAGCGCTGAAGCGCGAAGCCGAGAAAGCACGGTGAGCGTCGCGGGCGCTGCGGTGAGCGTCGCGGGCGCTGTCACGGTGAGCGTAGGCGCGAAGCGCCGCAGTCGAACCACCGGTCGACGGTCCCTCGACTTCGCTCCGCTTCGCACGCTCAGCGTCGCTACGCTCGGGATGACATCTGCTTCGCCAGCGACGCTCGGGATGACATGCGCGTGACGCTTCCGAAGTTTTGTTTCGTCGTCCACCCGCTTTCGCTCGAAGACGTTGCGCGATACGAACCGGGGGCAAAAGGGAAGGGCGCGCCCATGGTGCGCAAGATTCTCGAATGGATGCCCGCGTGGACGGCAGTGCACGTAACCGGCGTCAGAACGCCGGACGGCCGCGAAACCGAGGGTTGGTTCGTTGCGGCCGCACTCTTACCCGAGCAGATGCTCGAGTTGCCTCGCGAAGACGTCTATGGGCGGATCTTGAAAGCAATCGAACTGGGCGAGAGCCTAGGAGCGCAGGTCGCTGGACTCGGCGCGTTCACGGGCGTCGTCGGAGACGGTGGCGTCACCGTGGCGCAGCGCGCGCCGATTCCGGTGACGACCGGCAACTCTCTAACGATTTCGGCGGGCGTTCAAAGCCTACTGCGAGGCGCGCGCGAGATGGACGTCGACCCGCATGAAGCCACGGCGGCGGTCGTCGGCGCGACGGGCTCGATCGGTGCGGCCTGCGTACGTCTCCTGGCGCCAAGCGTCGGCCGCGTGATTCTCGTGGCCCGCAACGCAACGCGCTTGCGCAAGCTGCACGAACAGATTGCCGGCGATCTCGCATGCCGCTCGGACGCCACAACCGACGTGTCCGCGGCGGTGCGCCAAGCGCAACTCGTCCTTACGGCAACGTCGTCGACGCAGGACCTTATCGAACCTGAAGACCTACAGACCGGGGCCGTTGTCTGCGAACTCTCACTGCCCCACGACGTCAGCCGGCGCGTGGCAGCACTGCGTCCTGACGTCCTCGTCACCGAAGGCGGGAATATGCTCGTCCCCGGCGAGCCGCGCTTCGAGCGCGTGCGGGAACCGGGCACCGAGTTCGACCTCAACCTTCCGCCTCGGACGGCGCTCGCATGCATGAGCGAAACAATGGTCCTCGCGCTCGAGCAACGCTTCGAGAGCTACACGCTCGGGCGCGGCATCGACCTCGCTAGGGTCGTCGAGATGGAAGCGATGGCGGCGCGCTGTGGCTTCACCCTCGGCGGCATGCGCGCCTTCGATGCCGCCATCACGCAAGAGAAGATCGCCGCCACGCGCGCGGCAGCACGCGAACGACGGTCGCGCGTACCGGCATGAACGAACGCTTGCGGGCTTGGCTACGCTTCGACGCGGACCGCGTGCCCGAGGTCGAAGAAGCGTATCGCCAGTTCGTTTACCATTCGAAACCAGGCATCGCATTCTGCATTGCGTTCGTCCTCGGTATT
>DAHUYK010000095.1 GCA_027315245.1 Vulcanimicrobiota bacterium | reverse complement strand
TGGAATCAGTAAGGGCCAGTAGTCCATCTCAAATTAGCGTCATACGCGAGGAAATTGCAGAGATTCAACCGAGCGGCACGCATTCTTCACCAATCAGCAGAATCGATCGAGCGCTCAGCGTTGCGGCGAGCAATATCGAAGGGGCACGTCAAGCACTCGAAGCGCTTTGCCAGGAATTGCCGCACGACTCTGGCGATACGCTAAGATTGGTGCGGGTTCTCCTCACCGTACCGCAGGTCTGCGAATTGCTCGGCTACCACAAGACAAAGGTGTACGATTTGATGAAACGCGGTTTGTTGCCGTACGTTACTGATACGAAAACCGGCCGCCGCCGGGTCGAGTACCAGGCAGTCCAGGGGTTCGTCAAAAGGCTACGTGCGGGCCACCTTGAACGGAAAGTTTCGTAATGGCTAAGCGTGCTCACGGCGAGGGCAGCATCTGCCGACGTAAGAACGGCACGTATGAAGGAAAGCTTTCGTTAAAATCGCCCGACGGGACCGCCGTCCGCAAGTCTTTTTATGGAAAGACCCGGGCAGCCGTCGCGGACACGATGCGCGAGTATCGGAACGAACACGGCACGCTTGTCCAATCTCGCGATAGCGTTATGCTCGCCGATTATTTGACGGCTTGGCTCGACGCGCTCAGCATACGCCCAAACACGTACAAGCTTCGCGATCACATGATCCGGAAGCACGTCGTTCCGCATATCGGGACACGCCCGTTGAGTGAGCTCACGTCAGACGATGTGCGGTTCTTGCTGCGCCGGTGGAAGGATGATGAAGTTGGAGCGGTGACACAGCGCACTGCATTCGTTACGCTGTCGAGCTCGTTGAACGTCGCGCTCCGGGAAGAGCGGATCGGTCGCAATCCCTGCAGTACCGTGCCGGCGCCCAAGCCTCCTCGTCCCGAGGTGTTGGTGCTCGATGGGAAGCAAGCGATGAAGCTCCTCGGCGCGTCGCGGGATTTACCGGAGCGCGCGCTCTTCGCCCTTGCGATAACGACCGGCATGCGTCAGGGCGAGATCTTCGCGCTGTGCTGGGATGACGTCGATCTTTACGCTGGCACCGTTTCGATCAAGAAGACCCTGACGGAGAGCCGCGACGGTCAACTGATACGCGCCGAGCCGAAGACGGCGAAGTCGCGCCGCGTCATCTATCTTCCAGCGCTCGCGCGCAAAGCGCTGCTGGCCTTGCAAGCAAGCCGCGAAGCCGCGGCCGGATTCGTCTTCACCTCGCCCGACGGGACGCCGCTGCGAAAGAGCAACTTCATCCGGCGCGTTTTCAAGCCGTTGCTCGAACGCGCGGAACTGCCCGACGTTACCTTCCATAGCCTGCGCCACACCGGCAACACGCTCCTCATCGAAGGCGGTGAAGATCCGCTCGCGATCGCTGCCAGCCTCGGGCACGCGGACACGCGCATGATGTTCGAGCGCTACGGTCATCTGTTCAACCACACGGCCAAGCGCGTCGCGCAGACGGCGGACCGGATTTTTGCTGAGCTCGAACCCAATCGTCGTACGATTGTCGTAAATGCGGCCGATCGCTTCGGAAAGCCGCGCACGCGAAAAACCCGCAAACCCTTACGGGATGCGGGTTTTGACGTGGTGGAGATGAGGAGACT
>DAHUYK010000068.1 GCA_027315245.1 Vulcanimicrobiota bacterium | reverse complement strand
GCGCTCACGCTCGCCGTCCATATCTGACTCGTCCCGGTTCGTGCGTCCGCCCAGACGGGATGGAACGCGCCGCTTCGATCGACGGCCATCTGCACGTAATCGCCGCCCGAGGGAAAACGCTGCGACGGATCGGTAAACTCGATGAGCACACGCCCGTCGAGCTGCGATTCGCGCCCATGGTATGCTGACGGACTGTACCCCGCGCTCCCCGCAACAGCGAGCGGCGCCGGCTCGCTTTCGATGGGAACCGGCTGCGAGAACGTTGCACCGGCGTCGGTAGAGTCCGCGAACATCTCGGTGACGCGTCTCGTTGCGCTACGGTACTGCAAGTAAGCTACGCCGAGCACGCCGCGGCCGTTCACGGCGAGAGAGACCTGATATTGGGCGTCTTGCGAATTATCAGTCGTCAGAATCGGAACCGGCGGGCTCCAATGCCGCCCTTCATCCGTCGACTTGGTAAAGAGCAGGCGCGAAACGCCGGTTCGCATATCGCTCCAGACGCCGTAGATTTCATCGCGGTGCGTCAGGGGCGACGGCCCCGCGGCGAATTGGGGAACGGGGTCGCCGTCAAAATCCGTCTCGCCGCTGGCCAGCCGATGCTTCATGTTCGCTAAGCCGGGCCAGACATACGTGCCGATCACCAACGGCGACGCAAATGCCTTCCCCCCGTTCTTCGAAATCGCGACCTCGACGTTTTCTGTTTTCGTCTCGGGAGGAAGCCCACTCGCTCCACGTTTGCCTGCCATGATAAATGGAAAGAGCAGCGTTCCATCCGATAAAACGACCGGCCGGCTGTTGAAGCACCATCCGTCGATGACTTGTGTGGGCCCGTGGAAACGCCGGCCTCCGTCACTCGAGCGGAGCAAGCCGCACGCGTTCAGTTGCGGCTGCAGCCGCTTCGCGTAGAGAACGCTCATGTAGATGCGACCTCGATACGGCCCGTACGCGCCGTTGATCGCCAGCTGTTCATGGTCGAATCCGTGCCCGTGGCGATTGCGGATGAACGTGGCGTGATCGAACCAGTTGCCGTGATTCGTCGAAAAGAAGAGCTGGATGCCGTTGACGCCGCCTTGCGACCCGAGGACCGCGTAATAAAAGGTTCCATTTGGAGCCGCCGCGAGTTGAACGTCGCCCAGGAGAGAGCCGCCCCTGAGAAGCAGCGGCGCTTCTCTCCAGTCATAGCCGCCATCGTGCGACACGAAGGCCTCCGGCGGAGAAGAAAAGGTTCCCGACTCCGCGGCGGCGACGAGCGTCTTCGCATTTGACGGATCAGCAGCGATTGCGGGCTCAACGCTCGACGCGTTCGGATTCGCATCGACCAAGGGGTCTGGGCCGTAGCGCACGCGAACCAGTCCAGTGTTCGACGCTACGGCCCCCAAGAGCAGGATCAACGCACCCGCGATTACTCCCGTTCTCATCGACACCCCAGCGTTATGGAAGGCCGTTGTAATGCCAATCCGCTGTGACCGTCACGGCGCGAGGCCCGTATGGCAAGATGACGAAATCGCCGGGCCAAAATCCGTTCGTTCCGCGAACGACCGGCGTCAGGTCGCCGATATTCCCGAAGTTCTCTATGGATGCGCTGTCAAAGCCCGTGATGTTTCGGAACGTCGCGATGAGATCGACGTTGCGTGTCACCGCGTACCCCGCGTGCGCATCGAGTTCGACGAATGCGTGAGGCACGTCGTAGATGTTATTGAACCCATAGTACGTGGGCGCAAGGTCGAAGTACGTTCCGGGCTTCCAGCGATACCCCAACATGGCCGACCCGCTCGTGTACGGAACGGCACCACCGTTCGAATAGCCGTTGAAGTTGGCTCCGGGAATGATGTCCTGGTTCGTGCAGTTGACGCATTTTGTTGCCGGGTTGTCATAGAATCCTGGCGGCACGCTCACCACGTAGGCGCGGGTGAAGGCCAGCGTTCCCCGCCAGTAGAGCCCGGAATCGACGTTGCGCGCGATGTCGAGATTCATGCCCTCGTAACGGCTCTGGGCTAGGTTACCCGTTTCGGCGATGTAGAGCGGAAGGCCGTTGAACGTCGAAACCGTGGTGCTGCTGTAGTACTGGCCGTATAGGTTCGTCCGATAAAGGTCGAGCGACAATACCGTGTCGCGGTGAAAGCGGACGTCGGTCCCGAGATCAAAGCCAAAGGACTCCTCAGGCTTCAGATGGATGTTCCCGATGCTTTCGTCGTAAGAGCCCGCACTGAGTTGCCGTGAGTATCCCGTAAGCTGGAAGAGCGCGGGCAGCGCGAAGCCGCCGCCGGCTGCGGCACGAACCGCGATGTCCTCAGTCGGCCTCCAGACCAGCCCGACGCGTGGGGCGTTGTAGCTGAAGATAGAGTCCGTCCATTCCGTGGTGTTTGACGGTACGGGTACATGGAAATCGCTCTGCGCAAAGTACCACGAGAGCCCGGCCGAAAGCTTGTCCGATAGCTGGGTATCGAAGTGCACGCGCGTCTCATCGGTCGTGTCGGACGCGGCGGCATCCTGGCTTATCTGGAAGATCGGAGTTTTGCCGATCGCGAATAGGTCTTTCCACGGATTGTCGTAGTACGACGTGATGTACGAGATGCCGAACGTCGAGTTCGAGCCGACCTGGACCGCATAACTCGCCATGAGGTCGCGGTTCTTCGTTGTGACAGGCTCGTAGGTAAGAAAGTCCGGGAAGGTGAGAAACGCCGTCGTCCCATTGTACGCAGTTGGCGTCCCCGGGAAGGTAGCCCCCACATTGGCGGTGCCCCAGATGGTATAGTTACCGTTGCCGAGCGCTTCGCGCTGCCCCTGGGACGAGTTCAGGAACGTGTTGTTCTGCACGGCGGAGAGACGAAGCACGCCGTTTCCCAGATAGGCGGTGACCTTTTCTTCGAGCAGGCTCTCACCCTGATCTTCTATGAGCGGCAACGTCCAGGGGAACATGTACGACGGCTTCCCGCCTGGGCTCGGCGCGAGGCTTCCCGTGTACGACGCTCCAGGCGTGAATGCGACCGGCCACATGCCGGCCGCGAACGGCGGATGCGAACGTTGCCCGGCGTAAAAGACCTCTGCCGTAATGTTGGAGCCGATCCGGTACGCCAAGTCCATCGCGCCGCCGTGCGTCGTCCACGCCGTCGAGTACGGTTGATTGCCGATGAGGAGCGCGTCGGTCAGCGAGCAGAAGCAGTATGGCGTGCCGTGACCTGGGTAGACTTCGGTGCCGACGTTGGCAGACTGAACCGTTTGGCCGTTAATCGTCCCCGGAGCAACCGCAACGTCCGCCGTGATTCCGCTCCTGGTCCCTAGTGGCCCTGGGCTGTCGTTAACGCCGTAGAACATCGTCGTCGAAAGCCGGCCCAGGTGCAGGGCGACGGTTGCATTTGAAATGATACCCCCGAACTCGTCGTTGCCGACCGAGAGATCGAAGTGATTCTCGGTCACCGGCCCCGGTGGATGCAGCACGAGACTGCCGCCGATGGAATCGACGATGCTCGGCGCGTTCGCTCCCGGTCCGCGGACGATATCGGCCGTGCTGAAAGCATTCAGCGGCAACATGCTCAAATCAGAGCCGCCCCCGGAGTTCTCGATGAAGTTGGCGTCGGAAGTGCCCTGAAGTGGCATGCCGTCGATCGTCGTCGAGGTTTCGTACGGCAGCGCTCCGTTGATCGAGAGCAACACCGGCTCATTGGGCGAATCGGGGATCACGCCGGCGAAGATTCCGCCGCCGTCCGTCGAGCCCGACTCGGCGACGCCTGGGATCTGTGCAAACAGCTCCTTCCACGTAAAGTTGCCCTCGCGCAAGTAGCTCTGAGGACTGACGGACGAGACGCTTGACGACGTCACGTTGATGTGCGCGCCGGCACTCGTCGTGGAGACGTGGGCGATCGTCCGGAGCTGCGAGGGTGCCTGGTACTGGATGGCGACGTTTAAGTCGCCGTTAATGGCGATGTTGCTGCGCGACGCCGTTCCGAGCAGCGATCTCACCGTGATCTCGTACGTGCCCCAAGGTATGCTTAAAAAGCTAAAGGATCCGTCGGCCCGGCTTGTGGTCGACTGGACTGAGGGTCCTGTCAGCGAGACGATAGCATCGGCGACAGGTGCTCCACTGCTCGACGTAACCACGCCGGTGATGTTCGCCGTATGCGCTGCCGACTGCGTAACGCCGGGCGCGATCTGTGCGGACACCTGAGCGCTTGCGAACAGGCACAACGCCGCGAGCGTCGCGATTGTGCATGAGATTCGGGCCGAGAAATGCATGAACGGGCTCCTTCTTCAAAGACAAACCCACACCGAAGGTTGCCTACGGCTTCTTACGTGATCTTAAACCTCAGTTAGTCGTCGCGCATCCTGGAATCAGGGATTGATGCCTCTGCCGCTTCCAGAAATGCCGTGTATAGTCGAACGGAAGGCTCGTCGGCGGGCAAGAATTCGGGATGCCACTGCACGCCGTAAAAGAAAAACTCGCGACGGTGGAGCTCGATGGCTTCAATGACGCCGTCTTCGGCGTGCCCGACGGCTCGCAGCGGCGGCGCCAGTGTCCGAATCGCCTGGTGGTGCAGTGAGTTCGTCCACAGGCGATCCGTTTGAATAATCTGAGCAAGGCCGGAAGCGGCCTCGATGTTCACCTCGTGAACGGCTTCACGCGGGGGCCGCTCGAGTTCGCGCACCTGATGATGGCTCACGCGGTATTGCGCTCCCAACTCGCTTTGGATGTCTTCGATGAGCGTACCGCCAAGGGCGACGTTCGCGATCTGCATGCCCCGGCACACGCAGAGCACCGGAATCCGATCTGCGAAGGCTCGTCGCAGAAGCGCAAGCTCGCCAGCATCGCGCTCAGAGTCGACCCTGTCCCAGCTCAGGCTCTCTTTCCCGCCGTAAAGCGACGCGGCCACGTCGCCGCCTCCACTGAACAGAATCCCCTGGACGGCACGGCGCTCGACGACGTGAGGGGCCGCCTCCCCTTTCGGGATCACCACGACCTCGGCGCCGATGGACTTCAAGAGCCGAAAATGGCGCTGCACCTCGGCCCCCGGCTGCTCGTCAGCCGACGGGTGGCACGCCGGCGACGTTACGCCAATCACGGGTGGCACGAAGCCTATTCTAGCGTGTTACGCGGTCGGTGCCTTCCCGGAATCCACGACCATATTGCTGAGCTGATGGCGCGATCGAATGCCCAGGCGATTCATGATCGAAGCCATATGGGACTCCACGGTGTGTTCGCTTATCGACAGGTCCTTCGCAATCTCGCGGTTCGTAAGGCCCTTGAGGGCGAGCTCGGCAACCTCCGCTTCGCGCAACGTCAGCGTCGACAGTCCCCCAAGCATCGTGCGAAACGCGCGCGACGGCGCCTGCGCGACACGCGACTCCTTCGGCAGCTTATCGTATGCAAGGCTCAGCGAGGTGCGCTCCTGCGCAACCCTTCCGATCTCAGCAAACCGTTGTGCCGCGCGCTGAGCCGCGACACGCTGCGCCGCACTGCTGCATTGCCGCCGTGCCAGCGTAGCGTCAAACAAGTCGAGATACGCAGCCGCCATTTCGCCACTGGGAAGCTGCGCTCGAGCTTCGAGTAGCGTTCGGGCCGTTCTCCGTTGGGCGTCATTTCCCAGCGCCGCTGCATCGATCATCAAGTCCCATACGTGGTCCGTGCTCCGTATAGTAGGCAGGGCACGTTCCAGCAATGCTGCCGCCTCTTCCGCCTGGCCCCGTGCCACACACCCGCGAATGACCGCAGAAGCAAGAGGCCCAATCTTCGCAGGCTCTCCCGAGCGAAACGCGGACTCGAGTGCGTTCGCGTCGCTGCATCGACGAAGTAGTCCTTCATCCTCAAGGATCGTCGCAAGCCGCGTCCCCACGGAAACCATCAGGATCTTGATGCACGGGGCCTTGCAGTCGTACGTTAGCGAGTTAGCGACCAGCTCTCGCGCGTGGTCGTACTGTTCTAACTCCAGCAAGAGGTCGGCGTACCGTAGCGAGAGGTACGGGACGCGCCAGACGACATGCCGGTCCCTTGCGACGAATAGGGCTCGTTCTCTGCAGAACTGGGCGGTTTGAATGTCTCCGAGCGCCAGTGCCCATATGCTGTAATCGTCCCAGACCGACGTCACCCAGTATCCCTCTGGGAGCCTTCTTGCCATATCCGCGGCACGCTCGAAATCGCGATACGCAAGGTCGCGTTCTCCGCGCGCGGCATGCAAGATGGCGCGCTGATCGTAGTTGACGGAACGCCATTCTAGGTCATCGCTGTTGCGCGGCGGCTGGCCGCGGTCAAAAAACAGCTCGGCCTCGTGATACCGGCCGAGCAAGATAAGATAGTGCGCCATCTGGAGATTCGCACGAGCGAAGAGCGGTCGTAGCTTTGCCGCGGCCCCCAGCCGAATGGCTTCATCGATGAGCGGAAGCGCCTCTGCGGTCAAAGCATTGAGCCAGCACTGCCGGACCAACCGCAGAAGAATCGCGCCGGTCGCAGCTGCGTTCTCCGTCCTATCGGCGGTGCGACAATTCGCAAGTGCTCGCTCGAGCCATGTGCCGGCGCGCTCGGGCTCGTTCGTGCAAAAGAGCACGCTCGCATACTTGTCCGAAAGTCGCCATTCGTCATCGGTTCGGCGCGCCGGAGATCGAAGCGCCTCGTCGTACTGGCTCAACGCCTCGGGATAGACGCAACTGGCTGCGGCTACATCACCGGCCGATTCGTGCAAGAGCAACGCTCGCCGTTGTGCGGTCTCTTGCGCTCGTTGCCGGCGCAGCCGCTGCACACGTGCTTTCGCGGCGTCGTTACACTCGACACAAACCGTGCGCAGGGGAGGTGCGGGCCTTCGTACGCAGACCGTGCAGACGTGCCGAGCCCGCGCAGCCTCACGGCGGCGCACGAAGCGACTTTCCACGCGCGGTGCTTTGAGAGCGTGCTGTAGCAGCCCTGCCGTTACCGCACGTCCCCGCGCGCCCGTTTTCGTGGGGTTCGCGGTCCCACTCCCGGGATGCGCCACGCAGATTGACGCGCTAGAGTTTCAGCATGAGCACCGGTCGCGCGTCGGTTTTCCGTTCGCTGGGCCTATTGGCGAGCGCGTCGATTCTCATCTGCAACATCATCGGGCAAGGGGTTTTCCTCAAGACGCGCGTCATGACGTGCGAACTCGGCTCGGCTCTGCCGGTCCTGGGCGTTTGGCTCGCTGCGGGCCTGCTGTCACTCTGCGGCGCTCTCAGCCTGGGTGAACTCGGAGCCATGATGCCGCGCTCGGGCGGCATGTACGTCTTCTTGAGGCGCGCCTACGGGGAGGTGCCTGCCTTTGCGTTCGGATGGATGAGCTTCTGGGTGACCGGGCCAGCCGCGACGGCGGCCCTTGCTGCTGGAGCGGCAATCTTCTTCAACATGCTCTCGAATGGGGCGCTGGCGGGGCTGCACCTCCCGATCGAGTTTCTTGGCCTCCATCTGGCGATCACGGGCTTGCAGTTGGGAGCGCTCTCGCTTATCGCCGTCGGTGTGCTGGTCAACCTCTTTCCGGTTGGCGTCAACGGTGGCGTGGCGGCGGCGCTAATGGTAACGAAGTTGGTTCTGATTGCAGCCCTCTGTGTCGCCGCGTTCGCGCTGGCGCACGGATCCTGGGTACACTACGCTTCGAGTGCGTCCCCCGCGACCTGCATTGGCGTCAGCGGCAGCCTCCGTTACGGAGCGCCCGCGCTTGCCGCGGCCTTTATCGCCGCGCTCTATGCCTACCAGGGCTGGAGCATCATCACGTCGGTCGGGGGCGAGATCAGAAATCCCGCGCGCGTCATTCCGCTCGCGCTCTGGGGCAGCACGCTGCTCGTGATCCTCTGCTATCTCGCAGTCAACGCGGCGTACTTTTTCGCCCTCACACCCCGAGAGATCGCGGGGCTGTCTCCCGCATCGTCGGTCGCCGTCGCGGTGATCGATCGCGTCTTCGGAACCTCTGGGGAGACGATTGCAGCAGGATTGCTTTTTGTTTCGACCGTGGCAGCGTTGCACACGACCATCTTGACCGACTCGAGAATTTCCTTTGCGCTCACTCGCGACGGCGTCCTGTTTCCCGCAATCGGCGTCACCTCACGCTTTGGCGTTCCCGTTCGCGCCATTCTCGCAAATGGTCTCGTGGCAGCGATCCTCGCCACGCTTGGCACGTTCGAGAGCCTGACAAACTACTTCATTTTCAATATATGGCTCTTCAATGTGGCGACGATCAGCGCTCTCTTCGTCCTGCGGTGGCGAGAACCGAACGCGGAGCGCCCGTATCGAACGTGGGGATACCCGGCGGTTCCCGCAATCTTCATCGTTGTCGCTCTGGCTCTGCTCGTCCAGACATTCGTCAGTGCGCCGCTCGACTCGAGCATTGGGCTCGCGATCGTCGGAGTCGGGGTTCTCTTCTATTTCGCTCGAGCGTTCATTGGAGCGTCCTCTCCCACGAGGCGAGCACTCGCGCGCAGAGATCCCGTCGAGCCGGGATACCGGCCACGCCGTCCCCCTTAGCCATTCGATGGCTGCATTTACAATCCGGCCGCTTCTATTTCGCTGCGTTCGTGCCACAGCGGTGCCAGGCGGACGAGGCGAAACAGTCGCTAACGCGTTCGCGTCGCCAACCATTGCTGATGACGACGATGGGTTTCGCCGCGCGATACTGTATAAGGGTGCAAAACGTCCGGTCGTCGAAACCGATGGCGCCGAGGTCATGTGCGAGTCGTACTCGCCCGAGCACGCCCACACGCTACGCTCGTTATCCCGCATTCACGGGATGAGCTCGCAAAAAGCAACAACGCGATTGATAGCGATTTCGCTATAATAGTCGCTTTTGCCAGGTGGCTTGGTCGGGCGGAGCCTGGGCGTTTATCGGCGCGAGCGTGCTTTACCTGGTGAAGCCGCGCACGCGCAGCCACCGAATCATCGCTTCCGGATAGCCGACGTAGCGCACCGGAAGGATTGGCTGATCTTCATATCCGGTCGTTGAAGCCACGAGCAAGTGACCGGCGTTAGGAAACGTCTTTATCGTGAAATCCCTCATTCCCGATTTCGTGAAGGCCCTACGAAATCCAGCGGCACTATCCTGCGCGTTAACATTCTTGTCGAGTGCTCCGAAGAGAGCGAGCGTCGGCGTCGTGACGCGCTCGAGGGTCGCAGTCGGGTTATAGACCAGCGATGCCCGCAGCGCCGCAAGCATCGGCGCCGGTGGCGGCGCGGTGAATCCTGGCGGGATGCGCATAAAACCAAACCACGGCTGCGTTCGTGCAGCAGATAATGTCTGTGCCTCAACGCCCCAGTTCGTATTGGTCGTTAGCGTTGCAAACATGGTCCGTTCGAACGTCAGCGCCTGGGTCATTTGCTGCGGCGTGAAGCGCGCCGCTTCTTGCATTTCAGCGCCAATCTCGTAGAGTACGTTTGAGGCGATACTTTCGCTCGGAGCACTTTTCAAGATGAGAAAGGCGAGCGGGAAATGGGTCGCAACGATTGGTGCAACCCAGCCGCCGTTGCTGGCCGCCCATGCGCCGATACGCTTCGGATCGACCACCGCATTCGAACGTACCGCCGCGATGATCGCAAGAATATCGGCCGCTTTCGAGGCAGGGCTCGTGTAGCGCCAGTTGCCCGCCGAATCGCCCGTGCCACGCTGATCGTAGGTCACGACGTTGAGCCCGTGCGCGACGAAGTAGGGAATGAGAAAGCCCATCTGTCGGGTCGAATCATCGGCGCCTTGAATGAGCACGATGGTTGCGCGATGCTGCGCCTTTGGCGCGAACCACAACGAGGCACCGAGACGCTTCGCCTCGGACCCAAGCACAAAGCGCTGCTCGCGCACCGCTACGGTTGGCTTCGCGAGCGAAAACCGAATCCAAGGCTGCGCGTTCGTGCGATACACAACGCCCGAAACAAAATCGAGCGTTCCCATGCGGTGGCTTTTCGAATCGTAATACTGGATCGTCGGGTGATCCGGCGGTTCAGCGTTCACGCCGACGTAAACGGTTCTTCCGAGCAACCGATACGAACCCATCGCGGGAGCGTGCATGGCCGCCGCGAGGCTCACAACTGCTGCAAACATGCTAAACGGTATACCCATATCGACGAGATAGAGGCGAGCACTTTACCTCATAGTTTTGACTCGAATTAAGCGGCGGGTCTATGGTAGACGAGATCGACGCACGCATCGGGTAGCCTAGTGGGATGGGTCCCAACTTTTTACAAGCTAGAGCCGAAGCGACCCAACTTGCGGGGAGCGAAAACGGACGCGCAGCCAGTTGCTACGAGTAAAGCTAGACCATGTGCACGGCGGCAAAGCGTCATGCAAGGCAAGCGTTACTTCTCGAATGCGTCCGGTCGAACGAATCTCGTAACGCACATGCCGGCTGTTCGTCGCGCGGGAAATATCAGCATCGCTCAACTGCTGGGCGGGCACGCCGTTTATGGCCAAAATTTCGTCGTGCACTTGAATTCGGGTATGTGCCGCCGCGCTACCGGCGCTAATCGATTGTACAATGAGCGTTCCGTCCGCGCGTCGCTGCAGCGACAAGCCGGTGGTTAAGTACGGCTTGTAGGCGTCAGCCCTGGCGGTAGGCATCAGGTACACCACCCTACCAGGGTAGTCGATGACCAGCTGAAATCTGCGAAGGAAATCATTTCCGAGAATGACGTCGGGGCTGTGTGCGCTAGCTAATGCCTTTTCGGGCGCGTGCGAGATAGCCAGAGCGACGTTGTGAATGACGCTGTTGCCGACGCTGATGTCTCGGGCTCGAACAAGTGGTGTCGAAACGAATCCTCCGACGCCCTCATGCGTTTGCTCCGCAGATGAACACGTGTGTTGACTAAGTGCGGGATCGTTGTGCGCGAATCGCGCACTCGCGATGCTTATGCCGTTGTTGCCGGTGTCGAGCATCAGGACCGCAGGCGCGCCGGCGACGGTGCCACGAATTTCAGGCGCTGAATGTCCTGGAAGCATTGGCAAACTCGAGACGTAGCGAGTCGGTGGAGAAGATCCAGGCGTAGAGAAGGTGGCGGTGTGGTGTTGGTAATCAATAGCCGCGATGAAGTTCTTTAAAAACGTGTAACCGAGAATGCCGTCAATTCGTCCGTATCTGCCCTGGTACGTCAGGTCCGGCGGAAGATCAATTACGACCGCTGCTACGTTGCGCGCAGCGGCTTCGCCCACTTCCACGCGACTCAAGATAATTTTCTTTTCCGGAACTGTTTGCGTCCCTAGGCCCGAAGCCGTGCCGCTGACTCCTGCGGACAAACGTAGTGCTCGAAACGCGCGCGGAGTAAGGACGGTAGCTCCAGCGCCGGTATCTAGTACAAGCTTGAACGGTCCGCGGCCGTCGATACTCGCTTTGACGACCAGGATGCCACCGAGATCGTCCATCGGCACAGCCGCATGCGTCCGCACGAGTGTCGCGAAGAGAAATGCTAGCAGCTTAAGACGGCCTCAGGCATGACCCGGCGCTATTCTCGCAGGGCATTGTCCATTCATCCTAACGAGCACCGTCGGAGCAGAGGTCACGTACCGTCACGTATCGATCACGCGACTATAGATGTCGGTAGTACAGTTTCATTGCCTTAGGTAGAGCAACAGAGTCGACTCGTATGTGATGGCGGGGTATCGTAATGCTCGGCCGCTTGGAAAAGCCCCTCTAAGAGTGTGCCGGCTGAATGCTCAACAGCAGAATCGGATATTGCGGCGCCTCCGCCAGACCTGCGGTAAACGCCCATGCCGCCTTGCGCGGCGCCGTGGACTCACCGGGTTGCAGCACGCCGTTTCCGAGAATCCACGCGCCGTGCGCGTGAATCGTCTCGTCGGCGTTCGTAGCGCGAAGATTTGATAGATTTCCCATCGCTCTCTCGAAGACCACTGCAAACGGACCTCGAACCGGCCTCGAAGAGACGTTCTTGAGCCGGAGCGAGACCGAAAAAACTCCCCGGAGCGGGTCGAAACGTGCAGCACCGACGTTCAAGTCCAGGTCGGATGCTAATCCGGCGCTCGAAGCGCGAACCACGACCGGTTGGCGCGTGCGGCGCGCTGCGCGAACGGTGCCGGTAACGCTGAAGCGGGTGAAGGCCAGTTGCATCACGCCGCTCGCCCCATCGATCCATGCCGCGTCGAATGCGCCGTTCGGACCTGACTGCAATCCTTGCGTTTCGCCCGCATTCGGCCAACGGCTAGCGGCCGTTAGCACGACGATCGATTTCGTCGATTTTGCGAACGATGGCCCTACGTTCTGCTGCGCGTACACGACCGGCTTCCAGTTGCCGGGGGCGTTAGGACACGTCACATCAGCACTTAATGCAGTATTTCGCAGGAAGTGCTCGCCGCCGTCCAATGAAGCCGACGCGTAGGGACGATAGCACGCGGAGCCGCGGCTCGCTCGGCGATCATTCCAAATCACCGCCAAGACGCCGCGATCGTTTACCCAAATGGCTGGATTTGCATCGTATCCCGGGCGAGCGTTGTCGTTGACGCGTACCGGCGCGGACCAGGTGCGGCCGTCGTCGCCGGAGTGGACGACTTCGATGTTCGTTCCCAACCCCGTATAGTCGGGATAGACGAGATAGGCGCGTCCGCGATAGCGGGAATGGGATAGATCGACGGTGCCGCGCACTCCGCCTAACGCTTCGAGTCCGCGATACGTGTTATCGGCGAGCAGCGTCACGCGTGCTGCAAGGATCGGCTTTGAAAAATCAAGGGCGCCGTTGAAGTTGACCCCGCGGGAAGCGAGGACGTCGTACTGCGCGGCGACCGCACCGTTCGCCTTCGCGCGACCGGGATGAAACGGCAAGTATGGGAGCAAGACGGTGCCGTCGGGAGTCACCAGGACATCGGCGGGAAAGAGGTTGTAGGCCGGAAAGAAATCACCGCTCGAACCCGTGTTGGCTACAGCGATAACCTCGGGAGCGGAGAAGGTCGCGCCATCATCCGATGAGGTCACCATAGCCATCGCCGGCACGGAGTGCCCGCCGGGACCCGTTATGTAAGCGAAACCCGCGGCGTAGATCTGGCCCTTGTGTGGGCCTTCGGAGGCGAAGCCTATGTACGGCCGGTCGTGGCCCATACCCATGGGAACGTATCGAAACGGTCTCCAAGTCGATCCGCCGTCGGCGGACGTCATGATGTCGAGCCCACCTTGTATCTCGCTTTCGAAAAAGCCGCGTCCGTTGGGGGCAAAATAAACGACGGGATCGACAGTATGAGTCTGCGGCGTATCGATGCGCTTCCAGCGCGCTCCGGCATCCTGGGAGGCGTAGAGTACCGTATGAATCGTCCCGTCGACGGCGATCGCGGTCGCGATCAAAGAGGCCGGATGCTTTGGATCGATGGCGAGAAATGACTCGACGTACGGGGTGTGCGGAGCGTCCTGCGAGATGATGGTGGTCTTTCCTGCAGCGATCGAACCCGCTGGCGCCGGCCGGCTCATTGCCGGCGTACGATGCGCCGAGGCGTCGCAGCCCGCTAGTGCTGCGACGACGCCAAGTATCAGCCACTTGTGCATCGCGGGCGCTCCTTAAAGATCGAGTGTATTGAACGGTCTTCATTCCGCACCGTAGCAGCTTGGGCGGCCCTCGCCATCCCGGAACCCGGGAGCCCACACGGAATAGCTGGGCGTTCTCTTCTATTTCGCGCGAGCGGTCATTGGAGCGTCGTCTCCCACCAGTCGAGCATCCGCGTGTAGAGATTGCGTCGAGCCGGGATACCGGCCACACCGTGCCGCGCACCGGGAAAGAGAAAGTATTCCACTTGTTTACCGGCCTTGATAAAGGCTTCCAACAGCGAGATGGAGTTCATGACGTGCACGTTGTCATCGCTGCTGCCTTGCATGATGAGCAGTTTCGAGCGCAGGCGTCCCGCCGCAGGAAGCACCGCGGTCGCGCGGTACGCGCGCGCATGGTGCTTCGGCAGTCCCATGTATCGCTCCGTATACGCAGTGTCGTAAAAGCGCCAGTCTACCGGCGGCGCGCCGGCGATGCCGGATGCAAAGGCACCCGGCGCGTGCGTCAGCGTGAACGCCGTGAGGTAGCCGCCGTAGCTCCAACCAAAGAGGCCCAAGCGCGAAGCATCGACGTACGGCTGCGCCTTGAGCCATGCAACGCCCGCGAGTTGGCCCGCCATGGCAATCTCACCCATTCGTTCGGAGAACATGTACTCGTTGCTCGTGCGGTCGACGTTCGAGGCCGGACCGTCGATGGAGAAGACGAGAAAGCCGTGCTGCGCAAGCAGGAACGTGTAGAGACCCTGCCAGCTGTCCGCGCTCGGCAACGCGTCGCCGACGGGCAACGGCCCACCGTACGCCGTGACGATGACTGGATAACGCCGATGCGGATTAAAGTCTGCAGGCACGGTAAGCTCCGCGTCGAGCGGCCCCCAGCGCGACGGAACCTCGAGCGCACGCGTCGTACCGAGGCCGTACCGGACGAGCGACGGCGTCACGAAGAGCTTCTTGTGCCAGCTCGATCCCAGACGCCGAATCGTCACCTCTGGCGTCTGAGCAAACGAGGAAAACGCATCGACGTATGCGCTCCCTCGCTCTGGCATCGTGACGGCGTGCCAACCGGCGTCGCGCGTCACGATACGCATCGCGCCGTCGAACGAAACGAACACGAGGGCTTTATCGCGACGCGAGGGAGCCATGGCGCTCACGTAGACGCCGCGTTCGCCGACTCGCTCGATGCCCGCGATCGGCGTCTTGCCGGTAAGCAGCCGAAAACGTCCATTGAGCCACACACGATAGAGGCCTTGCACACCGCCACGCGCCGAAAGCATGACGAAGCTCTTGCCGTCAGGGAGAAACCGTGGAGCCGGCTGTACGTCGACGAAATAACGGCTCTCCTCGCGCCATAACGTACGATGTGCACCGCCTACGACGTCGAAGCGTTCGATGCGGAGATGACGCTGCGGTCGATCGAGAATCTGCTGCAGCACGAAGCGCCCGCCGGGAGACCAGGCGAACGAAACGACGTATTCATCGTGCAGCCCCCCGTTGTAGAGCAGACGGCTTCGCCCATTGCGTGCGTCGACGACGCGGAGACTCACACGTGGGTTGCGGTCGCCCGCAAGCGGGTAGCGTTGCCACTCGACGGTATTTTGACGCGCCAAATAGTGCTCGATCGGAAACGGCGTGATCGGCGACTCGTCGAAAGACAAGTACGCAATCCTGTCGCCGTCCGGCGACCAGGCATAGGCGTGCGCGACGTCGAGCTCTTCGCTGTAGAGCCAATCCGGGTCGCCGTTGATGCGCGTCGAAGACCCGGTCGACGTCAGGCGCGTGATACGCCGCGACGCTACCGAGACGACGTAGAGATCGTTCTGATGGACGTACGCGATGCGCGTGCCGTCGGGCGACCACTGCGGATCGTCTGCCGCTTGCGCAAGCTGCACCGCGCCGCCGCCGCCGGCATCCGCAATCCAAAGATTCCCACCATCCAAATAGGCAATCCGATCGCCGTTCGGGGACCACACGACTTGCTCGATCGGACGCGAACGCGAGCCACGGACGTCGCTGCGCGCACGCAACAGCGTGCGATCGGATCCGTCCTTGAGATCGTACACGCGAATCGCCGGAGGAAGCCCTGCCGGCGACGGAATCATGTAGACGAGGCGCGTGCCGTCGGGCGACCACGTGAAGCCTGCCGGCGCCACGCCTCCGAGCGGATGCGCCGAGACAATTGCGTTCACGGTCAACGGCAGTGCTGCGATCATCCCCTGTCATCCTGAGCGTAGCGAGCAAGGCGAGCGGACAACGGCAGTACTGCGATCATCCCCTGTCACCCTGAGCGTAGCGAGCAAAGCGAGCGGACAACGGCAGTACTGCGATCATCCCCTGTCATCCTGAGCGTAGCGAGCAAAGCGAGCGGAGTCGAAGGACGACATCGGGAGCCGGGCAGCGTGCGCGCGAGCGGCGGCAGCGTGACGCTGGTTCGACTGCGCGCTCACTGCGTTCGCGCTACGCTCACCATGACAATGCTCATAGCCCCTCTCACCGCGCCTGTGCCAGCAACTCGTGGGCGTGCTTGAGCGCCGCCGATCGTGAATCTCCTGACAGCATGCGTGCGATCTCATTTGCCCTCTCTTCCTTCGTCGCGATCTCGCGAACGGAGATGCTCGTTGCGCCGGCGCGCTCCTCCTTTTCGAGCACGTAATGCCGCGAGGCCCACATTGCCAACTGTGCCAAATGCGTGATGCAGACGACTTGTCCACTGCGCGCCAGGCGTCCGATGCGCGCGCCTACCGCCAATGCCGTCGCTCCGCCGATGCCGGCATCGATTTCGTCGAAGACCAGCGCAACGCGCTCACGCGCCTGGGCGAGCACGACGACGAGCGCGAGGAGGACGCGTGACAACTCGCCGCCCGAGACGATGCGTGCAAGCGGGCGCGCCGCCTCGCCGGCGTTCGCAGAAAAGAGAAACTCGGCGCGCTCGGCGCCGCAGCGCCCGATCTCGTCGAGCGTCTCCAGTGCTACGCTGAAGCCGCCTGACGCAAGCGCGAGATCTGCGAACTCGCCAACGACGCGGCGCTCGAGCTTCTTGGCAGCCGCACGGCGCAATGCCGTCAAACGGCCAGCATGCGCACGCAACGCACTCTGCGCTTCTTCGCACTGCGCGCGTAGCTCCGCCAGGCGCTCGTCCCGCCGCTCGTGCTCGCTCGCCGTACGCTCCGCATCGATCCCGTGCTCGAGGACGGCATCGATCGTTCCGCCGTACATGCGCTTGAGCCGATCGAGTGCGTCGAGGCGCGCGTTGATCGCCTCGACTTCCGCCGGATCGTACTCGGTTGCGTCGAGCGCACGTGCTATGTTCGCCGCAGCATCGTTTCCTTCGCTCTGCAATGCGGCGAGCTGACCCGCGATCGCGTCGATCTCGGGCGCGACGGATCGCACGCCGCCGAGTGCCGCCACTGCGGATCCGAGAGCGCCCACCGCCCCGCTATCCTCGGCGCAGAGCGCGTCACGCGCCGAGCGCAAAGCAAGAGCGACCCGCTCGACGTTGTCAAGATACCTCCGCCGCACCGTCAAGCGATCATCCTCCCCCGCTTGCGGCGCGACCGCCGCGATGTCGTCGATGGCGTCGCGGGCCCGCGTGTACCGCTCTACCGCAGTACGCTCCTGCGACTCGACTCTTCCGAGCATCTCTCGCGCCGTCGCGGCAAGAACGCACGCGTGCTCGACCGCATCGCGCGCCGCAACGAGCCCCTCGCCGCCGAAGCGATCGAGCATCTCCAGATGATACGCACCTGAAAGAAGCCGCTGCGCCTCGTGTTGTCCGACGACCTCGGCGATCTGCGGCGCGATGTCGCGCACGGCACTCGCGGTTACGCTCCGCCCGCACAGACGTATCGACGATTTTCCTGCCTGCGTCACCTCGCGCAGTATCGCCGCTTCTTCACCGGGCTCGAGCAAGAAGCCGTCAAGGCGAAGGCGTTCACCGAGCGCGTCGTCCGGTTCGAACGTCAACTCGACGAGCGCGCGCGGCGCGTCCGCACGAACCATCGCCGTGTCCGTGCGAGCACCGAGCGCGAACGAAAGAGCGCCGACGAGCATCGTCTTTCCCGACCCGGTCTCACCCGTGAAGATCGTCGCGCCGCTTGCAAAATCGACGTCGGCGCGCGCGATGAGCCCGTAGTTCTCGACGTGCAAGTGCTTGAGCATCGATGCTGCCCCTAGGAGCCTAGCGCAGGCGTTCCTTGATCGAGACGCCCCATCGCAGCTTCTCTTCCAGGCGCTCGAAGAAGCGTAGCGGCTCCGCGCGGGCGAAGCGCACGGATCGAGGGTGGCGATGCACGACGACCGTCTCACCCGGCTCGATCTCGGCGGCCGCTGCGCCATCGCACTCGAGGTGCGCGTGCGCCGGCTCCACGTCGCAGCGTATTTCGATTCGCGAGGATGCCGGGACGATGATCGGGCGCGAGAAGAGCGTATGCGGCAGGAGCGGCACGATGCCGAATGCGTCGACCCGCGGCGACACGATGGAACCGCCGGCGGAGAGAAAGTATGCCGTCGAACCCGTCGGCGTCGCGATACAGACGCCGTCAGCGGGGACCTGCGCCGCCTCTTCGTCGTCGAGCCGCAGCGAGAACGGTACGATGCGCGGCACCCCGCCCTTGCGCACGACGACGTCGTTGAGCGCGAAGTGAGACTCGCCGGCGTATTGCGCCACGAGCGCGACGCGCGGCTCGATGAGCAAACCGCTCTCGAGAAAGTCGGGCAGCCGATCGATTCGGGGATCGTCTTCGTCGAACTCGGTGAGAAAGCCGAGGTGCCCGGTATTGATGCCGAGGATCGGCACGTCTCGTTCGACGGCGATACGGGCCGCACGCAGCAGCGTGCCGTCGCCTCCCACGGTGACGATGAGCTGGGGCTCGCCTCTCCCCTGCGGCAAGGAGATCACGTCGAAGCCGTGCGCTTTGAAAGCCTCTGCGACGCGCGCTGCAAGAGCGCGCGCCTGATCGCGCCGATGGTCGACATAGAGCGCGACCGTCCCTGTCGCAACCGCGAGCGTCGTCATGGCGTTGCTTCTTCGCCGACAACCGCAGCGATTCGTTCCGGCCCGATCGCACGACCCGCGCGCCGCAGCTCGAGCAGAAACTCGCGGTTTCCGGCCGGTCCGACCAAGGGGGAGGCAACGAGCGCGACGGCGACGAGTCCCAGGTCGCGGGCTGCGGCGACCACCCCTTCCAGTACGCGCCGGTGCTCGCTCGCATCCCGCACGACGCCGCCCCGTCCGACGCGCTCACGCCCCGCCTCGAACTGCGGCTTCACGAGGGCGACGATGACGCCGTTCTCGCGAAGGTATCGCACCGCACGCTCCAAGATGGGTCGCAGCGAAATGAACGACGTGTCGATGACAATGATGTCGAAACCCTGTGGGAAAGCATCGTCTGCACAATGCCGGAAGTTCGTGCGTTCGATCGTCGTCACTCGCGGATCGTTGCGCAGTTGCCAGCTCATCTGTCCGTATCCCACGTCGACCGCGGTGACGCGCGCGGCACCGCGTTGCAGCAGGCAATCCGTGAAGCCTCCCGACGAAGCGCCGACGTCGAGCGCGACGGTGCCGTCCGCGTCGATGCCGAATGCGTCGAGCGCTGCCTCGAGCTTCTCGCCGCCGCGGCTCACGAATCTGCGCGGGTGCGAGATCTCGACGTTCGCTCCGTCGCGCACGCTCTGGCCGGCCTTCGTCGCAGGGGTGCCATCGAGGCGAACGCGTCCCTCCATGATGAGCGCTCGTGCCCGCGAGCGGGTGACACCCGCCTTCTGCGCGACGATGCTATCGAGCCTCACCCCTAAAAGGGAATCTCGCCGTCGTCAGCGTCCGGCACCGGCGATGCGGCGTCCTCCGGCCTCTCGGTTTCCTTGATCGACGCCTCGGCGTGCTTTAAGAGTGCATCGCACTCGCGGATGAGGCTCTTTCCCTCTTTGAACAGCAGGGTCGCGCGTGCGAGATCGGTACCCGCGCCCTCGAGCTCCTTGACGATCTGCTCGATGCGTGCGAGCTTTTGCTCGAAGGTCTGCAGTGGTTCAGGCATCGCCATCCACGGATTCTACAACCGCTGCAGCAGTTCCGCGCGCGAAGCGCGCTGCGATCGCATCGCCTTTGCGCAGAAGCGCGGCGTCGCGTACCGCCTCGCCGCCCCGGGTAACGATCGCGTAACCTCGCGCGAGCGGTGCGAGTGGATCCAGACGATTGAGTTGCGCGGTCGCGTGCTCGAACCTGCGCTGCGCACCGTTCACGAAACGTTCCGCCGTGCTTGCGACGCGGCTCTCGAGCTTGAGCAGCCGCTCGCGGCGCTGCGCGATCCATTGCCGCGGACTGCGCGAATCCAACAGTATCCAGAGCCGCGAGAGCTCCTCACGGCGCCGTGACATGGCGCGCTCGCTCGCGTGGGTGAGACGCAGTTCGGCATCTTCGATTCCCCGCGCGGCCGACAGCACGGCGTTTGCGACCGCTTGCCGCAGCGCGCGGTCCGCTTCTCGTACGCGCCGGGCCGCGAGCGTCCATCCCTGCGCAATGTGCTTCGCTGCTAGCGACGGCGTCTGAAAGTTCATGTCCGCAACCGCATCAGCAAGATGGTGGTGCTGAACGTGCCCGATCGCTGTGACGACAGCGCGCTGCGACCGCACGATCGCGCGCACGACCGGTTCCAAGTTGAACGGAAAGAGATCCTCGTACGACCCGCCGCCGCGTGTGACCACGATGACGTCGGGTTCGCCGCGTGACGCCTCGTCGATTGCCGCTGCGATGTCGATCTCCGCGCCCTCGCCCTGCACCCGTGTCTCGATGAAGCGAACTTCCACGAATGGCGCCTCGCGAGCGAGCGTCTGCGTGAAGTCCGCCATCGCTTCACCGCGGGCGGAGACGAGCGCGACGCGACGCGGCAGTTCGGGAACGCGGCGCTTGCGCGACGCCTCGAAGAGTCCCTCCGCGGCAAACCTCTCTTTCAGTCGCTCGTACAGCAGGAACAACGCGCCTATCCCGGTGGGCTCCAGGCGCTCGACGACGAGCTGGTAACAGCCTCGATCCGCACGTACGCCCACGCTCCCGTACGCGATGACCGCAATGCCGTTCTTCACCTCCGGCAGCTCGCGCCGGCGATCCGACCATGCGACGCACTCGATCACCGCTTGCTCTTCCTTGAGCCGAAACCCCATGTGTCCATTACCGAACGTGCGCAGATCCGATATCTCGCCTTGAATGGCGATGTTCGAAAGCGTGCTATGCCGTGCGAAGAGTTGCCCGAGGCGACTCGTGAACTCCTTGACGGAGTAGACGTCCGGCGTGCCGCCGGTCACGGCAACGGCGCCGCCGCGCCAACGCTGTACGGCGTGGGCGCAGGAAGCACGTGGTCGCACGATTGCGCCGGCTGCGTACCGTCGAGATAGACATCGACGCCACCGTAGCACGATGCGACGCGCACGACTTCACCCGCGGGGAAGGCAAAGTCGTGAGGCGGCGTATGCGCCAGAGCCGCCTTCATGAAACGCGCCCAGATGCGAGCTGGAACGTCACCGCCGTACGATTCATGCATCCGCGAATAATCGTCGTTTCCGATCCACACCGCCGTCACGAGATCGGGCGTGTATCCGACGAACCATGCATCCCGAAAGTCCGACGTCGTTCCCGTCTTCCCCGCAGCCGGACGTCCGATGATCGCGTTGGGATATCCGGTACCATGTTTGATGACGTCCTCGAGCATCGACGTCACGATGTACGCCGTGCCGGCGCTCACGGCTTCGTAGGCTTGCGGAAAGCGATCGTCCACGACGATGTTCCCAAGCGAGTCGCGCACCGTGCGAAACGGCGTGGGAATGTCGTGCACGCCTTGGTTCGCGAGCGTCGCATATCCCGCCGCTTGATCGAGCACCGTGAGGCCCGAGCTTCCGAGCGCGAGCGAAAGGTTCGCCTGCAGCGGTGACGTGACGCCCATGCGGTGCGCGTATTCGATGACGCGGTCGATGCCGATGCGGTCAGCAAGCTTCACGGCGACGATGTTGCGCGAGAGCGCCAGCGCCGTACGCAGCGTAATCGTTCCCATGTAGCTGTCGTCGTCGTCCTGCGGCGACCACGTCGACCCATCGCCCATCGGGTACGACACCGGCGTATCGTCCATCGTCGAGGATGCGGTGATGCCTTCATCGATCGCCGCGGTGTAGACGTAGGCCTTAAACGAAGAACCGGGCTGGCGATGCGCCTGCCACGCACGGTTGAACTGATTGCTCAGAGAGAACTGCGTTCCGCCCACCATTGCAAGAATTTCCCCAGTCGCCGGGCGGATTGCCACGAGCGCCCCCTCATGTGCGTTGACACCCTCAGCCGCCGCCTGGCGTATGCCCCAGTCCACGGCGGCCTGCGCGAGGCGCTGCAAGTGCACGTCGAGGGTCGTGTCGACGTCGAGTCCGCTCTCGTCGACGACGCGGGTGCCGAACATCTGGTCGAGTCGCGCGATCGCGTACGTCGTGAAGTAAGGATAGGCGTAGCTCTGGAGACCGGTAGGGCGCTCTCCGATGAGCCCCAGCGGGGCCGCGTACGCCGCATTCGCCTGCGCCTGCGTCACGTAACCGCTGACGACCATGCGGTCGAGGACGTGACGCTCACGATCGCGTGCAAGGCGCACGCTGACGAACGGCGAGTAGTCCGATGGTGCCGCCGGCAATCCCGCGAGCAGCGCCGCTTGACCGAGCGTCACGCCACCGATGCTCTTGCCGAAGTAGGTGTGCGCTGCAGCGTCCACGCCGTACGAGTCAGCGCCGAGGTAGATGAGGTTCAGATAGCGCTCGAGTATCTCGCTCTTTGTGTAGTATCGCTCGATCTCCATCGCTAGCAATGCCTCTTGGATTTTGCGTCCGAGCGAGATTTGATCGGAGAGAAAGAGGCCGCGTGCGAGCTGCTGTGTGATCGTCGACGCACCTTGCTCGATCTGCGCGTGGGTGATGTCCGCGAGCGCGGCGCGCACGATACCGCCGAAGTCGACACCGTGATGGTAGTAGAAGGTATGGTCTTCGTTCGCGATGAACGCGTGCTGCACGACGAGCGGGATGCGCGCGATCGGCGTCCAGATTCGATTCTGCTTGTAGACGTTCGCGAGCAGCGTGCCGTCGCGCGCATAGATGCGCGTCGCACGAGCAGGCTGGTAGTCGGCCATCCTGCTGATGTCGGGCAGGTTGCGCGAGTACGAGGCGACGATTCCCGCCAAGAGGCCGGCGACAAAGAGCACCCCAAGCAGCACCGTCACGAGCACTCCCCGAACGATCCGGCGCCGCGCGCCCGCGTTCAACGGGCGAGCAAACGATTCAAACGGACGCATGCGTCCGCGCGACCGCGCTCAGGACTCCGTTGACGAACCGGCCCGAATCCTCGGTCGAAAACTTCTTCGCCAATGCAACGGCTTCGTTGATGGTGACCGCAAGAGGAACGTGCGGCCTGCACTGCAGCTCGAATACGGCCATGCGCAGCACGCATCGATCGACCGAAGGAAGCCGCTCGATCGTCCACGACTCCAGCAGCGGCGAGACGATCGCGTCCGCCTGGGGCGTGAAATCGATCGTTCCTCGCACGAGCTCGCGCACGAACGTGCGTTGCTCGGCACCAGCACGCGTTCCGACGATCTCGTCGATCGCGTCACCGGGGTCGCGCTGGCCCACGCTCACGGCGTAGAGAGCCTGCAACGCCTGCTGGCGCCAAAAGCGGCGAGCCGCCATCTCACCCGTGCGCCTGCGATGCCGCTGCGGCACCGGTCATGAACGCCGGGAGGAATCCGACGTCGTACGTGCCGTCGCGAAACTCGCGTGTCTGAAGTATTTCGAGACACTCTGCGGTCGTCGTTCGCACACCCTCGATAACCGTCTGACGCAGCGCCCCCTCCATGCGCTCGATCGCCGCCGAACGCGTGTCACCGAACGCAACGACCTTAGCGAGCAGCGAATCGTAGTACGGTGGAACCGATGCGCCATCGTAGACGTGCGTGTCGACGCGCACGCCAGGTCCATCCGGGAAGGCGACGCCCGTCACGGCCCCCGCGCCTGGCGCAAAGTTGTTCTGGGGGTCCTCCGCATTGATGCGGCATTCGATAGCATGACCACGCGGCTGCACGTCTCGCTGCGTATATCCCAAACGCTCGCCGCTCGCGATGCGGATCTGCTCCTTGACGATATCGATGCCGTACACCATCTCGGTCACGGGATGCTCGACTTGGATACGCGTGTTCATTTCCATGAAATACGCGCGGTCGCCGGCCACGAGAAACTCGAGCGTGCCGGCATTCGTGTACCCCACGCTCTTGCAGGCCTTGACGGCCATGTCGTGCAGAGCGCTGCGCAGCTTCGTCGCGAGATTCGGCGCCGGCGTCTCTTCGATGAGTTTCTGATGCGACGGTTTCTGTATCGAGCAGTCCCGCTCTCCGAGATGCACCACCGTGCCGTGCTCGTCGGCCAGCACCTGCACTTCGACGTGCCGCGGATGAATGAGAAGCTTCTCCATGTAGATGCGTCCGTCTTTGAAGCTCGCCTCTGCTTCGGCGGTCGCGCTCGCGAACGCGCGGTCTAGATCCTCCGGGCGCTCGACGACGCGCATCCCTTTGCCGCCACCGCCTGCCGTTGCCTTGAGGAGTACAGGGTAACCGATGCGTTTGGCAGCGTCACGTGCTTTTTGCACGGATTCGAGGATGTCGGACCCCGGCGTCGTCGCGACGCCCGCCTCTTTCATGATGCGCTTCGCCGTCGCTTTGTCGCCCATCGCTCCGATAACCGGGGGGCGTGGACCGATGAAGACGAGCCCGTGGTCCCCACAGATCTCGGCGAAGCGTGCGTTCTCGGCGAGAAAACCATATCCAGGGTGCACCGCTTCGCATCTCGTCGCAAGCGCCGTCGAGACGATGTTCGCGACGTCGAGGTAAGAGCGTGCCGCCGGTCCGGGGCCGACGCAGTAAGCCTCGTCCGCTTCGCTAACGTGCATCGCGTCCTTATCGGCCTGCGAGTAGATCGCGACCGTCTGGACGCCCAGGCCGTGACAGGCGCGATTGACGCGCACGGCGATCTCACCGCGATTTGCGATGAGAACCTTATGAAACATCAGCTCCGCTCGATCTCGAAGAGCGCGCGCCCGTAGTCGACGACATCACCGTCTCGTTGCAGGATCGCCGTCACGCGGCCTGCACCACGATTGCGAATCGGGTTGCGGATTCCGAGTTGCTCGACGTACGCGAGTTCGCGGTCGCCGTCGAGCACTTCGCCGGCGAACGGTACCGGACGCGTCAAGTGAAAGATCCCGACGCGATCCGCTACGATCTGATCGACGCGAACCGCCGCCGGTCCGACGACGGCAATCGGCACCGCGGGAGCAGCGGGAACGCGAGCGACCTCGAACGACTCGTCGCTGCGCTCGATGCTTACCGATTGCAGGTCGTTCTCGACCAAAAACTCCGCCAAGGCGCGCACGCGCGCGGCGATCCCGTCGCTTGGGCTGCTCATGTTGCTCGTTGCCAGCTTCCGCGCGCGAAGGCGCCCACCTCCGCGAGTGGTCCGGTCACGAACGCGCGCTCGAAAAGTCGTGG
The DNA here is from genome assembly GCA_027315245.1 of Vulcanimicrobiota bacterium. Classification (GTDB taxonomy): domain Bacteria; phylum Vulcanimicrobiota; class Vulcanimicrobiia; order Vulcanimicrobiales; family Vulcanimicrobiaceae; genus Tyrphobacter. The sequence goes on along the minus strand of DAHUYK010000068.1, from coordinate 134 downwards.
ATGCGGCACGGTGAGTCCCGGCTGCGAGATGCGCAGGCCGTCGTAAAGCAAGAGGTCCAAATCGATGACGCGAGGACCCCATCGATAGGTCGCGCGCCGGCCTAAGCGGCGCTCGATCTCCGCAAGTTTTAGCA
>DAHUYK010000066.1 GCA_027315245.1 Vulcanimicrobiota bacterium | reverse complement strand
GGAGCGGAGCGGGCGACGTGTACGACGGTACACGAGCCCCGACGCGACGATGGCATGGACGAAATCGGCCGAGGAGTTACCCGAGGCCGAGCATGTCTTTGGTATGCCAAGCCACATTGCCCGCTCTGTCTCCGGCGCGCTCGAGCGACGTCAGGATAAAAAGGTATCGCGTTGCGGCCGGGACGACCTCCGAATCGGCCTGCATCTCTTCCTGAAGCACGGTGATGCTGCGCTTGTACAGCTGATCGACCTCACGATCGCTCGCAATGACCGAACTCGCGAGCTCGTCGTCGCGTTCGGAGTACGCGCGCATCGCATCGAGCAGCATGCCGTGCACGACGCCGACGATGCGATCGATCTCGACACGTTGCGGCCGCAGCGGCATATCGGCAAGCTTGATGGCGTTCTTTGCCAGTTCGACCGCATAGTCCCCGATCCGTTCGAGGTCCGTGACGATGTTGAGCATCGCGGCGATCTCCCGCAGTTCGCCCGCGACGGGCTGCTGGCGCCAGATCAACTCTATACAGTGCGATTCGATCTTACGGCGAAGATCGTCAACGACGTCGTCGCCCGCCACGACACGCGCGCCGGCGGCAGCGTTTCGGCGCTCGAGCGCCTCGGCTGCCACGCGGATAGCGTCGGCCACGAGCGCGCCGAGGCGCACGACGTCGAGGCGCGTCCCCTCCAATGCTTCGTGATAAACGGTTCGCATGAACCCATTATAGGGCATTCGGCGCTCGGGCGAAAGTGTCGACCGATGCGCCAGGGACGAGCGCTCTTTAAACAAAGCATAATCCTTATGCCCGACGAGTACGAAAATCTTACCCTCATCTCCGACGGCGGCGTCGCCGTCGTCACGCTGAACCGCCCGTCTGTCCTCAACGCGTTGAACGCTGCGCTTCTCGGCGAACTTTCGCGTGCGCTGCGCGCGCTCGACGATGAGCCCGCAACGCGCGCTGTCATCATCACCGGCAGCGGCGACAAGGCTTTCGCCGCGGGTGCCGACATCGCCGAGCTCGCAGCGCTCGAATCCGACATCGCAGCAACGGTTGCAGCGAGGACCGGGCAAGCGCTCACGCGGCAGATCGAACGCATGCGCGTTCCTGTCATTGCAGCCGTCAACGGTTTCGCGCTGGGAGGAGGGTGCGAACTGGCACTGGCCTGCGACATCCGCATTGCAAGCGATCGCGCTCGATTCGGTCAACCCGAAGTCAATCTCGGGATCGTTCCCGGTTACGGCGGCTCCCAACGCACCACACGACTTCTAGGAAAAGGTCAAGCAATGTATCTCTGCTTGACCGCAGAGATCATCGACGCGCAAGAAGCGCTGCGCATCGGCCTGGTCGATCGCGTCGTTCCCGCTGGCGAACTCATGAACGAAGCACGGCGCGTAGCCGCGATCATTGCTTCGAAGGCTCCTCTCGCGATCGCCGCCTGCAAGCGCGCCATCGACGCCGGTGCGCACCTTTCCATCGATGACGCCCTCGAGATGGAAGCCGGCGAGTTCGCGCGTCTCGTGCCGACGGAGGACTTCAAGGAAGGCACCCGCGCCTTCTTTGAGAAACGCGCCGCGCATTTTAACGCGCGATAACGGCGCGATGCCCTGCCAGGGTCCGTTGCGCGTTCGCCATTGCGCTCTCGATTGCTGGATTGTAGCCCTCCCACGTCGCGCGCACCCGGCCCTGCGGATCGATCGTGACGATCGTGGGGAAGCCCGTGAGTGCGAAGAATCCGCGCGATAGCGCCTGTGGATCGAGCGCTACGCCGCGCAAGTGAAACGTTCGCGCAAAGGCGGCAACGACGGGCTGCGCCTCTCCGACGTCGACGGGAACGACGTCGACCTGGGGGTGCCTAAGCGCGTACGCCTCGACATCCGGCAGCTCGCGCCGGCACGGCTCACACCACGTCGCGTAGAAATCCAAAAAGAGGACATGTCCGCGTGTCTGCGTGACGGCAAACGTCCCTCCGTCGAGCAGCGCGTACACCGCGTGAGGAGCCGGATGCGCCGTCGCGAGCGAGAGCGCTCGAGGTGCGAAAAAGAGCTTCCAGGCGATCGCGAGCACGATGACGAGCGCAAGTAGATCCCAGAGACGGTTCAGCAGCCGCACTGCCTGCCTCTACCATCCAACTCGGGGCCCACGACGACGTCGTTCCCCAGCGGGCCGCGCGGCGTGACAACCACGATCTCCCGAGTTCCGCGCGCGCCGGTGCGCCTCCGGCAGGCGTTTGAGCAGAGGCCCATAATCCTTCCTGCGGCAATGCCGTTCAACCGTCCCGCCGCCATCACGCTCGATGCCCGGTCGCTCTCGCCTGCGACTCGCACCGATCACATCGTCGACAGCTTCGACAGGCTGCAGCTCGGCGGCATCATCGAGATCGTCGAAGAGACCGATCCACGCGCGTTGCGCAACGAAATGATGCAGCTGCGGCCCGGACGATTCTCATGGGACGCACGCAACTTTGGAGGTAATCGCTGGACGGTACGACTCGAACGCATCGACGAGAACGCCGATGTCGAGTCCTTTCTCCAGCGTGTCCCCCCGTTTACGACGGCAAAGGCAGCGACGATCAGAGATCTCGCGAGCCAGACCGCCGAGCGCTCGTACGAATCGGGTGACACGATCTTCGACGAGGGCGAAGTCTGGCCGTATCTCGGCGTCGTCCGGGCCGGAAAAGTCATCTACACGCTGCTCTCGCCTGACGGCAAGACGCACACCATCGGCGAACGTCTGGCGCACGACACGATGAACGAGAGCGGCACGTTCGATGGCGGCGGCGCCACGACGCGAGCCGAAGCGCTTACGCAAACGACGCTGCTCACGATCCCCAGCGAGACGGTTCTTCATGCGTGCAGGAACGATGCAGAGCTGGCCCTCGGGTTTCTCGTCGCCGCCTCGCAGGCGCGGCGCCGCTCGATCGACACGATCGCCGATCTCGCGTTCGCACACGTGCTCCAACGCGTCGCAAAGTTTCTCATGGGCTACGCGCGCGCTTCGATCGGCATGACGCGCGGACTACCAGGGGTCGACAATCTTTCCCAAGCACAGATCGCGGCAGCCGCCGGAACGGTGCGCGACATGGCGGCACGGGCACTGCTTCGCCTCAAGAATGCGGGGGCCGTCGAACTCGATCGTGGCCGCGTGAAGGCGATCGACCGCGCGCGGCTTGAAGCGTTCGCGCACAACGTTCAAGCGCCCCCGGTCTAAACTACCTCTCGACGACCTCAAGTTCTGCCGTGTCGACGGTTGCCGGCGCATTCTCCATGTCGAACGCTTCACGCTTGCTCTTCGCCGCCGCGTCCGCAAGCGGCGCCGCTGCGTTCGCCGCCGTCGGCTCGGTGAGGGTATCGCGCCCCTTGCGCACCGCGCCGAGCGCGCCCGAGAGACGCGATTCCATCTCTCCGAGCACGGAGGCCGCGTAGTGATCCGCACCGTCGCGCACCTTTTGCGCGCGCTCCTGCGCGTCGCGGAGAATCGCATCCGCCGTGCGGCGCGCGCGCTGCACGAGCTCGTGTTGATCGAGGATCTCTTCGTGCTTGCTGGCCGCCTCGTCGACGAGCGCTTGGGCCTTCTCATGAGCCGCGCGCAGAACTCGCTCGTGGTCCTTCGTAATGATCTTCGCGCGCCCGACCTCTTCGGGCAGCGTCGACCGTATCTTCTCGACGAACTCCGAAAGACGCTCCTCCGACAGGACGCGATACCCCGCTGGAAGCCACGTGCCTTCGCGCACGTACGCTTCGAGCTTGTCCAATACGCGATAAACCGACATTGACGAACCTCCGTTACTTCGAGCGCGCAACGCCGGCACGCTTTGCGCTCATGATGCGCAATACCGGCTCTGGAACGAGTGCGGCGACGTCGCCGCCGAGAAAAAACACTTCTTTGACGATACTCGAACTGACGAACGAGTAGCGCTGGTCGGACATGAGGAAGAGCGTGTCGACGTCGGACAGCGAGCGATTCATGAGTGCCGTCGACATCTCGTTCTCAAAATCGGAAACGACCCGTAACCCCTTTACGATGACATCCGCACGCATCTGCTTCACGTAGGCAGCGAGCAGCCCGCGGAAGTGCTCGACGCTGACGTTGGGAAGATGCGCGGTACACTCCTTCAGCATCGCCTCCCGCTCCTCGAGCGAGAACATGGGCTCGCGCTTCTGCGGATTGACGACGACGGCAACCGTCACGCGTCCGAAGCAGCGGGCCGAGCGTTCGATGACGTCGAGATGCCCGTTCGTCGGCGGGTCGAAGGAGCCAGGAAGAACCGCATGCGTCGCGCGCGACGCACGGCCGTTATCGATCACGTTGCTTCTGCAGCGAGGAAGGCCAGCGCCACATCGCCGTAGACTTCTTCACGGGTCGAGCGATACCCCGGTATGGCTGGAAGGATTCGGCGCGCCGCATGCTCGTAGACGACGAGCGCGTCCGGCGACAGCAGGGAGCGCTCGCGTAAGAGTCCGAGCAGGTGCGTGGGGACGTCGCTCGCGTACGGCGGATCGAGATAGACGATGTCGAACGGCCCCGTGATACGGTAGAGCGCGCGCTCCGCGGGCGCGCCGACGACGCTGAGCGTCTCGCTGATCTGCAGTTGTTCTACCGCTTCCTCGATAGCGTGCGCGACGCCGCGATCGGCTTCGACGCAGACGACGCGTGCGGCGCCGCGCGAGGCTGCTTCGATACCGATCGCCCCCGTGCCGGCGAAGAGGTCGAGGACGTGTGCGCCTTCAATGCGGTGCGCGAGAATCGAGAAGAGCGCCTCCTTCACGCGCCCGGGGGTGGGCCGGACGGCGCTCGACTTCGGCGAGCGCAGCTTTCTGCTGCCGAGCTGACCGCCCGTGATTTTTGGCATGTCAGCGAACCTCGATGAGCGATGCGAGCCGTAGAACGCCGTCGACATCCTTCACCTCGGCGTCCGGCGGCGTCACGCCGTCGGGATAGCGCTGTCCTTCCGCGTTAAACCAGGCCGCACGTAAGCCGGCGGCTCGCGCTCCGGCAACGTCAGCGATCGGATCGTCGCCGACGTACCACGTGCAATCACCGCGTACGCCGAGCCGCTCGACGAGCGCGGCGAAAGCACGCGCGTCAGGCTTCGATGCGCCGATATCGGCGCTCGCGAGCACGGGGCCGTCGAATCCTGCCCGCGTCGCTTTGCGCTGCTGCAACGGACTCCACCCGTTGCTCAGCACCGCCGTCACGATGCCGGCCGCGCGCAGTTCCCGGAGCATACGGGGCACGCCCGGCAACGGCACGACGATGTGATCGACGAGCGAAAGCACGATGGCACGGAAATCCGCTACGTAGGCGCCTGCGTCGGTGATGCCGCGATCGTAGACGAACCGTTGCACCGCCTCGTCGATTTCGCACGCGCCGGCGCGCTGGCGCTCGAGCAGGGCATCGATCGCGGTCGTCTCTTCATCGAGCGTTCCGAGCAGCGTGCCGCCTTCGCGATCGATGCGGCAGAGCAGCCGCAAAAGGGCGATGCGCTCGATCTTGTTGTCGATTGCGAGCGTGTGATCGATGTCGAACGCGACGGCGCAGGTTGGCACGAGGTACGCTCCAGGCGAGCTCAGGTCGGACCGGGACCCGTAATGATGCGCACGAAACCAGCGGGCCGAATCCAGCGCTGCAGAGCGGCTCGTACGTCGTTCGCGGTTGCAGCCAGTTCCCGGCGCGCGTCGACGAGGTTTTCGTTCCATGGCAGGCCGTTCATGGCGTAGTCAAGGAACTGCCCCGCGACACCGTCATAGCTCGATTCCCGAATGGGAACCGCGCCCATGAGGAGCGCCTTGGCTCGCGTTAGACGATCTCTGCTTAGTGGCTCGCGTTGCAGACGCAGCAAATCGTTCACGACGAGCTGCTGAGCCGCCACGATGTTCTTTGGATCGCACGCATAGTCGACGGCGAAGGTGCCACGCGTCGGCTGGACGTCGACGCTGCTCCCCACGGCGTACGCGTAGCCGTGAACCTGCCGCAGGTCGTGGTAGAGGAGCGAGCTGTAGAAGCCGCCGGTCAGCGCCTCGTTCGCGACCTCTAGTGCTGCCCACGCAGGCGCGGTGCGGGACACGCCCGTCGTCTCGACGAGCGTCACCGCGGATTGCACCCGGCCCGTTGCGGGCACGACGGCGCCCCCCGGCGCGTTCTGGGGAGTTGCCGGCGGTTGCGTTTGGGGCTTTGGACCGCGGGCGCGCCAGCCACCGAAGTAGTGCGCGATGACGGAGCGCGCGCGCCCAGGCGTCACGTCTCCCACGACGACGATCGTCGTAAGGTCGGGCCGATAGGCATTGTCGTACCAGGCTCGCACGTCGGCGAGCGTCAGCGCTCCGACGGAAGCGGGCGTAGCAAAGCGCTGCGCCGGATCTCCTTTGGGATACAGGGCGCTCGCGAGCGCGACGGCGGCGAGATGGTCGGGAGACGTCGCCAAGCCCATTTGCGCCTGCAGCGTCTGCGCCTTCACGACGCCAAAGGCTCGCGGATCGAAGGCTGGATGCAACTCGTCGTCGGCCAGCAGCTGCACGCCTCGATCGAAGTTCGCGCCCAGGACTTGAAGCGAAAACGATGTTCCCGTCGACACATTCGCCGCGATCTTGTCGAGCTGCGTTTGGTACGCAAGACGACCGTACGTCGTCGTTCCGAACGGCATGAGCGCCTCGGTGACGTCGTTCACTCCCTCTTGCCCCTGCGGTTCCTGCACCTGCGGATCGTTGCGTATCTCTCCGGAGACCGTGACGCTTGCGGAGCTGTTCTCCGGTACGACGATGAGGTGCAATCCGTTGGGAAGGAGCGAGATGCTAGGCGCAAGCGTCTGCACGGGAACGTGTACGCGCGCGAGCATGCCTCGAGCCCACGCCGGAAGCGTCACGTGGCTCGCCGGCTCGATGACGTTATTCTCCGGCGCCATTGCGGCAGCGCCCGCATTCACGCGCCCCGTATTCTTCGGCACGGCATAGGCCGTCACCGTACGTGCGGCGACGAAGTCTTCTCGCAGAACGCGATCGACTTGCGCCGGCGTCACGCGTTCGAAGGCGGCCAGCATGTCGTCGGGCGAGCGCAGTCCTTGGTCCGCAACAGCCTCGCTCCAAGCAAATGCCACGCTCTGTATCGAGTTGCGGGAGAACTCGAGCTGTGCGATCTCTCTGCGTTTCGCCGCCGCTACGAGGTCGGCGGGCACACCGGTGCTTGCGTAGCGTGCAATGACCGCACGCATCGACGACGCCGTCTGCGCAGGGTTGCTCGCTGCGGAAACGACGCCGTAGTCGATGCCGATCGACGTCTGCATGAACGGCTCTTCTTGGAAGCCGGTGCCGAGCATCGCTCCCGACGCTACGAGCGCGTACAGCGCGCCCCGCTCACTCGACAGCACGTCGCCGAGAATTTGCCCGGCAGCGTAGTCGCGGCTCGCATATCCGGGCATCCGATAGCCGAGGAGCACGACGGTCACCGGAAGCGAACTCGTATCACGATACGTCGCGGCGTGCAAGGGCTCGAGATGCACGGCGGGCTTGCGCGGTAGCGGCGCCGACGGAACGCTGCCAAAGATGCTGCGGACGCGTGCGATCGTGCTGGGGCCGTCGACGTCGCCGACGATGACGTACACGGCGTTGTTCGGATGATACCACGTGTGATAGAAGCGCAGCAGCTGTGGGCTGTTGATATCGTGCGCGAAGCCTTCGACGGTTCCGAGCCCGTTTTTTGCGTACGGCGTGCCCGCGAGCATCCGCCGTTGCATTTTCGTGAAGAGCCGGTACAGCGCAACGGAGTTGTCCTGCGTCACCTCCTGCGTGATCGCACCCCGCTCTTGGTTCCACTGGCTCTGCGCCATTTCGAGGCCCGTCGCTCGCGATCGCTCGAGCCGCAAGGCAACGTCCAGGTACTGAGCGGGAACCGTGAAGTAATACTGCGTGATCGCGTCTTGCGTGTCAGCGTCGAACCGGCCGCCGGTCGCCCCGATGATGTCCATGAACGCCGACGACGAGAGGGTGTCGCTGCCTCGAAACATCATGTGTTCGGTCGCGTGCGCGAGACCCGGCAGCGTCTGCTCGTCCGACCCCGCGCGGTAGTTCATCACCGCGGTCACGACGGGCGCAAGCGGGTCGCGTACGACGATCACCTTCAATCCGTTCGACAACGTCGCGCGCGTGACGGTCAAGCCGGCAGCACGAATGGGGTGCAGCATGATAAAGGGGCTGAACGCGCAGCAGCAGAGGATGAGGCGAAGGATGGCACGTCGCATGATCGGCCTTTGCGCCGCCGGCGCCGAAGCTCCCTTTACGACGATGTGAGGAGCGCGCGGCTCGACGGGGAGGTACCGAGCGCCGCGCGTAGTGCTGCATGGCCGGGGTCCCGAAGGTTCGGGTCCACGGCAAGAATCTGCTCAGCCGCCTGACGCGCCTGCACGTACAAGGCAAAGTCGCGTGCAATGTCACCGAAGCGCAGATCGTCTTTGCCGGACTGCGCCGTCCCTGCGAACTCGCCCGAGCCGCGTAATGCCAAGTCCGCCTCTGCGATGGCGAAACCGTCGTTTGACTGCGTCAAGATCGAAAGACGCTCGCTCTCAGCGCGGTCGTCCGGATAGACGAGAACGCAGAACGACTCCGCGGCACCGCGGCCGACGCGACCGCGCAACTGATGCAGCTGCGCGAGCCCGTAGCGATTGGCGTCTAAGACGACCATGACGTTCGCGTTCGGGATGTCGACGCCGACTTCGATCACCGTCGTCGCCACGAGCACGTCGATCTCACCGGCTCGTACGCGCGCCATCACGGCCTCCTTCTCGCGGGGAGCAAGGCGCCCGTGCACGAGGCCGACGCGAAGATCCGACAAGACGCTGCCTGCAAGCTCCTCGTATACTGCAACCGCGCTCGCGGCGCCGCTCTCTCCTTCCTCGATTGCAGGTGCAACGACGTACGCCTGCCCGCCTCGCGCGACGTTCGCACGAACGAACGCGAATGCGCGCTCGCGACGCGCTTCGCGAACGGCGAACGTCTGCACCGGCATGCGCCCCGGTGGCATCTCGTCGAGCTTCGACTCGTCGAGGTCCGCATAGAGCGACTGCGCGAGCGTACGGGGGATCGGCGTCGCGGTCATGTGCAGGGTGTGCGGCGCGCTGCCTTTTGCCCGAAGCCGGGCGCGGTGCTCGACGCCGAACCTATGCTGCTCGTCGATGATCGCAAGCCCGAGCGTCTTGAACTCGACGCTCTCGGTGAGCAGCGCGTGCGTTCCGATTGCAAGACGGGCCTCGCCGCTGCCGATGCGGCCGATTGCAGCGCGCCGCTCGCTCAGACGTTGGCTTCCGGAGACGTACTCGATCGTGATCTGCAGCGGGAGCAAGAGCGGCACGAGCTTGTCACGATGCTGCGACGCCAAGATTTCCGTCGGCGCCATGAGCGCGGATTGGTATCCGTTGCGCGTCGCGAGAAGTACCGCGGCGGCGGCGACGAGCGTCTTGCCGCTCCCGACATCGCCCTGCAGCAGGCGATTCATCGGAACGTCGCGCGCCATGTCGCTCCAAATCTCGCCGATGGCACGGCGCTGCGCGTTCGTGAGGGCAAACGGCAGCGACCGCTCAAAGTCAGCGAGCAACGCCGGCGAAGATCGCAGCGCCGCAGCGTCGTGGCTGCGCTCGCGCTCCGCCCGGCGGAGCTGCGCGCCCATGGCACGCACGAAAAACTCGGCAAACGCAAAACGCTCGCGCGCCACCCGGGCTTCTTGCGGATCCGAGGGCGCGTGCGCGGCGCGGTACGCCTGGAGCTGCGGCGGGAAGCCGCGCTCTCGCGCAAGCCCTTCGGGAATGACGTCGTCTCCGGCGCCGGCAAGCATACGTGGCAGATTCTTCCTGACGACCGCCGCGATTTTCCGCGATGGAAGATCCTTGCTCGCGCGATAGATCGGAACCATCTCGCCGCGGTACTGCTCGCTTTCGCCCAGAATCCGATACTGCGCGACGTTGACGATGGGTTCGGCGAGTGTCCGCTCGACTCGCCCGCGTACGAAGATGCGCATACCTTCGCGGAAGCGCCCGTAGACAAAGCGCCTACGGCCAATCCACCTCGCTGCGAACGTTCCGGTTTCGTCTTGCGCTCTCACGTCGACGATCTCGAGACCCCGCACGCGTCGCTCCTGCACGGAGACCACGCGGCCGAGCATGTTGACCTCACCGGGGTTCTGTGTGCCGCTCCGAAGGGCTTGCACCGAGATCGGCTCGCGCAGATCGTCGTAGCGAAACGGAAAGTCGTCGAGCAGATCCGCAGCGTTTTCTATGCCAAGGTCAGCAAACAGCAGCCGCGATTTCGGGCCGACGCCGACGAGTTCGCCGATCGCGATCGCCGCGAGCGCGCTACCGGGCACGATCGAGCAAGTGCGCCCCCACGCGATCGAGCGCGATGTCACGCGCCTCGAGCATCACGAGCAGGTGAAAGAGTAGATCGGCCGCCTCCCACACGAGCGCACCGTCGTCGTCGTTCTTCGCTGCAATCACGACTTCGGTTGCCTCTTCGCCAAGCTTCTTCGCAATGCGGTCCATGCCGGCGGCGTAGAGGCTGCCGACGTATGACCCTTCGGGCGCGTGCGTTTTACGCTGCCGCAGCACGCGTTGCAGATGCGTGATCGCTTCGAGAAAGGCACCGTCGAGGCGATGATCCTGTGGCGACAGCAACGTCTCGTGAAAGCAGCTCTCCGCTCCGGTATGGCACGCCGGTCCACTCGGCACGACGCGATAGAGCACGGCGTCTCCGTCGCAATCTGCCGTCACCTCAACGACCCGCTGCACGTTGCCGCTCTCTTGACCTTTGCACCACAGGCTCTGACGCCGCCGGCTGAAGAGGTGCGTCTCACGGGTCTCCATCGTGCGCTCCAGCGCTTCACGATTTGCCCACGCAAGGGTGAGCACCTCGCCCGAGCGCGCGTCTGCGATCACGACCGGCACGAGACCGTTGTCATCGAACTTCAAAGCGGCGAGATCCATGGTCGGATGGGAATGCCGCGCGCGGCAAGCGCCTCCTTCAGGACGCGGATATCGATCTCGCCGAAATGAAAGAGCGACGCAGCGAGTGCGGCGTCGGCGCCTGCGTCGGAAAAGGCGTCGACGAAGTCCTCGATGGAACCCGCGCCGCCCGAAGCGATGACCGGGACACCGACTTCCTCACGCACGGCCGCAATGAGCGCAAGGTCGTAGCCGCGCCTCGTTCCGTCGCGGTCCATCGACGTGAGCAATACCTCGCCGGCACCCTCTTCGCCGCAGGCTTGGCTGGCCCAGCGGACCGCATCGAGCCCCGTCGGTGTACGGCCGCCGTCGATGACGACCTCCCAGCCTCCCTTGCGCTCGCGCGCGTCGAGCGCGAGCACAATGCACTGGCGTCCAAACTCGGCCGAGGCGTGCTTCAACACAGTTGGATCGCGGACCGCGGCGCTGTTGAGCGATACTTTGTCGCTGCCGGCGCGCAAGAGCGCGCGCACGTCGTCCACACCGTCGACGCCGCCGCCGACGGCAAACGGAATGGTCAGCTCGCGCGCGACCGCGCGCACGACCTCATGTGTCGCCTTGCGCCCCTCGATCGTAGCGGTGATATCGAGAAACACGAGCTCGTCCGCACCGGAACGCTCATAGGTAGCCGCTAACTCGACGGGATCGCCGGCGTCGCGGAGCGCGATGAAGTTGACGCCCTTTACGACGCGCCCGTTTCGAATGTCCAGACAAGGAATAATCCGCCGCGCGAGCACCGTGTAGAAAGCCGTTCTATCCGGCAAGCGACCGGAGCTCCGCGTCGATTGCACGGAGCGCAGGAACGGGAACGCCGAACCGGCCGGCCATTTCAATCGTAGCGCCTAAGATGGGCTTGAGTTCCAGTGGCCGGCCGGCCTCGCGGTCTTGCAGCATCGATGTCCGTACATCGTCGAGCCGCGCCGCGTATGCGATGCGCCGCTCAGCCTCTTCTTCTAGGGGGCCGGCGACGAGACCCAACGCGTTGCCGACGGCAAGCGCCTCGAGCATGAGCGCTCGGACGCGCTCGAGCGCGCGCTCATTGCGCATGATCTGCCCGACGGTCAAGCCGCTGCACGCGCTCACCGGATTGAGACTTGCGTTGCCCACGAGCTTGAACCACACGCTGCGCCGCAGCTCATCGGTGACCTCCGGCGCGAGCCCGGCCGCTCGAAGCGTCGCCACGAGTTCACTCACCCGCTCGCCGTTGTAACCGCTGGCCTCACCCAGGAGATACCGAAGGCCCCCGCTTTGAACGACGTGGCCAGGCGCTTCGACGTGTCCCGAGACGTGCACGACTCCTCCGATCGTCTGCGCATCGGAAAAGCATGCGCCGATGCGGCCCCCCGGATCGACGCATTCGAGGGGCGGCTCGCGCAGAAACCAGAACGGAACGCCGTTCTGCAGCGTCACGATCGGCGTACCGGCACGTGCATACGGCGCGAGTTGCTCCAAGAACCCAGCCCACTGGTGCGCTTTGAACGTGAGGAGGAGCGCGTCGAACGGCTCGAGCGACCGCAGAGCTTCCGCTGCATCGACGCGCGCGGTAAAGCTTCCAAGGTCGCCGTCAATTCGTAAGCCGCGCTTGCGAATCGCTTCGAGATGTGCGCCCCTTGCAACGGCGCCCACCGGCGTGCCGGCACGAGCGAGAGCGCCGGCGATGAAACCGCCGATCGCTCCGGCCCCGACGACGATTACGCGCACGTGAGCGAAGATTTGGAGGCGACGGGCAGATTCGAACTGCCGGATGGAGCTTTTGCAGAGCTCTGCCTTACCACTTGGCTACGTCGCCACAGCCCCGGCGGGCTTCGCAGGTCAAAGCGGGTAGTGGGAATCGAACCCACGCATCAACCTTGGGAAGGTCGCAGGCTGCCATTACATCATACCCGCGGGCCGCTTGCAGCCCGTTCGCCCCGCCCTCTGCCCCATCCTAGCCGCACGTTCAGGCGCCCGCTTACGCGAGCACGTTGACCGCGCGCGCGAGCACGAGCGCAAGCGTCACCAACGAGATGAGGGACTCTAGGAGCATGAGCATCTTTGCCATCGGGCTAAGGGGCATAACGTCCGCCGGGCTGAACGCGGTTGCGGTGACGAAGCCGAGATACAGGTAGTCCATGAAGCGCGGCTTCCAGTTGGGGTTCGTGTAGGCGCCCGTATTCGTCATTGCCATCTGCGGAAAGAGAAAGTCGGCGCCGGGCGTCTCGCGCGCCGATGCCTGCAGCGAACGAACGTATGGGCCGCCCGCGTCGAGTTCCCAGTACCAGAGCGCGAAGACCAACACGTTCGTCAGCCAGATCTGCGAGCCGGCAGTAAGGAGCTCGGCACCGGTCTGGTTTCTCTGCGTTAAGAGATAATACACGAGCAGCACGACCGAGACCGCATTGAAGAAGTTCACGATAGCGATGAGCGCGATCGAGGCGGCGCGCTGGGCCGGCCACCTCGCGCTGCGAAAGCGCATGAAGAGCAGCGGCACGAGGACGGCCAGCACGAGGAGCGGTGCGATCCATGCCGGCCCCAGCGTGTATCGCGACGGCAACAGGGCATAGAGTACGGCGGCGGCGAGAACCGTCGTCATCGCCCACCAACGCGAGGAGTCCAGAAGACTCATGCGTGGCGATTCGTGTGAACGCTGCCGGCAACCCGCCGGCGCACGGGCCGGTTATGGACGGCATGCCGACTGATTTTCGCGACGGAAAGACCTTTCCGCGGCGGGGCCGCGATGCCGCGGGTCGTGCGCTGTGGCTCCTTCGCGTCTTCGATAAGGGCCGCGCCGCTGCGGCGGGTACGATTCACGACTACGTCTACCCGTGCCCCATGGACAAAGGCGTGTTTGAGCGGTGGGGCGTGAGCTCGCAGGAGTTCGATGCAGCCCTACGCGCTCACGCGTCCGACGATGAGATCGTGCGCTGGTTCGAAGACCGCGTACCCGAGGACAACGTTCGCGCCGCAAACGGATGGCTCGAGAACGAGAAGGCGTCGAACATGGACCGACAGGACGCCGAAGAAGGCGCCGCATAAACTCCCTGCTATGGGATCGATGATCGAGTTTACGCGACCGGACGGCAGACGTGCGCCGGCATACTTCGCGGAAGCGACCGGCGAGAGCGCTCCAGGCGTCGTGATGCTCGAGGAGTGGTGGGGCCTCAACGACGAGATCAAACAGACGGCGGATCGTCTCGCAACGGAAGGCTTTCGCGTGCTCGTTCCGGATCTTTTTCGCGGACGCGTCGCATCGAATGGTGACGAGGCCAATCATCTCGCGCAGGGGCTCGATTTCACGGACGCCGCCACGCAAGACGCTCGCGGCGCCGCAACATTTCTGAAAGCGACGAGCGAAAGGGTTGGCGTCACGGGCTATTGCATGGGCGGCGCACTGGCGCTGCTCGCGACGATGCACGTACCCGAGTTCGATGCCGCGGTTGTCTATTATGGCTATCCGCCACCGCAGGCCGGCGACCCCGCAACGATTCGAATCCCGATCATGGGACATTGGGCGCTGCATGACGAGCACTTCGGCATTGCGGGCGTCGATGCGCTCGAGGGGCAACTCAAGGCGGGCAGCGTTCCTTACGAGTTCTACCGCTATGACGCGCATCACGCGTTCGCGAATCCCAAAGGCTTAGGAAACTACGACCGCGGGGCCGCCGAGTTGGCATGGCAACGCTCCGTCGACTTCTTTCGACGAACCCTCGAGTAAAGCGAAGCACGGAGAGAAGCCGCCGGGTCTACCGGCGGCTTTGACACTTGCCAAGGGGCAGAATCGAACTGCCGACACCGCACTTTTCAGGCGCGTGCTCTACCGACTGAGCTACCTTGGCTCATCTCGGGTGGCGGGCGCACCGCTCTTCTGCGATGCACCCGCCGTGAAACTGGCGACGCTGATGGGGCTCGAACCCACGACCTCCGCCGTGACAGGGCGGCGCTCTAACCAACTGAGCTACAGCGCCAGGCGTGGTGGGCACGGCTGGGCTCGAACCAGCGACCCCCCGCGTGTGAAGCGGATGCTCTCCCACTGAGCTACGCGCCCACGTGACCGGCCCCGTCCTGTTGGACAGGCACCATCCTACCCCTGCCGGAGCCGCTCCGCCGCGCGGAGAATCGGCGAGCATAATGATCAGCGGTTATCCACTGCTCTGGACCTTTACCGTGCCTTGGTCCGATGTTGACATGCTTCATCACGTAAACAACGTCGCGTACATCAGGTGGATCGAAACGATCCGCTGTGAATACTTCACGCGCGTCATCCGGGAACCGATAGACGGAGAGCGCGGCATGATCCTTGCGCAGCTCGACTTCACGTACGCTCAGCAGCTGCGCTATCATGAGCCGGTTACGGTAGGCTGCAAAGTCTCACGCGTCGGCAACAAGTCGTTCGAGATGAGCCACGAGATCTGGAGCCGCGACCACGACTACATGGCGGCGCGCGGCAAGACGGTACTCGTCGCCTACGATTTCCGTCACGGCCAATCGATCCGCGTTCCCGACGCGTGGCGGTCGGCAATCACAGACTTTGAGGCAGGGCCACCGCAGACGTACGAATAATTGGTTGAGATAGTCCCGGGCGGTTAGCTCAGTGGGAGAGCGCTTCCTTGACACGGAAGAGGTCAGTGGTTCAATCCCACTACCGCCCAAGTTGTGACTGGTGCGCTAACCTCCGGTCACGGACGTGAAACCCTTGAGCAATCAGGGGTTTTCGCCCTTTTATGCGCGGTTTCGTAAGCCGAGCCTCTTTCGCATGAGCACGCAAAGCCATCCTCTTCCCGCTTCTCGGGTGTACTCTCCGGGCAGAGCTTCGCGAACCCATTGGTTTCAAAGGTGTGTCCTGTCCATCGATACTCCCGTGTAAGTATCTGGCGTTAGCGTTAGGGATGCTCCACCCGGAAAGTGCGTCTGCTGCAGCGTCACCGCGTGTCAGCCCCTGCTACGATGCCGCCGTAGAGTCTTATTTGCCGTTAGCTCCCACCAGCGGAGGGCGCTAGCAAATTGATCGTGCCTTCCGTCGCGACCCGTTCGCCCGCTCGAACTCCGCTCACGACTGCGTCGCGCGAATCTTGCGCGCTTACGGTGACGTTGCGCAGCGAAAACCCTTGATTACCGCTTGCGTCGAGGGACTCGACGAACGCAAGCATGTGGCCCGTTTGAGGGTCCGCAATGAGGCTGCTCTGCGGCACGATGAGGCCTCGTACATGTCCGTAGACGACCGTTGCGTCGATCGGCGTTCCCGCCGGAACGTTTGGAGGTATGCCGTCGACGGTCAGCTCCGCGAGACCCGTCGCCGGGTTGACGGTAGGCGCTACGGCTCCTACGCGGGCATTGAACCGTTGCCCCGCACACTGAACACGAACGAGATCGCCGCTCGCAACACGCGTGATGTCCGTCACCGGAACGTCAAGCGTCGCCATCGAGGTCATACTGGCGGAAACCGCAACGATTGGAACCGTCGTGTCGACGACTTGCCCGGGTTGTGCGTATACCCCCACGACCACGCCGTAGAACGGCGCATGAAGCGACGTCTGCGACAAGTTGTAGCTGGCCGACGAGGCGGCAGCCGACGCTGAAACCGCCTGAGCTCGTGCAGCCGCAAGCGCCTCACGAGCACTCTCCACGTCGGCGCGGTCCGCCGCGACCACTGCCTCGGCGGTTTGCATCGATGCCTGCGAGACGACGCCCGCTCGCAAGAGGACGCGCTGACGCGCAAGCTCCGCTTGATCGACGCGCTGCCTCACGGAGACGCGGTCGATCCGGGCGTAGGCCTCCTGCGACTCCGCAGCGCGCGACGCCGCCTGCGCCTGTTGCGCAGTGAGCGACAGCGGCGTTTCGTCGAGCCGCGCGAGCACCGTACCCGAAGCGACACGCTGGCCCAGCGCGACGTCGATGTGCGCAATCGTTCCAGGCACGGAAAACGCAAGCTTCGTCTGCGTTCCAGCGGCTGGCCCAACGCGACCGGTCAGGTCGAGCGTCCGGTCGACCGTTCCGTAGCGCACCGCGGCTACGGGAACGTGTGGCCTCGATGCAGGTGGCGCCGGAGGCGCGCTGCGCCGAAAGACGAGGACGAGCAGGAGTGCGATGACGATGGCTGCCAGTGCAAAGCCGGCATAGCGACGTTTCATGGTACGAGCACCTTGATGAGCTCGGTGGATTGAACGAGCGCGTATTCTGCGACGAGCGCAGCGATCGACGCTTGAACGTACGTACGCCTCGCGTCTGCCACGTCAAGGCTCGAGCTCGCACCGTTACGATACCCGATTTCGACAGCCCGCAGCGCCTGCGCTGCCGCCCGCGCAGCAGTCTGCGCCGCGCTTGCAGCCTCCGCTGCACCGGTCGCGTCGCGTATCGCGGCGGAGACTTGCAGCGCAACCGTTCGCTGTGCCTCCACGAGCTGCGCTTGCGCCACATTCAGCTGCGCGAGCGCAACTGCCGTCTCCGACCCGTCGGGCGACGCAAGGGGAACGTCTACGTGGACGCTTGCCTGCGGGCCGTGCACCGGAACGCCCGTGTCGACGCCGGCCGCATAGCCGCCAGCGGCCGTGATCGTCGGCAAACCCGATTGCCGGGCAACAGAGAGTGACGCGATACGCGCTTCAATGGCCGCACGCAGCGCAGCAATCTCGGGACGCGTCGCGAGCGCACGCGTTACGGCCGCCGGGATCGCGTAAAGCGTGGTAGGGGCCCGCGACTGCTCGACGACCGCCGTCAGCGCTGTCGTGGACGTTCCCGTCGCCGCAGCAAGCGCGCCGACGGCATCCGCTCGCTGCGCGCCGGCAAGCGCGAGATCTGCTCGCGCCTGCGAGACGGTCACCCGCGCGCGAATGACGTCCAAGCGCGGCGCCTCGCCGCTCTCGGCGCGCAGCTCCGCAGCTCGCAGATCGCGCATCGCCGCGTTGAGATCCTCACGGCGGAAGCGTTCGATCGCGATTGCCGATAGCGCTCCGTAGTAGAAACGCACCGCACTTTCCCGCGCGGTCAACACGGCGGCGTCGCCGTCTCGCTGCGCGGCGAGGAGATCCCGCGCCGCCGAGCGTACCATCGCCGGCGCAGCGAGGATCTCGTTGAGAGAAATGCCCGCGCCCACCGCCGTGAGATGCTGTTCGACCGTCGCGTTGTTACCCAAGCTCTGCGGTGTCAGCGTGTAGTCGCCGGCAAGGTGCGGAACCGCCATTATCTGCGCGAGGTGCAACGCCGCCGCGCGCTGCGTGGCAGCCGCGCGGGCCTCCTGAACGCCGAGATCGAGTTCGACGGTTCTCGTCTGCGCCTGCCCAAGCGTGAGGCCGGAAAAGGCGGGCACGCTCTTCACCTGTGTTGCACCCGTGCAAAGCAGTGCAAGGAGGCACGTCGCACCCGCCCGTTTCACGCGGGCACCTCTTCCCGCGCGCAAAAGGCGGCATAGAACACGGGAATCAATATGAGCGTGAAGAGCGTTGCCGTCGAGAGTCCGCCGACCACCGCAATCGCTAGCGGTTGCTCCATCGCCGCGCCGGCGCCAATGCCGAAGGCCAAGGGCATGAGTCCGCCGATCGTTGCGAACGTCGTCATGAGGATGGGGCGCAAGCGTTCGCGCCCTGCCAGGACCAGCGCTTCCGTGACCTCGTGCCCCTCGACACGCGCGCGATTTGCGGCATCGATGAGCAGTATACCGTTCTTCACGACAAGGCCGATGAGCAGCAGCATGCCCATGAACGATGAAACGTTGAAGGGGGTGCGAGTCAGCACGAGGCCGAGCGCGACGCCGATCGGTGCCAGTGGGACGGTCGCCAAAATGACGAGCGGTTGCCGAAAGGACCTGAAGGTAGCGAGAATCGCGAAGAAGACAAGGAGGAGCGCGATCGCGATGACGAGCGTGAACTGATGAAACGATTGCTGCTGCGCCCGATAGGCACCCTCGATCCGCGCGCTATAGCCTGGTGGAAGCTTTGCCTTCACGATCGCACGGCGAAGGCCGGCAACGATGCTCGAAAGGTCGCCTCCAGCGATGTTCGCGGTCACGATCATCGATCGAGCACCGTTGATATCGGTGACGTCGGTGGCACTGCGGTCGACGGTCGTATCGGCTATCTGCGAGTAGGGAACGCTTGCGCCGGCGAGTGTCACCGCATTCGCAATCGTTCCGTTGTTTCCAGCTGCACCGAGCATCGCGACGCGGACGGGCACGAGCATCGTCGACTCCGGCAGTTGCGTCGCAACGATTCCCTGAGCGCCCGCGGCAAGCGCCGCGGCCAGCGCAGGTGTGTCGACGGCCATGCCGGCAAGCCGCGAAAAGTTCGGCCGGACACGCATCGTCGGATCGTCCTGCAGCACGCCTGAGAATGCGTCCGCGACGCCGCGCACGCACAAGATGTCGCCGGCGACGCGCGTTGCCGCCTGCGCGAGCACGCTCTGGTCCGGACCGGAGATGACGATCTCGACCGGCGCCGGCACGCCCGAAATGTCGTTGATCATGTCCTCGAGAAGCTGATGGACGTTGAGCTGCACTGCCGGTACGGCAGCGATAATGCGCTCCCGCAGGCGATCGGCAACGCGATCGAACGACGCACGTTGCGCGAGCGGTTTCAACCGCACGCGAATCGTTCCGTGTCGCACCGGCGTCGGCGAAAATCCGTTCGTATCGATACCCGTGAACCGCCCCTCCGTCACGACCGCAGGATCGGCGAGAACGATGCGCTCGATCGTTCGTGCGGCAGCATCGCTCGCTGCAAGACTCGTCCCAACGGGCATCTGATAGTCGACTTCGAACTGCCCCTCGTCGAGATGCGGAAGGAAGTCCGTCGGAAGCGTCGCGAGGAGGAGTACCGTCACCGCGAGCACCCCCGCGCCCAGGCCATAGGAGAATCGCCGATGCGCCAGCATCCAGCGCAGCAACGGTTCGTAGCGATCGAGTACCCGGTGAATCCCGGCACTCTCCATCCGTGGACTGCGCTTAGCGAGAAAGGCGCGAAAAAGCGTCGGCGTGACGAACAACGCGAGACAGAGCGAGACGACGAGCGCGCACGTCAGCGTCAGCGCAAGCGCACGAAAAAACGCTCCCGGAACGCCACCGACGAGCGTCAGCGGCGCGAACACGACGATCGTCGTGCACGTCGACGCGGCCATCGGAGCCGTCAGTCTGCGCATCGACGCTGCGACGGCATCCTTCACCGTCATCTGCGGCGACTCGTGCAGCGTATGTGCAATGCCTTCCACCACGACGATCGCATCGTCGATGATGAGCCCGACGGCGATCGCAAGCCCTCCAAGGCTCATGATGTTGAGCGATTCTCCGAAGACGTGAATGAAGAGCACCGCTATGGCCATTGCGGCAGGAATGACGACCGCTGCGACCGCCGTAATACGCGCGTTGCGCAAGAAAAGATAGATGACGCCGATTGCCAACAGCGCGCCGGCAAGAATCGCGTCGCGCAGGCTCGCTTGCGACGCGACGATGATGTCGCTTGCATCCCAGTACTTGTGCACGGTGATGCCCGCGGGCAGCGCCGCAGCGATCGTCGCCATCCTCGCTTTTATTTCGCCGGCCAAGCGTACGGTGTCGGCGCCGGGCAGCGCGTACACGTTCAGTCCGACGCCGTGCTGCGAGTCGTACGCCATCTGCATCGATTCGGGCGCCGTGCCGAGGCTCACGGCGCCGAGCGAGCCGACCGTGACGCCAGCGCCGGACGGCGTCGGCACGACGACACGCCGCAACTGCGATGCGTCGCGCATACCGGCGTCCACGAGCACTGCGCTACGCTGCGAATGTGCCTGCGAAATGCCGGCGGCGACGATGTCGTTTGCGGAGGCGATCGCGCTTGCAACGTCCGAGGCCGTCAGCTTTGCGGCGGCCAGCGACGCTGTATCCAGCGTCACGTGGTACTCGCGCTGCGCTCCGCCGACGACGAGGACGCGCGCGAGCCCCGGCACGCCGTAGAGCGCGGGCAATATCTGGAGCTGCGCGTATTCGCGCACGAGGGTTTGCGAAAGCCGTGTCGACACGAGCCCGTACGAGAGTATGGGCTCGCTCTGCGGCAAGATGACGTTCGCCTGGACGTCCGTACCCGAAGGCAGCTGCGCGCGGGTTCTCGCTATCGCCGACTCGACGTACTGCAGGTCGGCCTGCGCGTCGGTCTTTGGGTCGAACTGCACCACGAGCTCCGAACTGCCTTGCGCAGACGTCGTGAGCACGCGCTGCACGAACGCTAACCCAAGAAACGCGCGCTCGAGCGGCATCGTCACCGCGATGTGCACTTGTTCTGGCGGTAGGTTGCCGCTGTCGGCTACGACGTCAACGCGCGAGAACTGCATCGACGGGAAGATCGCCGCGCGCGTCTGCAGGTAACTCCACACGCCCACGACTGCAAGGACGCAAACCAGGAATAATATCGCCCGCTCGTGGCGAATCGAGAACGCTCCCACGGTCGTTACGCGCGCCGCGCCGCCGGAAGGGTCAGCGTGACGAGAGCTCCCCCACGTTCGCCATTCGAAAGCACGATCGAGCCACCGCTCGATTCGACCATCGCTTTTGCGATCGCGAGTCCGAGCCCCGTGCCCTCGCGCGCGCCGTTCGTGTCGCCGCGCCACAAGCGCTCCGTCGCGTGCGCAAGCGCGTTGCATGAAAAGCCCGGGCCGTCATCCGCCACTGCAACCCGGACGGCGTCGTCGTCGGACGTCACGCTCAAGCGGATCGCTCCCGAACCGGCTGCGTGCACGATCGCATTGTGCGCGATGGCCGTTAGCGCGCGCTCGAGGCTCGCTGCATCTCCCCGCGCCTGTGACGTCGCCTTCGCCTCCACTTCAACGCGCACGTCGCGCACCTCGGCTGCAGGCCGAACGCGTGCGGCGAGATCGCTGACGAGACGGTTCACGTCGACGTTGCGCAGTTCGCGCCTTCCGATCTGCGCTCGAGCCGCGTCCAAGAGTTGCGCCGTTAGTTCCCCCAGGCGCTCTGTTTCCCGTGCAATCGCTGCAATCGCGTCCCGGTACTCCGGCGCACTGCGATCGCGCCTTAGCGCGAGCTCACTTTCGGCCGCAATCACTGCAAGCGGCGTTCGCAGTTCGTGCGAAACGTCCGCGACGAAGCGCCGCTCGCGCGCGAATCCTGCTTCCAGCCGGTCGAGCATACGATTGAACGATGCGCAGATGCGGCCCAGCTCGCCGTCATCACTCGACCGCAGCCGCGACGATAGGTCATGTGCCTCGATGCGTTCGGCAAGCGCAGCGATGTCGTCGAGCGGCGCCAGCGCTGCAGCCGCTGTGCGGCGAGAGAACACGATGCCCGCACCGACGAGCGCCGCACCGAGCGCCAGTATCCCGAGGAGCAGCCCGCGGTCAAACGCGCCGATCCAGGCGTTGGGTTCCCACCCGGCCACCCATCCGTAGAGATGACCGTCACGGAAGAGCGGCACCGTCACGACCTCGATGCCCGACCGCCGCGCCGGGGGTGGCATGAGATCGCCCAGCACGCGGCGGTGGCTGCTATCGAAGAGCGCGAACGGCAGACCGGGGTGGAGAAAGCTGATCTGCACGAGGTCGCCGCGATCGATGCTGACGCGTCCATGCTTCACGTCCACCGTGTTCGCAACCGCGCGCACGAGCGTGTCGAGCTGCGCGTGAAAGCTCGAGCGCAGCGTGCGGTCGACGACGAAGAACGACACGCCGCCGAAGATGACGACGGCAATCGCCACGAGCGCGACGACGGTGCGCGCGACGCGCGCGCGAATGCTCACGCGCGGCGCTCCAAGCGAAAACCGACGCCGCGCACGGTGTGCAGCAGTTGCGGCTCACCCTCCCCGGCGAGCTTCATCCGCAAGCGTCTTGCGTACACGTTGAGCACGTTCGATTCGGGGTCGCTCTCGCGATCCCATAGACGCGTCTCGATGAGTGCGCGCGGAACCGTTCGGCCATGATTACGCATCATGACCTCTAGGAACGTTGCCTCTTTTGCCGTCAACTCTAACGGGCGCCCATTCCGTACGGCCTCTCGCGTCGTGCAGTTGAACGTCACGTCTTCGATTGATAGCTCGTCGCCGCTGTACGCCGGCGGACGCCGTCCAAGGGAGCGTAGGCGCGCCTCGAGTTCGGAGAACACGAACGGCTTGCACAGGTAATCGTCGGATCCCGCATCGAGTCCGGCGACGACGTCCTCCACGGAATCGCGAGCCGTGAGGATGAGGACCGGCGTTGCGTCGCCGCGCTTGCGCATGCGGCCCAGCAGCGAGAGCCCGTCTTCGTACGGCAGTCCCAAATCGAGAATGACGACGTCGTATGCCATCCCCGCGAGATATGCGTCGAAGTCGCGCCCGTCGGCCAATGCGTCGACGACGTGTCCCTCCTCGCTCAGACCGCGGCGCAGCAGCATTCGAAGGGCATCGTCGTCTTCGACGACTAGAATCCGCACCGCCCCAGCATACGATTCAAAGATGAAGGGAACATGAACAAGGAGCCGCTACTGAGGCTGCGCGGCGATCGTCTGCGCCGCCGAGCGCGGCGGGAAGTTGCTCAAGTCGGGCTTCTGTTCGCCGATGCGCCAGATCATCGCCGCCGCCTGCGCGCGCGTGAGCAGCCGCCGGGGCTGCAGGAAGTCGACGTTGCCGAACGCCCGCGCAATCGTGTCGAGCCGGTCCGCAGGCACCGTGCCGGCGTCCTGCATGAAGCAGCTTGCAATCGGCACGACGTACGCTCGCCCGATCCGCCGGTCGTCTTTCCATGGCGCCAGATCGGCATATGCCTGCGCGGGATCCGACGTGAGCAGCGGATCGGGCGCACCGCAATCCACGTACGCCTTGATCGCGAGCGCTTCTTCGCGCGTAATGGGTTGGTTGGGGCGGAATCGCCTTCCGCGCGCGAGCGGCACGCCGGCTTCGCGCAATCCCTCGATCGCAGTGTAGTCCGGATCGTCGGTCGGAACGTCGCTGAAGAACTGCACCGCATCGGTATGCGAAGGTCGAATGACGCTGGACGGGTTCTGCGCCCAAATTGCTGCATCAGCGTGCATGAGCCACCGCACGAACTCGCGTCGCAGCACCGGTTTGTCCGGCTCGAAGACGCCGCCAGCAGGGAAAAAGACCTGTAGCCGCGCGAGCTGGTCGATGTACGGCGCCGCAGCTACCCCGCCGAGATCGCTGAACGCAGCCGTCGGAGCAGGGCTCGGCGTCAACTGCGCCTGCGGCGTCCGGCGCGCGCGCATCGCGTGCGAACACCCCGCGCCCAAAGCGATCGCGAGCAATGCGAAGAGAGGCCAGCGCATGCTGCCGACGTGCGGCGGCGATGCGCGCGGCCCCTTCTCGCCCTGCGTTAGGTGCCTTCGGTTACCTCGTCGTATTCCTCGTCGGTCTCGTCGAACAGCTCTTCTTCGACCTCACCGCCGGCGCAATCGGGGTGTGCGCATTGGCACACCTCCGCGTTCTCGTCGCAGTCGCGACACGCTTCCGAGCAGCGGTCGCCCTCGTTGGCAACGTCGCACGTGCAGGCTTCACACTCACAAACCGCCATGTTTCTCCCTTGATAGCTCTTGTTTTAAGTAATGCTGTGCTTGGATGAGATTCGAGCGCACGACCGAGAGCGTACGCTTTGCGAAATCGCGCAACGCTGCGTTTCCGCCCTTGCGCGACTCGCGCGTAAAGAGTGCCAGCGCCGCGCGATGAGGTTGCTGCAGCAGGTTCGTCGAGTCGATCGCAATCGCATTGCGAATGAACGTTCTGTCGGCCGGCGAGACCGCCGCAGCGAACGCGATTGCAGCGATCACGATGGGCGAATGCTCGGAATGCGCTCGTTCATCGGGTACAAGGTACCCATGCCTGAGATTTTCGGAACCGCCGGCGAGACCGTCAGTGTCAGCGGCCAATACGAATGCGCCGAGTGCGGCGTGCGCCGTCACTTCCAAGCGGGCGAACGCTTTCCGCCCGACCATCACCCAGAGAAACCCTGGGTTCTCTACGTCCGCGACGAGTAGGTTACCATGCTCTCAAGGTCCACGATGCCGCGACCGAGCTCTTCGGGCCCCCCGGGCTTTAATTCGATGGTGTGCCTCCCTGGTTTCGCCCAGCGCCATGCGAAAAGCACCGACGGACCGGCGGGCATCGAAGGGTTCTGCCAGAGACCCGTGCGGTCGAACGTCTCGACGCCGTCGACGTACACGCGCACGTGCTCGTGCTCGCACGTCGCGCTCATCGTGCCGACGAGCGCGATGCCAGATCCGTCGAACGCGATGGTCGCGGGCAGTTTCGTCACCGCGCGGGTCAGGAACGAGCCGCCCGCCCATGCGTCGCTCGTTGGAACCGCCTGCGATCCGGCGAGCGATGCCGCCGCGATCTCGAGCGTCAATCCGCCGTTCGCCTCCCATGCCGACGCGACCGGCTGCGCGGGGCCGTCGAAGAAGCGCGAGAACGCCCCGGTGGGGGCTCGTCCGGCGAATGCGGCGCCCGCGTTGCGCAGTATCCACGCGCGCGCAAAAGCCATGCGTTGCTGCACCGCGAGATCGTCCATCGCCTCGACGAGCGGTTCTTCCACGTCGTTCTCCCCCTGCAGATCGATAAAGACGCCGCGCCCGTCCGACAGATACGTGTCGACGGCCTCCGCGGTCGCGATCGCGTCGTGGTAGAACGAGGACCTCCCCGTCGCGTGCCACAGCGCCAGCCCGTTCCAAATCATATCGCCGTTCACCGACGCAAAGAAACGGCGCGGCACTTGTACGCAGTGCGTTCCGTCGTCGACGACATGCACGGTGTAGAGCGGGACTGCCGGGTCGAGAAAGCGCCGCCGGTCCGCGGCATAGTGCATGATCGCCGCACGCAGGTAACTCCTCTCGCCGGTTGCCCGGTAGAGGAGCAATGCGGCTTTCGTGGCGTTCGCGTCGGTCTCGAGCGTCTTCACCTGCGCTCCGGAATCCATCGATCGCTGGTACGGAATCGTCGAACAGGCGCCGCCGCTGAAGGCGGGCGAGTCGAAGACGTAGCGTAGCGCCGCCTGCGCCCGGCGTAAGAACGCTCCCTCGCCCGTCACCTCGTACGCACGCATGAGCGTCACGGCGTCCCACGCGGGCGTGTCGCTCCAGTACGGGCAACCGCCGGCGCGGCAGAGTGCGCCGTACCGCGGCACCGCTGCACCGACCGCTGCGATCGCACTGCCCACGGCAGCATCGTGCGACGACCGCCACGCCACATACAGCGCGTTCGTCAGGGAATCGGCGCCCCAGTCGCCGCGCGCAACGGCGCACGCGGGCGCATTGCACTCGCGCCAGGCTCCGCCGCCGGCATAGTAGGCGTGCAAGAGCGTTGCCAATGCGTCGTTGCCAGCCTGCGCGAACGTCGCCGCCTGGGTGGCGACGACCGGCCCTGGCATAATGAGAACCGCTGCGCCCACGAGGGCACAGAGAGACACGAAGCGTCGGATCACTCTACTCTCTATAACGGATGAAAGCGGCCGAAATGCTACTTGGCAGCCACCCAAGGAGGCAGGACCATCCCTTGATCGTCTGGGTCGCGCAACCGCTGCTGGTGTTAGAAGTCGTACTCGATCTGCGCGCGGTTGTACGTAAAGAGCGGCAACCCGCCGTAAACGTTCGTCTCGAAGAAGAGCCGTTCACCGTAGCGGTAGTGCAGCAACAGGCCGCGGTAACGGCCATGGCCGACATGGTTCAGGTAGTAGAGCGCGTCGATATCGGTCTCTTCCGATTGCTCGTTTCCGCCGGCGTTTCCAGCATTGTAGATCGCGTGGCTGATCTGCCCAACGAAACGGCGGTCCGCCGAAGTAAAAACAAGAGCGTATTTCAACGAGTTTCCCGCGACGTGCCGGTCTGCGAGGCCTTGCGTCAGGGTCGTCGTGAACATCGGGTCGGTGGCGTAGCTGTCCGTATACGGGCTGGCCCAGCCCCCGTAAAGAATCCGAGCCGTGCCGCCCGCGCCCGGAATGCACTGCGGCGCGTTGTTCGGGACGAAGTACGGAAAGACGTAGTAGCCGTTCACCGGTGTCGGAAGACTCAGGAGATGCGTCGTACGGCTGCAGTGCACGCCCGCGGGGAGCGTCATCGTGTCGGCGCGCCACGGAAGATCGTCATAGCCGACCACGAGCTGTACGGCCGGCATGACGTTGACGCCGGCCTGGAGCCCGTACATGCGGCTGTCGATCTTGCCGATCACCGACTGACCGGCGTTGTTCTCGTCGCCGGCTTGGAACGCAAGAAACGGATGCAACGGTCCACGGGCGCTGTACTTTGCGTCGACCCAGAGCATCGTCGCGATATTCGAGATCGCGTAGTAATCCACGTCGCCCGAGAACCCGTGTGCCGAGTAGCCC